>NZ_JANRHO010000006.1:0-144633 GCF_024733715.1 Thermophilibacter sp. ET337 | reverse complement strand
AGGCGGAGTTTGTCGTAATCGGTGACAACGAGGCCGATCTCCAGGTGACCAAGAGCGTCACCGGTGCTGGCGCCCTGTCCGAGTTCGAGTTCAAGCTCCAGCTCACGACCAACAACGCCGACGGCGTTCAGGGTCTCGATGCTGACAACTCCATCACCAAGAAGACCTCTGGCCTGACCGGCATCCAGGGCACCGATACCGTCGACTTTGGTGATCTCACGTTTACCAAGCCTGGCGACTACATGTTCACGGTGACCGAGACCACCACGACCTCTGCGGAGGGCTGGACCTACGACAACGCGCCCAAGACCATCACGGTTCACGTGACGGACCCTGGCGACGGCCGGCTTGTTGCGACGGTCGAGGGCAACAACCCGACCGTCACCAACAAGTACGACAAGCCCTACATCCCGCCCACGCCCACCCCGGACGAGACCGACCCCTCCAAGCCCGATCTCGACGTCGACAAGACCCTCACGGGCCGTGACATGGTCGCCGGCGAGTTCAGCTTCACCATCACGGCCACCGGTGACAACGCCGACCACGTGAGCCCCAAGACGCTCACGGGCGCCAACGATGTCTCCGGCAACGTGTCCTTCTCGGGCGACGGCTTCACGTTTGACGAGGCCGGTGAGTACACCTTCACCGTGACCGAGGTCCTGCCGCAGGACGACGACCCGGAGGCCCCGGGCGTCCAGCACAACGGCGTGACCTATGACGAGACCACGTACGACGTCACCGCCAAGGTGACCAACGGCGCGGGCAACAAGCTCGTTGCCAAGTGGGACCTCGGCACCGCCGCCAGTGGTGTGACCTTCAAGAACGCCTACGAGCCGGACGAGACTGCCAACGTCTCCCTGGGCGCCACCAAGGTCCTCAACGGCCGCGACCTCGTGGCCGGCGAGTTCACCTTCGAGCTCGTCGACGGCCAGGGCAATGTCGTGGCAACGGTCACCAACGCTGCCGACGGCTCCGTGGTCTTCTCGCCCATCGAGTTTACTGAGGCCGGCACGTACACCTACCTCATCTGCGAGGTGGCAGGCAGCCTGGCCAACGTGACTTACGACACGGCCACGCACACCGCCACCGTCACGGTGACGGACAACGGCGACGGAACGCTCACGGCAACCGTCCTCTACGACGGCTCCGGCGCGCTCCCGGTCTTCACGAACACCTACAAGGTGCCCGAGGAGCCCGGCGAGCCCGATAAGCCCGGCAAGCCCACCGAGCCCACGAAGCCCTCCAAGCCCGAGGAGCCGCAGAAGCCGGCTACCCCGGACACCGGAGACCACACCAACGCCGCGGCCCCGGTGGCCCTGGCCCTGAGCGGTGTCGCCCTCGTGGCCGGCGCCTACGTCCTCAGGGTTCGCAGGAACCGCTAGCGGGACACGAGAGACCATCGCCGGCCGGCACCCCAACCAGGTGCCGGCCGGCTTCCATCGAAGAGAGGTGACGCACATGCCGCGCACGGCGCGCAAAGCGGGGGACGGGCCAAGGCGCCTCACCAAGACCGAGATCGCCATCCTCGCCTATGTTGGCGAGCACGAGGGCGAGGGGTGCTCCAAGAGCGCCATCGCCGAGTCCCTCGGCCGCAACGTCAAGACCATAGACCGCCTCGTCTCCGCTCTGCGCGCGGACGGCCTTCTGGTCGTGGAGCCTCGCTGGGCCGAGAACGGCGGCCAGCTGGCTAACTGCTACCGCCTCGCGCGTGCCAAGTAGCGCAGCGCGAAAGCCCCTCATCGACGCCCCGACGGCCACCCCCGCCGTCGGGGCGTCGTTCTTCTCGCCGCGCGCCGACGGTGCTACCCTAGTTCCCGCATGTCTCTACCAGCGTCAAACCACGGAGTTTCGCCACATGTTCCACCGCTTCCTCGGCTACTACAAGGGCCAGCTTCACCTCTTTGTCATCGACATCATCGCCGCTATCACCGTGGCGGGCATCGACCTCGCCTTCCCGCAGATCCTGCGAACGCTCACGGGCGGCCTCTTCACCCGGGGCTCGGACGCCATCATGGGGGCGCTGGCGTATCTTGCCGCGGGGCTGGTCTGCATGTACGCGCTGCGCTTCGTCTGCCGCTACTTTGTGATCTTCTGGGGCCACGTGATGGGCGCCCGCATGGAGAGCCGCATGCGCGAGGACCTCTTCGACGCCTACGAGCGCATGAGCTTCAACTTCTTTGACCACAACAAGTCCGGCGACCTCATGAGCCGACTGGTCTCGGACCTCTTTGACATCTCCGAGGCCGCCCACCACGGGCCGGAGTTCATCCTCATTGGCATCGTGGAGGTCACGGGTTCGTTTGTCATCCTCTCGACCATCAACCTGCCGCTCACGGGCGTGCTCGCGCTTATCGCCGTGCTGCTTGTCCTCTACAACATCTATGCCAACATGCGCATGCGCGAGGTCTACACCGAGAACCGCGTGCGCATCTCCGGCGTCAACAGCCGTCTGGAGGACTCGCTCGCCGGCGTGCGCGTGGTCAAGAGCTTTGCGGCCGAGGACGTGGAGCGCGCGAAGTTCCGCCGCTCCAACAATGCCTACCTGGACTCCAAGACGCGCATGTACCGTGCCATGGGGCGCTATCAGGCGGCCATTGCCGTCATGATGGGCGCGCTCAACACGGCCGTGGTGGTCCTCGGTGGCTGGCTCATTGCGCGGGGGCAGATGCAGGCCATCGACCTTGCCACCTACGCGCTCTACATCACGCTCTTCACCTCGCCCATCCAGTCCATCCTGGACTTCACGGAGACCTTCCAGAAGGCCATCGCGGGCTTCCGCCGCTTCTGCGAGGTGCTGGACGCGCAGCCGGACATCCAGGACGCCCCCGGCGCGCCCGATCTCGTGGTGAGCGAGGGCGCCATCAGCTACCAGGACGTTCACTTTGCCTACGCGGAGGCGCACGGCCGCAAGGACGAGGAGGTCATCCGCGGCCTCACGCTGGACATCCGCCCCGGTGAGACCATCGCGCTGGTTGGACCCTCGGGCGGCGGCAAGTCCACTACCTGCTCGCTGCTGCCGCGCTTCTACGACGTGGACTCCGGCTCCATCCGTATTGACGGCCAGGACGTGCGCTCCGTCACGCAGCGGAGCCTGCGCGAGGCCATCGGCCTGGTGCAGCAGGACGTCTACCTCTTTGACGGCACCATCGCGGAGAACATCGCCTACGGCAGCCCGCATGCCACGGACGAGCAGATCCGCGAGGCCGCGCGTCGCGCCAACATCGCGGAGTTTATCGAGAGCCTGCCGGAGGGCTACCAGACCCAGGTGGGCGAGCGCGGCAGCCACCTCTCCGGCGGCCAGAAGCAGCGCGTGGCCATTGCGCGCGTGTTCCTTAAGAACCCGCCGATCCTCATCTTTGACGAGGCCACCTCGGCCCTGGACAACGAGTCCGAGCAGGCCGTCCAGGAGTCGCTGGCGGAGCTCTCTCGCGGGCGCACCACGCTCGTGATCGCCCACCGCCTCTCCACGATCAAAAACGCTGACGAAATCGTCACGATGGAGCACGGTCGCGTCTCCGAGCGCGGGACCCACGACGAGCTGCTCGCGCGCGGCGGCACGTACGCGCGCTACTACGAGATGCAGTTCGCCGACGGCGGCCTCGGCGCCAGCGCGTAGGGCACGGGCTTCGGCCGCCGCCGGGCGGCCCGCTTCCTGCATAATCGGGCTTCGATCCATATTCGACGCCTGCCGGTGACAAAACTTGCCTTCGATCCATGCGTTTTTGGGCGTTTGGACGGTCTTGCGTACCCGGCGCATAGTTGCCAACTGGGGTTTTGTGATTCTTGGCGCCACCGGATGGCGCTGTAGGGGCAAAATCGCATGGCTCGAAGGCGGGTTTTGTTTCCGGAGACCGCCGAATATGGATCGAAGGCCAGAATTGCAGACGGACCGCGTCGTTGGGCGTCGCCCGGGCCTCCTGCGCCCGCCGGCGGCCCCTCGGCCGCCCTGCCGCGAGTCGTCACACGCCGGCGTGACCGCATCGCCTTTCAAAACCGTCACGCCCGGCGTGAAGGCATCCTGTTGAGCGCCCGTTGGCGCGGACGCCAACAGGGCGATTGCGTATACTGTCCTGTACTGCACGGGTGGCCCGCACTGCACGGGGTGCGGCGTCGAAAAGGGAGAGATGGCTAAGAACAGCGAGATCGCGCGCGTCCAGAAGGGCGCCCTCACGGCCGACGAGGCCGAGGCCCTCTTCTCGACGGTCGATCACACCGGTCACTCCGACGAGGAGCGAGCCCGCCGCCAGCGCGCGCACCGCCGCGAGAAGGGCGTCTCGCTCGACATCGACCCGCTCTCCGAGGACGACCCCTCCGGCTCCAACGTCGGCAAGGTCATCACCAGGACCGCCGTCTCCTTCGTGGCGATCTTCCTCGTGCTCGTCGTTGCCGGCCAGGTGGCCTTTGGCTTTGTCCGCCGCTCCAACACCGCCAACCTCACCGAGGACGCCAACGTGCGCACCGTCGCGTCCGCCCTGCGCGGTGGCGTCGAGTGGGGCGACGGCTTCACGCAGTTCCCCGAGGACTTCTCCGTCCAGGAGGCCGACGAGAACACCGGCCGCATCGAGGTCACCGTCATCGACACGAGCTCCGAGAACTCGCTCGAGTGCTTTGCGGGCTCCCAGGTGCAGGCCACCGCCTTCTCGGTCAACGCCCTGCTCAACCCCAACATCGACACCGTCGTCTACCACGTGAACGTGCGCCTGGACGAGAGCGGCAACATGCAGCGCTCGTCGCTGTTTGGCTTCCTCAAGCCCACCGGCGAGGTGAGCTCGTTCATGACCTTCGTCTGGACCAAGACGCAGTCCGAGACCGGCGTCAACTTCTCCTGCCGCATCACCGGCATCGACGGCACGCTGCAGGAGGAGCTGCGCGACCAGGTGACCACGTCGTTCACGCCGGTCCAGATTCTGGGCACATCGGAGTAGCGCCCCGCCTGCGGCGCCCCGCCCCAGCCTCAACCAGCTTTCAAAGCTCGCCGTTTGTCGAGGTCAGAACCTGCCGACACGTGCCGCGGCGCGTTTGCGTGCTACCTTTAAGGCTAACCATGTCGAGAGGGGTTCACGTGAAGTGCAAGAGGTGCGGCGAGGAGCTGCCGGAGCGCGCGCGGTTCTGTCCCGCGTGCGGGATGCCCGTCGAGGAGGTCCCCGCGCCGAGAAAGCTCGAGGAGCCGCTCGAGCCCATGGGCCTGGGTGCGGTTCCGCTGGTGCCCATCGCCCCGCCCCCGCGCGCCTCGCGTATCTCGCCGCGGGTCCCGCGCTCCTATGGAGCCACCCGAGCCGGACGCTCGTCTGCCCGCATCCCCCTCTCCGCCTATCCCACGCTCTCGTTTGAGTCCGGCGAGAAGGACGCCAAGGCAGCGGCCCCCGCGCCTGAGGTTGAGGCTGTCGAGGAGAAGGTCATCGAGGTCGCAGAGGCCACCGGGCCTAAGGCCGAGAAGACCGCCGAGGTTGAGGGGGTCGTCGCCGAGGCCGAGGTCCCCGGGCCCAAGCCCGCAGAGACCGCCCCCGCCGAGCCTGAGATTGAGCCCGAGCCCGAAGAGAGCCCCGTCCCCGAGTCCTGGGCGCGCGACGACGCGCCCACAGCGACCGAGGATGAGCCCGCCGCGGCCGATCTTGAGGACGAGTCGAAGACTGCCGCGGAGCCCGAGCCCGCCGCCGCGGAGCCCTCGCCCGCGCCGGAGCCCACGACCGAGGAGCCGGAGCCCGCCGCCGAGGAGCCCGAGCTGGAGAAGACCGTCGCCTTCGAGGCCGTCCCGGAGCCCCAGCCCGAGCCCGCCGCGGCGCCGGAGCCCCAGCCGGCCCCCGAGGAGCCCGCGCCCGCGCCGGAGCCCGCCGAGCCTCAGCCCTCCTTGTTCGACCGCGCCCGCGCCGCCGTCTCCGGCCTCGCCGAGCGCACCGCGGACGTCTTCCCCACGTCAAACGACCAGCGCGCCCTCATCGGCATCGGCGCCCTCGCCGCCGTGGTGGCCGTCGCGTTTCTCGTCTACGTCTCCCTGGGCTGGTTTGGCCCGTTTGCGGATCGCAGCTACGTGGCCCCCGAGGTCCAGCCTCCCTCGGACGGCAGCATCGAGCCGCTGCAGCCCCAGGAGGACGAGGAGCCCGAGCTCGCCATCGAGGGCGGCCCCGAGGTGCGCTCCTCCTACCCCGAGTACAGCTGGGCCGAGCTCTCCCAGATCTCCGCGCTGATCTCCGCCGCCGAGAGCGACGAGACGGGCATCCAGATCGCCGCCCACTACAACCTCTGCGGCGCGGACGGCACGATCGGCGTCGACAGCACCAAGTCGCTCGAGCTCTCCACGGGCGCGAGCGTGCCCATCGCGATCGCCGGCTTCCGGCACGACACCCGCTCCGACGGCACCGGCCTCGCGGGCATCAGCTTCGTGGCGCGCGGCTCCGTGGGCACCGAGCCCATGAACGCGCTCGCGCAGACCGCCGGCGGCTGGGAGGGCTCGACCCTGCGCGCCTGGGTCAACGAGGGCTTGCTCGCACAGCTTCCCGCCGAGCTCGCCGACCTTCTCGTCCCCGTGGACAAGACCACCAACCCCGTCTCCGGCTCCGGGACCACCGCGCAGAGCGTGACCTCGGACCGCGTCTGGCTGCTCTCCTACTCCGAGATCGTGGGAGAGGTCCCCGCGGGCAACAAGCGCTACGGCATCTACCAGCCCGAGGGCGAGCAGTACAGCCTGTTTGCCCAGCTCGGCGTGACCGGCGCGGAGTCCGCCCCGCAGGTCGCGCTGGCCTCGGGCGAGTACTGGTGGGAGCGCAGCCCCGAGCAGACCAACTCCACGTGGTTCATGTGCGTCTCGCCGGACGGCGACACGGGCTACGGGCACCGTCCCGCCACCCCCGACGCCGTGGTCATCGGCTTCTGCCTCTAAAGCCCCTAAACCCCAAAGCCTCTATAGCCACAAAAGGACAGGCTCCCCGTCTGGCGTACGGCCGGCGGGGAGCCCGTCCCAAACGTGCGGAGTGCCCGCCGCCTTTAGGAGAGCAGCGCGGTGACGTCGCCGAGGACGCTCTCAAAGCTCACGCCGCGCACCTGGTAGTCGGGCTGGTCGGGCGTGATCTGCATGGCGTGGCGCACGAGCGCGCACGCAAACTCGACGCTCGCGGCCAGGCTCTCGCCCGCGTAGACCGCCGCGGTGAGGCCGGAGGCAAACAGGTCGCCGGTGCCGTGCAGCATGTAGGGCAGCAGCTCGCCGGAGGCCTCCTCCATCTCGCCGCCGCTCACGGCCACGTAGTTGCGGATGATCTTCTCGCCCTCGTGCACGACGCCCTTGATCACCACGGCCTTGGCGCCCATCCCAAACAGGGCGTCCATCACGCGGCGCACGTAGGCCTCGTCGACGTCCTGGCCCTCGTAGGGGATGCCCGTGAGGATCGAGGCCTCGGTGAGGTTGGGCGTGAGCAGGTCGGCGCCGTCGACCAGGCCCTTCATGGCCTCGCACATCTCGTCGGTGTAGGTGGGGTACTTGGCGCCGCCGTCGCCCATCACCGGGTCGACGATGCGCAGCGCCCGGGGGTACTCGCGGTACAGGCGCAGGATGGCGTCGACCTGCTCGGCCGAGCCCAGAAAGCCGGAGTAGATGCCGTCGAGCTCGATGCCCTCCTCGCGCCAGGCGTCGAGGTACTCGCCGAGCATGGGCGTGGTGTCGTGCATGTAGAACTTGGGGAAGCGCGTGTGCGCCGAGAAGAGCGAGGTGGGGACGGGGCAGACGTCGATTCCGGCCGCCGAGAGCACCGGGATGGCGACGCCCAACGAGCACTTGCCGTAGCCGCACAGGTCGTGAACTGCGGCGACGCGCGGCAGATAGCCGCCCTTGCGCTCGTACAGGTACAGATTGCTGGCTGAGTTGTTCATGGGATTCTCCTTGTCCGCGGACTGATGGACCAGCGTACAAGGGCACAGCATAGCACTCGGGCGGAGGCTCGTCCCCCGGCCGGCGGCGCGGGGTTAACAGGCCCGCAATCACGCCGCCCGCCATCGGGCACGCTATACTGGAAAGGCATATGCAGCGACGAGAGGGGATCAACATGGCAGAGCAGCCGCTCGTGGGAATCATCATGGGCTCCAAGTCGGACATGCCGACCATGGAGGCCTGCACCCAGCAGCTCGAGGAGCTCGGCGTTCCGTACGAGCTGGTCATCGCCAGCGCGCACCGCAACCCCGACAAGGTCCACGAGTGGGCCGGCTCCGCGGCCGACCGCGGCCTCAAGGTCATCATCGCCGCGGCGGGCAAGGCCGCACACCTCGGCGGCGTCGTCGCCGCGTTCACGCCGCTGCCCATCATCGGCGTGCCCATGAAGACCTCCGACCTCGGCGGCATGGACTCCCTGCTCTCCATGGTCCAGATGCCCTCCGGCGTGCCCGTGGCCTGCGTCGCCATCAACGGCGCCAAGAACGCCGCCATCTACGCCACGCAGATCCTCGGCGCCACGATGCCCGAGTACCGCGAGAAGATCGTCGAGTTCAAGCGTCAGATGGCCGAGGCCTAGGGGTCGCCGCGCATGGCCTCGCACTTCAGACAGCCCGGGGACGACCCGGGCGCCACGCGCCCGTCCGGCCCGGCGCTCTCGGGCAACCCCCGCAAGGCGCTCCACACGCGCCGCGGCGGAGACGAGTCCTACCACGCCCCCGACGGAAACCCCCACGCCGCCGGCATGCCCCACGAGGCGTCCGGCTTTGTCGCGGTGGTGAGCGAGCCCGAGGGCAAGGCCCATCGTCACGACCGTCGCCGCAAGGAGCCGCACTTCCGGGAGACCGACCCCTACGACCTCTCGGGCCGCAGGAGCCGCGACCCGTGGAAGCGCGCCGCTCGCGTGATCTCCGTCCTGCTGTTTATTGTGGGCGCGGGCCTGATCGTGGCGGCCGCAGGCATGTGGCTGAACAACCGGATGCAGTACGCCGAGCAGGACCGCATCAACGAGGAGCTGGCCACCTACGCCGACGTCTCCACCAACGGCTCCACCCCGCCGCAGGTGGACTGGGCGGGCCTCAAGGCCGTCAACGACGAGGTGGTGGGCTGGGTCCAGATTCCCGGGACGGCGGTCAACTTCCCCGTCTACCAGGCATCTGACAACGAGAAGTACCTGCACACCAGCGCCGAGGGGGAGTACTCGCTCGGTGGGCAGGTCTTCATGGACTACGAGAACACCGCGCCCGGCATGGTGGACGCGCAGACCATAGTCTACGGGCACCACCTGCGCAACGGCGCCATGTTCAAGCCCATCTCCGACATGGAGAACCAGGAGATGTTCGACAGCGTCTCGACGGTCTGGTACGTGACTGAGTCGGCCACCTACGAGCTCGAGCCGCTGATGCTCTACCAGACCGACGCCAGCGACGCCAACGTGCGCCGCTTCGCCTTTGCCTCCCCCGAGGAGCTCACCGCCTACCTCACCGATCTTCTCGGCCGCGCGACCACGAGCCGCGCCGACGCCGCCGAGCGCATCCCGGGCGTCTCCCAGGTGCTCTCGCTGTGCACCTGCAACTATGACGACGGCGACTCCGGCCGCACGGTGCTCGCCTGCATTCCCAAGGGGGCGAGCGCGCAATGAGCATCGAGACTGCCGAGAAGGACCTCCCGCAGGGCCTCCACGAGGAGTGTGGCGTCTTTGGCGTGTGGGCGCCCGGCCGCGACGTGGCCCGCATCACCTACTTTGCCCTCCGCGCGCTGCAGCATCGCGGGCAGGAGTCCGCGGGCATCGCGGTGGGAGACGGGCGCTCGGTGCTCGTGCGCAAGGACCTTGGCCTGGTGACGCAGGTCTTCTCGGACGCCGACCTCACCGCGATGTCGGGGCGGGTCGCGTGCGGGCACTGCCGCTACGGCACCGCGGGGGCCCGGGGCTGGGAGGCGGCGCAGCCGCACCTCTCCACGATCAACGACGTGATCATCGCGCTGGCGCACAACGGAACGCTCGTGAACTTTGACGCGCTGCGCCGTGAGCTCATCGAGATGGGGATCCCCTTTAGGTCAAACACCGACTCCGAGGTGGCGGCCAAGCTCATCGGCTACTTCACGCAGCGCGCGGGGCGGCTGCGCACGGGCATCGCGCACACGATGCGCATGCTCGAGGGCGGCTACGCGATGGTGCTCGTGCGAGAGAACGCGCTCTACGCCTTCCGCGACCCCCACGGCATCCGCCCGCTGGTGCTGGGGCGCCTGGGCGACGACGGTTGGGTCGTGGCGAGCGAGACCTGCGCGCTCGACATCGCCGGCGCCAAGTTCGTGCGCGAGATCGAGCCCGGCGAGATCGTGCGCGTCTCCGAGGACGGGTTGCGCTCGGAGCGCGGCTGCCAGCCGGGCTGCCGGGCAAACTGCATCTTCGAGCACGTGTACTTCTCGCGCCCCGACTCCGTGCAGGACGGGACGAGCTTCTATCTGATGCGGCACAACATGGGCCGGCAGCTCGCCCGGGAGACCCCGGTGGACGCGGATCTCGTGATCTCGGTGCCGGACTCCGGGACCCCGGCGGCCGAGGGCTTTGCCCAGGAGCTGGGGATTCCCTTTGGCACGGGCCTCATCAAGAACCGCTACGTTGCGCGCACCTTCATCCAGCCTACCCAGGAGCTGCGGCAGATGGGCGTGCGCCTCAAGCTCAACGCGCTGCCGGACGTGGTGCGCGGCAAGCGGCTCGTGATGGTGGACGACTCGATTGTCCGTGGCACCACGAGCCGCCAGATCGTCCGGATGCTCAAGGAGGCCGGGGCGACCGAGGTGCACGTGCGCTCGGCCTCGCCGATGGTCGCGTGGCCGTGCTTCTACGGCATCGACACGGGCAGCCAGGACCAGCTCATCGCCGCGAGGATGACGCTCGACGAGATCCGCTCCCACATCGAGGCGGACTCCGTGGGATTTCTCTCCATCGAGGGGCTTCTCGCCTGCGTTCCCGGCGGGGAGGCCCATGGCTACTGCAAGGCCTGCTTCACGGGCGAGTATCCCGTTGAGATCCCGCGCTCGTACTGGGAGGACCGGTTCTTGCCGGGGTTCGAGCCCAACAACCTCACCGAGGCGTCCAGGACGTCTCGGATGCCGCTCGCGGACGCGCAGAGCGTCATGATGGGAGAATAGGCGCGGGCCTTCGCGCGCCTTCGACAGAAAGGACCAAGATGGCCGACAACACCAAGCACGTGAGCTACGAGGACGCCGGCGTCGACACCGCCGAGGGCGCCCGCGCCGTCGACGCGATCAAGGCGGCCGTCGCGGCCACCAACCGACCTGAGGTCATCGGCGGGCTCGGCGGGTTTGGCTCGTGCTTCTCGGCCGCCGCGCTCAAGGACATGGAGGAGCCGATCCTGGTCTCCGGCACCGACGGCGTGGGCACCAAGCTGGCCATCGCCCAGCTGCTCGACCGTCACGAGACCGTGGGCGAGGACCTCGTCGCCATGTGCGTGGACGACATCGTCCCGATGGGCGCCGAGCCGCTGTTCTTCCTCGACTACGTGGCCATCGGCAAGCTGCGCGCCGAGCACGTGGCCAAGATCGTGGGCGGCATCGCCGAGGGCTGTCGCAAGTCCGGCTGCGCGCTGGTGGGCGGCGAGATGGCCGAGCACCCCGGCGTCATGGCCGCTGACGACTACGACCTCGCCGGGTTTGTGGTGGGCGTCGTGGACCGTCCCAAGATGATCGGGCCGGACAAGGTGCGCGAGGGCGACGTCATCCTCGGCCTGCCGAGCTCGGGCATCCACTCCAACGGCTACTCCCTGGTGCGCAAGGTCGCCATCGAGGGCAAGACGGTCGAGGAGCTCGAGACGCCGCTGCCCGAGCTGGGCGGCGAGTCGCTCGCCGACGCCGTGATGCGCCCGACCACGATCTACGCCGGCAAGCTCCTGGCCGCCCTGCGCGCCGGCGCGCCCATCCACGCGATGGCGCACATCACCGGCGGCGGCATCACCGAGAACCTGGACCGCGCGATGCCCGAGGGGCTCGACGCGCTGGTGTACCGCGGCGGCGAGGCGGGTCCCGCCTGGGACGTCCCGCCGGTCATCACCTACATGATCCGCGAGGCCGGCCTCACGCTCGAGGAGGCGTACCGCACCTTCAACATGGGCGTGGGCATGGCCATCGTGTGCGCGCCCGAGGACGAGGCCGCGGTGCGCGAGGCGCTGGTCGCGCAGGGTCTCGCGCCGTTTGAGGTTGGCCGCGTCATTGCCGGCGAGGCGGGCGCCAAGGGGAAGGTCGTGTACGACGATGAGCGATAGGGCTGCGGGCGCGCCCGCCATCAGGCTGGGCGTCCTCATCTCCGGCAGCGGGACCAACCTGCAGGCCATTATCGACCGCATTGCCGACGGCACGCTCGACGCTTCGATCGAGCTCGTCGTGAGCTCGCGCCCGAGCGCCTTTGGCCTCAAGCGCGCCGAGGCGGCCGGCCTGCAGACGCTTACCCTCTCCAAGGAGATCTACGCCGACCCCGAGCAGGCGGACGAGATCATCGCCGCCGAGCTCTCGCGCCGCGACATTGACTACGTCATCATGGCCGGCTACATGCGCAAGGTGCACGACCCGATCCTCGCGGCGTTTCCCAACCGGGTGGTCAACCTGCACCCGGCGCTGCTGCCGAGCTTCCCGGGCGCCCACGCCATCCAGGACGCCTACGACCGCGGCGTCAAGGTCACGGGCGTGACGGTGCACTTCGCCAACGCCGACTACGACGCCGGCCCCATCATCGCCCAGCGCGCGCTGCCGGTGGAGGAGGGTTGGTCGGTCGACGAGCTCGAGGCGCACATTCACGAGATCGAGCACGAGCTTTACCCCGAGGTCGTGGGCCTGCTCGCCGCCGGGCGTGTCCACGTGCGCCCCGACCTCACCGTGGCCATCGACCTCGAGTAGGCGCGTCAGACCAGAGGCTTCCAGAGGGGCACGGGCCCGCTGCCGTGCGGCGGCGGGCCCGTGCCCCTCTTGCGCGTCCGGCGACGTGCAAAAGTGGCGTTCGATCCATATTTGGGCCGTGCGAAAAACAAAACCGGCCTTCGATCCATGTGATTTTGACCCTCTGCGGAGCGGCCGCAAAACGCCAACAGGCATTTTGCAGTAAGAGATGGCTAACAGCTCGCTCGAAGCGGCTCTGAGGCGATAAAACTCATGGATCGAAGGCCGGTTTTGTTCTGGCAGGCCAGGAAAAATGGATTGAAGGGCGATTTTGCAGCCGCCGCGACGCGGCGCGCTACCGGCGCTCGAGCGTGACCACGCTTTCGTCATTACTTGCATTAGGTAGGGAATTATCGTCATTGTCGATAATCACATCTTGCGACGAAACACCGTCAAATTCAAGAGGGACTTTGAAACGAACGCTCTTGATCCAGAGGCCGTTCGGCTGCCGTTCAGGATAAATCTGTACGCTGTCAAGCAATGCGTGCATGATTTCCTGCTCGTCACGCTCCGGCATAATGTCCATCATGTCCACGATGATTCGCATGGTGGCATACACTTCCTCAGCCGTAGCGGCCTTGCTGCCTGCGTTCTGAATGGCGATACTCACCTGATTGATCTTACTGTCCAATTCGGAAATACGTATCATTCGCTGGCGCAGCAGCCCTTGCAGGTCATCGTACATTTCGTCGTACAGCTCGTCATCGGCGTCAAGCTCCATAATCTTCGATAGCAGCTTGGACTTCTGGCGTTCTTCCTTTTTCTTTGTGGCAGCGAGAGTATCAACTTCCGCCTGTAAAGCGTCCAAATTGGCGTCGGTTCCGATAGATTTCATAATATCCTGCGTGAAATCCATATTTCGCAGCGCTTCCTGTACTACGCGGCGCACCTGCTCATTCACATCGTCCTGCCGGATATGCTTTGTGTATGTGCAGCGCTGGCCGCTCACGGTTTTAGTATTTTTGCAAATGTAGTACCACATGTCCGAATAAAATTCGCCGGAACCGTCTTTTTTCTTCTTCCGGTTCACTACACCATACATCGGCGCACCGCAGACAGGGCATTTGACGAGACCAGAAAGGATATGAGCATGTTCCGGGCTGTATCTTTTTTCCCGCTTGTAGGCGTTCAAACCCCGTTTTACTTGCGCGGCCTGCCAAAGATCGTCCGGGATAATAGCTTCATGTTTGCCGTCAAATATTTCATATTCAGCCTGTTTGACGGTATGGTACTCATTGCGTGTGCCTTCGATTTTTTCGCTTTTCCGGCGTCCGTAGGCGATTTTTCCGGCATAGACTGGATTGTCCACTACACCCTTTACGAAAGTGGCTGAAATCCGGCTGTATATCCCATTTTGACGGGTCTGCTTACTATACCCGTTTTCATTCAGCCATTTAGCAACGCCGTTTATGCCCATATTAGACTGAACATATTTTTCGAAAATTAACCGAACGAGGGCGGCTTCGGATTCTTCAATGATAAGCATACCATCCTCGATCCGATAGCCATATGGAGCTTGACCGCCGTTCCATTTGCCTTCACGAGCCTTCTGCCAACGTCCGGCCATCGTCTGCGCCTGAATGTTTTCACGTTCCAGCTCAGCGACACCGGCAAGAACAGGAAAGAGGACTTTTCCAGCAGCACTGGCGGAATCAATCCCATCTTCCACGCAGATGAGATTGACACCGAAATCCTGCATGATCTGCAAATTGTTCAGTACATCAGCGGCATTCCTGCCAAACCGGGACAGCTTGAAAACCAGCACATAATCAACGCGATCCGCATTACCTGCCTGTATCCGGCGCATCATTTCTTGAAACTGCGGCCTGCCGGTGGTATTCTTGCCGGATTTTCCCTCATCCGAGAAGGTGGCAACTACCTGCATACTGCGGTGAGCTGCCTCCTTTGTCAGTCGGTCTTGCTGTGCATCCAGACTGTATCCGTCCACCTGCATCTGTGTGGATACACGAGTATAAAGATAGCAACGCAATTTCTTTTGTGCCATTTACAGTTGCGCACCTTTCACTAAGTTGCAATCCCGGCAAAGCATTTGACAGTTGTCTGGTGTCGTGTGCCCACCCTTGCTCCAAGGCTTGATATGGTCTCCGTGCATCTGTTCGAACTCGAACTCTTCGCCACAGATGGCGCACTTGTGTCCCTGCTTCTCATAGGCCTCACGCTTTGTACGCTGGTCGAATACTCTGATAGATAGTGCCTTCTCATTTCCGGTCAGCAAATACTCATATACGCCGGACTTCTTCTGGACATCCTCATCAGCCATCAGCTCGCTCACTCGCTTCTCAAGCTCTACCGGGTCTAAATCTCGTCTATTATGGTGCTCGTTATAGAACAATCCCCACGGAAGCCCCTTCATCTCCCTGCGCTTCTTTGGAAACACAGCTTGCACCCACTCGATGACACTTCGGAAATAGCTCCAAAGAGCCTGTGCTGTTGGATCGTTTTGATGCTCTGCCATGTATCCCTCTATAGTTTTGCCCTCGGCAGTGGCTGCCCAATAGATTGCCGTCTCCAGGAACTCCTGACGGATACTCGAACCTTTCAGATAATCGTCTGCAAGCGTAGATGCAGCGCAGCCTGTCTTCGAGAAATAGCGCTTTGCGTCGGACACCCATGATCCAGCATACACCGCGTTACGCAGCTCTTGGTCAGTAAGCTGCTCGCCAGCGATGTTGATGATGCGGAACCAGTCCAGTTTCTCGGAATCCGTGCCCTCGCAGACGTACACGAACAATTCATAGTCGAGAACCTTTGCCTGCTGATCGCTTGGCAAGTTGTAGAAATATTTATCATCTACGGAGAAATTGCCGTCTACGTATTCACAAAGAGAAAGAGTTCTTTGCTGACCATCCAGCACTTCATATCTCGGTTCGCCCGGATTATCTTCGTATTCTTCGCCACGGTCAACCCAGTACATGACGTTCAGAGGCAGGCCCTTCATCACGGTGCGGATAACCTCATCGCGCTGTTTGTCCTTGTAGACAAACTCTCTCTGGTACTTTGGACGAATGTCCAGTTGCTCGCTATAACCAACAACGCCTTCCTCGGCGTCATTGAAATATCCCTCGGTAACCTCACGAACAGTCACCTTTCGCTCTTCAATGCGCATTACTGCTGCACCTCCTTCGGTTTTTCAGGATGCTTGTTGCGAATAAGGATGCGTGTATAAAGTTCCTTACCATTTACAACAGGCTTAGCAAGGTCAAACTCGCTATCACAGCCATGATTTAACTCACCCACAATTTCAAACTGGTCAGGACTGTATTTCCCCAAAAAGGTAATTGGAACTCCCATTATGCCAGCATAATCGCATGGTATGTCAACGACTTTGGAAACTTCGATAGCATCGTATGTTTCGTACTTTGGGTAATCTTCCGGCTTGTATCGTTTAACAAGAATTAGCTCTTCATGACGTTTCTTCACGTCAAGATTTGTAAACCATGCCGAATTGCCAATTGTCTGGTACCGAATGCCGTTTTCAATTTTTTGACCAGATTTAACAGGGAAGTCATCCATGATACGGAACCACATTGAACCTGTACCACTTCGCGTAACACCCAACCACATTTTGTCACCCATAATTAGCGGAAAAATTTCTTTGTATTTCAAGGCATTGCTGTTACCGATAATAATAAAATTCTTCTCATGCTCCATCAAAGTTGCTATATATTCACGAAAAAGGCTAAAGGGCGGATTTGTAACTACAATGTCAGATTCATCCAACAAGTGAAGACATTCTTGAGATCGGAAATCACCGTCGCCTTCCAACTCAGTCAGCTTATTTTCCCCCGACTTAAACAATTCCGCTACATCCAGCATATCCACGCCACCATCCCCAGAGGTGTCATAGACTTTTGTCACCACAGCCTTATAGGGGCGTTTTTCAGAATACGGCTCATCCAATTCGTCTCCAAACCGAAATAACATCTGTCCGTCCTTGTCATACCGATATTGCAGCTGTTGGCCTGCAATTGGAGATGTACGATAGCAGGTGGCAATCAGTTTCTTCAGACCCAGCCGATTGAAGTTCAAAACAAAATACTTAAAAAAGTTGGATTCAAATGGATCGTCGCAGTTACATAGCACGGTCTTTCCCTTGAAATGCTTGCGGTAATACCGCATTTCCTTTTCAATATCGGTCAACAGAGTATAGAATTCATCGTTTTTAGCCTTTAATGCCGCATTCATGCTTGCATTTGTATGTCCAGCCATTACTGCTCCGCCTCCTTTTCCTGATATTCTTTCAACCATTCACGCAGAAGGGCAGAAACCGTCATATCCTTGTCCAAGGCAATCTGCTTGAGCGCCTTGCGCTCTTCTCTTGTCATCGTTATTGTCAAATTTACCATGTTTCTTTCTGCCATTTTGATTTTCCTCTCAGCACGCAATCTTGTGTTATCGTGTACTTGTGTAATAGTGTATCATAAAATGGCCAAAAAAGCAATCTGGCACCTCCGAAAAGGTGCCAACTATTATTGCTTTTCTTGCTGCTCTACACCTTGACGCAACCGGTCATATTCATTCCTCAGCTCGGATGCACGATTCATGAATGTGGTGTCATGTTCTTGCTTCTGCCGGATGGATGCTTGATAGGCATCTTCCAGCGTGCGGCCATCTCTAAACGTATGAGCTTCCATAAAGCGTTTTCTACTGGCGTCCGTATCTGTGGACGATTGTAGCTTATCTCTAAGCTGCTCCAATTCATCCAAAACGGATTTCTGGGCTTCCAGCGCATCTTCTTTCTTTTGAAATGCAGCGGCGGCTTCTTCCTGTGCTTTCGTTCGCGCCTCTGTCGTCGTGCGTTCTACAAACGAATCCATGGCGGCCTTGAACATCTCAACACCCTCAGAGTATGTGCGGAATGCAGCACGCTCGCCGCTAAGATTTTGATATAAATTGTAAATGAATTTCAGCAAGCGGCGCTGCCCCTTATCTCGACCATCCAGCTTTTTCTGTGTATCTTCCTGCTGTTGGGTGAGTGCTTCTTGCTCTTTGCGTGTGGTTTCCTGCTGCTGTGCGGTCAAATCCAGTTGCTGTTGACGTGCAGCGGCATCAGCTTCCATCTGTGCTTTCAATGCTTCTGCCTGCTCAACAAGCTCTGCGGCATCCTCAGCCATCTCACGAGCTTTCTTGCCCAGGTGTTTATTAACAGAAAGACCAGATTGCCGACGTTTTGCGTTTCGCTCGCTGGCGTATTCTTTGTCGGTCTTGGCTCGTTCAAAGTCTGTGCGGTCAAGGTCATCCATATCCCATCCGCACTCACGCATCAGAGCGGGAAAACGCTCATTGATTTTAATCAGGAGCTTTGCATCTATAAGATTTCCGCAATAGCGTCCGTCTGCATCTTTCGATACTCCGAGGTCATGCAAATGACGGTCAATCACACCTGAATTTTCATCGGGTGGAATACCTTCATCAAAGTGCTCGGCAGACATTCGGATATTTTCACTGCGAAACAATCGTGGTTCAATTTCAGCCATGCACTTTCGGCAGTCTGCGTAAAATTTTTGATAATCTTCGTTCGTCCATGTTACGCAAACTTCGGCGGGTGGATTATAGATCACCGCCCAGCCGATCACAGCATTATGCGGCAGACCTTTTTTACGCACGACCGGCTTTTTATCTTTAGTTTTTCCATTCACTTCGACACGATACTTAGAGGCTTCCTGTTCCATGACAGCGGCGAACTCCGCACCGCTACTGTATCCATCATAATGGTTTTTACTCGACCGGCTCTTATCCAGCGTATCCGATTTCGATGCTCGCTCGTATCCGGCTTCCATCGCAATCTTGCGGATGTTCGCACGATGTTTCTGCCCTTGCTTCGGTTCACCTCTCACCAAGCCCATCACTTGCGGCGCACATTTCCAACCCATATTGCTTCACCTCCTGCCGCGGGGGTCGTTTACAAACCCAGTATGAATGTCCTCAGGGTTTGTAAACAAACCCATCGTCCTCCTGCCGTCAGCTCCCTCTTTGGAAACTACGTTTTCAGCCGGGCGGCAAACCTTCCTTTACCTGCAACATACCACAAAATGTTCAGAACGCAAGCCCCTAAATTATAAACCCCGTCGGGTTCTTCCCAACGGGGTTTAGGTCAAATCTGCTGTGCATAGCCCGCAGATTGATTCACGGGCTGCTGTTCTGTTAAATCAGTTGCAGGTTGTGCGGCAGCTTGCTTTTCAGCCATCTTCTCAGAGATGTAATCAAAATAGCTTCGATTGCCATCCCGAAAATACATCTCCTTTGCCATCTGAACAAATTCGAGTGCAAACTGTATATCACGCTGGTGCTGTTCTTCGGCGGCTTGCTGATCTTCCAGTTTCTTCATCTTGCGTGCTTCTTTCTGGACTGCGGCAAGTTTTGCACGTAGAGTATCTGCTTGTTTTTTCAAGTCGGCGCTTGATTTGGCCATTTGAATCACCTCACTTCTGATTTCAGTTTACCGTAAATCATGCAGAACGCAAGTAGTCAATTATAACTGTCCGTTCCACGCCATCTCGATTGTATCTCGAATAATCTGCTCTGTGTATGTTGCTACCAGTTCGCCGTCTACATATCTGTTAATCGCATCGCGGATTGTCGGCCATTGCAGGTTTTGCAAAAATTCATATTCTTCTTGCGGACGAACTTTGGCAGCAGGATACATTTTAGTGTATTCCGCCCAGCCACCGGCGGGGGAATCCCAGAACCAATGGCCGAATGATACCAGCGTATTGAAGCGCCGCTCCTCGTATTCGGCACACTCGCGCTGGAAACGCTCTTCAACTGATTCTGCCACTGGCATCAGTTCCGGCGGAATCTGATCGGGATCGGAAATTTTATCATCGTGTTTAGCTTCGATCATTTTGGCCGCTGTCTGTACTGGCGTACCAAATTGAGCCAGAGCTTTTTGCTTCGCTGCTCCATCCAGCCGCTGCATGACGGCTTGCATACTCCCGCGCACATGAGAATAAATGCTCATGGTTTTGATAGAACTCAAATCGTTATTGACGAACCCTTGGTTAATGAGAACATCAAAATCATTTTCGCGGACACACAGAATCATGGGGAATCTGCGCCATGCCTGATTTTCATCTTCGGCCTCATGGTGCGTACCAAACTTATCTGTGTATGTCCCCGCCAGTCCAGCAATAAACTCTTCATAGGGCTGAACACCGTTGATAATATTCAAGGCGTTGTTCAGAATTACCCGACTATGTTTTGCCTGTTCCGCAATCTTTCGGGGATGTGGATCGAGCAGTCTATAAGCGCCGTTCGAACCAAATTGATGGATGAAATCTGTCACGCGCATATCATCCCAGATAATAGCAGGCTGGCCATCATAACCATCAAATGTTACACGCTCATCGTTGCCGATGCAGAAATAGGGATCATCAACCGATTGAAACATCGCCTGTGCAATGTATTCACAAAAAGCTGATTTGCCGATACCTCCAGGACCATCCACATAAATGTTGAGCCTGAAAGGGCAGGGTGGGGCATCCATCAGATAGTCAAGTCGAAGCGGAGGCAATGTAGACCGGATCTTTGCAAATGTAAGCGGGTCATCCTCGCGGCACTGTTTCATCGTCCAGCCATCCAGCATGACGTGCATCCGCATCGTATCTGCCGGTGTCATCTCACCAGACCGCTTGCCGAATTTGGCTCTATGCGCCTGCAAATCGGTCAGCTCTTTGCGGAAATCAAAACCCGGTGAAGTATGAACCTCATCGTCATCGTAGTGTGTCTTGTGTTGTTCGACAGCACGAGGGCTTTCATGCACGAGGTATTCGGAACCATCGAGAAAAGCCCCGCGTCCGCGCAGAATCGTCACCTGCTGCTGCGGTACCTTGAACCAGCGGGCGATAGTCGAAACTGGCACTTTGCCGGGAACTTCAAGCACAATGTGCGCGTGTTTGAACTTTCGGTCGCCTGCTTTGATTCGCCCGGTTCGGTCAGCGATTTCATCTTCTTCGGTGTAAATATCACGATCATGCCAAATCCAACACCAGCGCTTGATGCTCTTGTGGTCAAGACCGGCTTCAATCTGAGGCGTATCAATCCAAGGGGCCACGCCGGGTTTCAGCGTTTGCCTGTCATCTTCCCATTCGACAGCGAAAGGGTCGAGCAGAAACTGCGTCACCATGAAAAATTTATATCTGGATTCAGTCCCTTCACCATCTTCTTCCTGGCGACGTCCAGCCTGTTCTTCGGCTTTCCGCCACCACCAGAACACAGGATAAATATCCGGGTGATTTGCCCGCATATCATTCATGCAGGCGATAAATGACGCATCATCCAGATCATCCAGCTTGCCAAAAGCATCCAAATTTGCCTGTGCCAGAGCTAACGTAGCTTGGGGATCGTATCCCGGAGCGGCTTCCATTTCCTTTACGGCCTGCAAGCCGCGCTTACGTTCACCCTTGACACTGTTTTTCGTTTTATATGCCATGCGCTCACCTCGTTTCACACCGTTTATGTTTGTATTATATCGCAAAAACAGTGTGAAGTCAATGTGTTTACACCGTTTCTGCTGCGAATACAATCGAAGAAACGGTGTGAAAATGCTTATCAGAAGCGTTTTTTCACACCGTTTACACCGTTGCGTTCTGGGCCATCCCACACAAGCCCACTGTGGGATGGCCCCCTATTTTCAAGGGTTTTCGGCACTCGATGGAAAATTTTACACCGTTTACACCCTTTACACCCCATAGTCCAAAAGGGTGTAAAAAGAAAAGCTGGTGCAAAAACGGTGTGTTTGGACGGAATGGGGACGGGCTGCCGCCCGCCCGAATACAGGCAGAAGTAAAAGACGAACCGCAGCTACATAGTGCAGTTGCGGCTCGTCTTAGAATATAGCGAAATGTGCGCCTGTCGTTTACGCTGTGCAATTTTTCTTCGTTTCTCGTGTATCTGTGCCTTTAGGCGCCTTATTTGCAATCTGAGCAAAATTTGACCGCCACACTTGACTGAACCTGTCGGCGGCACTGCCCATAAAAAGCCGACGGTGAGGAACTCAGGAGCAATCTTCCAAAGAACCTCACCGTCGTGTTCACCAGTATAGCACCGCCGCCAGAATCCGCCAAGTGCAAGCCGCTTTGCGGTGGCTGGCTCTGCCTCCGGCTCAGAATCTAAGAGCAATCAGATCATCTTGAAATGCTTCAGTGCTGCCTCAATCGCCGCTTCCTTTTCCGGCGGGCATTTCGGCTGCTTGGCATTTTCGGATTTGGGTTTGTTGTAACACTCCCGTTCAACAATACCATGCTTCTGTTTGACCTGTGCAACATACAAGCTGGATACCTTCAAACCGTATTCAGCCTGTATCCATTGTTTTATCTCGGAATAGGTCGCACCGCCGGGCAGATCAATTTCTTTAGACGGCTTATAGTCCAAGTAGACATGTTCGCGGCTTTTCTCAAATTCCCTACCTAAGAGAACTACCGTCTCGACGTGCTTGGTGTGCGGGAACATGTCCACGGGGGCCACGCGCGTGAGGCGATAGCCCCGTTCTCGCAGCAGCTCGAGGTCGCGCGCCTGCGTGATCACGTTGCAGCTCACGTAGACCACGCGCCCCGGCGCGAGCGCCGCCACCCCGGCGAGGAACTCCGGCGTGCTCCCGGCTCTCGGCGGGTCCATGACGACGACGTCGAAGCGCTCCTCGCGACCCGCCCCCGCCATCCAGGCCGTGGCGTCCGCGGCGACGAAGCGGCACCGCTGCGCGACCCCGTTGGCCTCGGCGTTGCGCCGCGCGCAGGCGACGGCGCCCGTGACCTGCTCCACGCCCACCACCTGCGCGTCCGGGCTTTCGGCCGCGGCGCAGATGCCGATGGTGCCCGTGCCGCAGTAGGCGTCGAGCACGCGCCGCGCGCCCGCGGCGCCCTCGAGCGCCAGCCGGTAGAGGACCTCGGTCTGCGCGGGGTTGGTCTGGTAGAAGCTCGTGGGGCCAATCTCGAAGGTGCACCCGAGCAGCCTGTCGTGCATGTGGCCGGGGCCATAGAGCGTGTGGCACCGCCGGCCTAGGATCGCGTTGGTGCGGCGGTCGTTCAGGTTCTGCACGATGCTCGTGACCTCGGGGCACGCCGCGCGCAGCTCGGAGACCAGGCGCTCGGCGCCGCGCAGCTCGTCCACGCGCGTGACGAGCGTGAGCAGCACGTCGTCCGTCGCGTAGCCGCAGCGCACGACGGCGTGGCGCAGCACGCCCACGCCGCGGTCCTCGTCGTAGGGCGGGATGTGCAGGCGCTCGGCGGTTTGGGCGACGGCGCCCAGGATGCGCCGAGCGCGCGGGTCCTCGACCAGGCAGTCCCGGCACGGCACGATGCGATGCGTGCCGGCGGCGTAGAACCCGCAGAGCACGCGACCACGGGCCCCGTGCGCAAACGGCGTGGCGGCCTTGTGGCGGTAGCGCAGCGGCTCGTCCATGCCGCGGATGGGCTCGAGCTCGCAGCCGTCCGCCGCCGCCATCTCGCCCAGCAGCCCCTCCACCTGCTCCTGCTTGCGGCGCAGCTGTATGGGGTAGGGAACCGCGAGCCACTCGCAGCCCCCGCAGTCGCGCGCGATCGGACAGGTGTAGGTCTTATATCCCATGGCGTCCAGTATACCTGCCGTTCGCCGACATTCTCGCCGCGCCCGCCCCTCCCTCTTGAAAAGAAACCAACTTGATATCACAATGGCATCAGCGCACCGCGACCCATGGGGGGCCGCAGCGCCGTTGAAAGGAACCAAGATGACCGTAGAGAAGCAGGCCCGCGCCGCGTCCGGCTGGCCCATGCTCTTCGTCAACCTCGTCGCTTACGCCGCCGCCATCTGGGGCATGGTTCAGGGTATCATCACCCTCGCCTCCGCGGAGGACGCCGGCGTGCCCGCCCCCGTCACGGGCCCCGCGCTGCTCGTCGGCGGCATCGTGCTGCTCATCGTGTCCATCATCATCAGCAGCGGCTTCTTCTCGCTGCAGCCGGGCCAGGCCCGCGTGCTCGTGCTCTTTGGCAACTACGTGGGCACCGTCCGCGAGTCCGGCTTCTACTGGGTGAACCCCTTCTACAGCCACAGCCTGGGCTCCGAAGGAACCGGCGCCTCCATCGACGTGAGCCTGGAGGAGGGCACCCCGTCCGTGAAGGCCGCCGCTGCCGCCGCTGCCGCCAAGGCGCTCTCCACCAAGGTCTCCCTGCGCGCCCGCACCCTCAACGGCGACCGCCTCAAGGTCAACGACAAGATGGGCAACCCCATCGAGATCGCGACCGTCGTGGTCTGGCACGTGGCCGACACCGCCAAGGCCCTCTTCGACGTGGACCACTACCCCAGCTACGTGTCCATGCAGACCGAGACCGCGCTGCGCCACGTGGCGAGCATCTACGCCTACGACCACATGGAGGACGACGACGCCTCCAACAGCTCCATCACGCTGCGCTCCAACATCGAGGAGGTCTCCGAGTCCCTCAAGGAGGAGCTCGACCGTCGCCTCGCCCCGGCCGGCGTCTCCGTGGACGACGCCCGCCTCACGCACCTCGCCTACGCGCCGGAGATCGCCCAGGCGATGCTGCGCCGCCAGCAGGCCGAGGCCATCATCGCCGCGCGCAAGAAGATCGTCGAGGGCGCGGTCTCCATGGTGGACATGGCGCTCAAGGAGCTCTCCGACGGCGGCGTGGTGGAGTTCGACGACGACCGCAAGGCCGTGATGGCCTCCAACCTGATGGTCGTGCTCTGTGGCGAGTCCGAGGCCCAGCCCGTCCTCAACACCGGTTCCCTCTACCAGTAAGGCGCCGACGTCGTGGCCGCGCGCAAGCAATATCCGCTCCGCATAGACCCGGAGGTCTGGGCGGCGGTCGAGCGCTGGGCCGCCGACGAGATGCGCAGCGCCAACGGCCAAGTCGAGTGGATCTTGCGCGACGCTCTGCGCCGCGCCGGCCGGCTTCCCAAGAAGGGCGAGGGGGGCGACGAACCCAAGAAGTGACCGTGGGGGCGGGACGGAGACGTTGCGCCCCCACCGTTCTTCTCGCCCGCTGCCCGATATGTGCGAAACGTTGTGCCCAAACGTGGGTAAGGTGATTCACATCGTGCATACACCCCGTTCAAGGGAGGCATCATGGCTGCAAAGGGAACCGAGAAGGTCAAGAACGTGGTCCTTGTGGGCCAAGGCGGCGTGGGCAAGACCATGCTGGCCGAGGCCATGCTCCACCTGACGGGCCGCACCACCCGTCTGGGCGGTCACGCCGGCACCAAGCCCACGCTCGACTACGACGGCGAGGAGGGCGAGCGCGGCTTCTCCATCTCCACCGCCATCGCCCCGATCGTCTGGGAGGGCACCCGCCTGAACGTGCTCGACGCCCCCTGCTACCCCGACTTCGTCGGCGACGCCTACGCGGCCATGAGCGCCTGCGAGACCGCCGTCTTTGTCGTGGACGCGGCCTCGGGCCCGGGCACCATCACCACCCGCCTGTGGTACGCCGCCGAGGAGCTCAGTCTCGCGCGCGCGCTGTTCATCAACCGCCTCGACCGCCCCGACGCCGACTTCGACGTCGCCTTCGCCGCGCTCCAGGAGCGCTTTGGCACCAACCTCGGCGCCGTCACCATCCCCATGGGCTCCGGCGAGGCCTTCCAGGGCATCATCGACGTCGTCCACATGAAGGCGCGCCACCTCGAGAACGGCAAGCCCGTGGTCGAGGACGTCCCCGCCGAGTTCGTCGACGCCGCCGAGGCCGCCCGCGCCCAGCTCACCGAGCTCGTCGTCGAGGCGGACGACGAGGTCATGATGAAGTACCTCGAGGGCGAGGAGGTCACCCAGGACGAGCTCGAGGGCCTGCTCGCCAAGGCCATCCGCGAGCGCGTCTTTGTCCCGGTCTTCTCCGGCAGCTGCGTGCGCGAGGAGGGCGTCATCTCCTTCATGGACGCCGCCGTGGCCTGGTTCCCCACGATGGCCGACTTTGGCCGCATCCCGCTGGTCAACGGCGAGCAGCTCGACATCTCCGAGGATGACGAGCGACCCGTGGTCTTTGCCTTCAAGTCCCTCAACGACCCGCAGAACGGCCGCCTCTCCTTCCTCAAGGTCCTCGCCGGCACCATCACGCCGGGCATCGAGCTCACCAACGCCCGCACCCGCAAGACCGAGCGTCTCGGCCACCTCTATCAGATGTGCGGCAAGGAGACCACCGACGTCCAGTCCGCAGCCGCTGGCGACATCGTCGTGGTTCCCAAGCTCGAGGCCATGACCGGCGACACCCTGTCCGTCACGGGCAAGGTCGAGGCCGCCGAGTTCCGCTTCCCCAACTCGCTCTATCGCATCGCCATCGAGCCCGACTCCCGCGGCACCGAGGGCAAGCTCTACGCCTTCCTCGAGAAGAGCGCGGACGCCGACCCCACCCTCAAGGTCGAGCGCGACGAGGACACCGGCCAGACCGTCATCTCCGCCATCGGCGAGGCGCAGGTCAGCGTCCTTCTCGACCGCCTCGAGGACCGCGCCGGCATCACCGCCCACACCGTGGCGCTCAAGATCCCGTATCGCGAGACCATCCGCCGCGTCGCCTCCGCCCAGGGCCGCCACAAGAAGCAGACCGGCGGCGCCGGCCAGTACGGCGACTGCTGGCTGCGCATCGAGCCCAACCCGGGCGCCGGCTACGAGTTTGCCGACGAGGTCGTGGGCGGCCACATCCCGCGCGGCTTCATCCCGGCCATTGACAAGGGCGTCCAGGAGACCATGCGCGAGGGCGTGCTCGCCGGCTACCCGATGATCGACGTTAAGGTCGCCGTCTACGAGGGCTCCTACCACCCCGTCGACTCCAACGAGATGGCGTTCAAGACCGCCGCGCGCATCGGCTTCCAGAAGGCCGTCGAGCAGGCCGAGCCCGTCCTGCTCGAGCCCATGGCGCACCTGCGCATCACCGTGCCCGAGAGCTACGCCGGCTCCGTGATGGGTGACGTCTCCGCCTCCCGCGGCCGCGTCGAGGGCATGGAGGCCGGCACCGGCGCCACCGCCGGCGAGACCACCGTCGTCGCGACCATCCCGTACGCCGAGGTCACCGACTACGCCACCCGCCTGCGCTCGCTCTCCCGCGGCACCGGTGAGTTTGAGCTCGAGGTCTCCGGCTACGAGCAGGTCCCGCACGACATCCAGCAGAAGCTCGCGGCCGAGTACGCCGCCCGCCGCGCCGCCGGCGAGAAGTAGTCTGCAAATTGGGGACAGTCCCCAATTAACAGAGCCCCCACGCGGGCGGTCGGTCCTCGGGGTCCGGCCGCCCGCAGTTGGGTAAAATGCCTCTAGCCGGCTAACAAATAAGGCCGTCATCCCACAGGAGGTCCCATGCTTTCCGCAGTTCAGATCAAGCCCGACGTCTACTGGGTCGGCGCGCTCGACTGGAACGCGCGCGAGTTCCACGGCTACACCACCGAGGCGGGCATCACCTACAACGCCTACCTCATCCTCGACGAGAAGGTCACCCTCATCGACACCGCCAAGGTCACCTTCAAAGACGAGCTGCTCCAGCGCATCTCTTCGGTGATCGACCCGTCCAAGATCGACGTCCTCGTTGCCAACCACGTGGAGATGGACCACTCCGGCTCCACGCCCATGATCCACGAGCTCGCCCCCGGCGCCGAGATCTACTGCTCCGCCCCGCAGGGCGTCAAGAACATGACCGCCCATTACGGCGACCTGGGCTATCATGGCGTCAAGACCGGCGACACCCTGTGCATCGGCAAGCGCACCCTGACCTTTGTCCAGACCCCGATGGTCCACTGGCCGGACAACATGGTGACCTACGACGCCTACGACAAGATCCTCTTCTCCAATGACGCCTTTGGCCAGCACTTTGCCAGTTCCGCACGCTTTGACGACGAGAACGACCTCTGCGAGATCATGCACCAGGCGCGCAAGTACTACGCCAACATCGTTCAGCCCTACCGCGCCCAGGCCACGGCTGCCGTGAAGGCCGTGCGCTCCCTCGGGCCGGACGCGCTTGACATGATCTGCCCGGCGCACGGCGTGATCTGGCGCAGCCACGTCGAGGACATCCTGCGCGCCTACGAGGAGGACTTCGTCTCCGGCGCGGTCAAGGAGCGTGCCGTGGTGGTCTACGACTCGATGTGGCACTCCACCGAGAAGATCGCCCGCGCTCTCGTTGACGGGTTCCTGGCCGCCGGCGTGCCCGCGCAGCTGATGGACCTCAAGGAGAACCACATCTCCAACGTCATGGACGTCTTCCTCGACTGCAAGTACGTCTGCGTGGGCTCGCCGACCCTCAACAGCCAGATGCTACCCACCGTGGCGAGCTTCCTCACCTACATGAAGGGCCTCTCGCCCAAGAACGACAACCGCGTGGGCCTGGCCTTTGGTTCTTACGGCTGGGCGCCGCTTGGCCCCAACAACGTGGGCAAGGAGCTCGAGGCTGCCGGCTTCCAGCTCCCTGAGAAGACCTTCGCCGTGAACTGGATCCCGAGCGAGGAGCAGCTCACCGAGGCACGCGACCTCGTGGCTAAGCTCGTGGGCTAACCAAGGCGCGACATACGTGAGAAGAGGCCGTCCGGGCATGCTCGGGCGGCCTTTTCTACATTCGCTCAAAGCATGAATAAGGTTTCGACAAATGTAGAAAAATAAAGGACAAGATAAATAGCTTCCACGAAAGCAAATCTCCTGGCATACTTAACGCTAGAGTTGTGTTACAAAGCTAGGAGGCTAAGTTGATAGTAGGATATGAGTCAGCGCTCAACTATTGGAGAAATATAAGGGTCGCGCACGAGGGACGCAGCGTGGCGGAGCCCGCCGGAAAGACCTACGGAGCGCGGGCGCTCTCCGTCTCGGAGCGGGCAGGCCTCGCGCTTGACCTGTGTGACAGCGAGGCGCCCCTCAAGGTTGTCTTGAGGGGGCGGGAGGGGCGGCACGGAGCGGCACGCGTCGAAGATCACGTCTGGCGAGGCCCGCTGACCGACGAGCATCTAGTTGGCCTAGGTGACGACATCTCCGTGTGCAGGATGCCCGTGGTCTTCTGCCAGCTCGCCTCGAGCTGGGACACCATCGAGCTCGCCGAGCTTGCCTGCGAGATGGCGGGGGCCTACGCGCTCACCCCCTGGTCAAACGAGGGGAGCGCGGGCGACGTCGAGCCGCTCGCGAGCCTCGCCGACCTTCAGGGCTACGCAAAGGCCGCCCGGGCCCTGCGCGTCCGGGGGGCGGTCCGGGCCCTGTCGGCCCTTGCGCTCGCCGTCGAGCGCTCGAACTCGCCGAGGGAAACGAGCGTGGCGATCTTCTTCCTCCAGAGCCGAGCGCGTGGTGGCGCAGGGCTCGTGGGCTTTGCCATGAACAAGCGCATTGACCTGCCCGATCGGCTTGCCGAGGCCTTTGGGCAGAAGACCATCGTCCCTGACTTTTCCTGGGAAAACGGGACCGTGGTGGAATACGACAGCACTCAGGAGCACCTGTCTCCCGCGGCGCGGGCCCGAGACGAGGCAAAGCGGCGCATGTACCAGGATGAGGGTATGGACTGTCTGACGCTCACCAACGGAATCCTGAGGAGCAATGCCCTGCTCGACCACTTCGTGAGCGACTTGGAGCGGAGCCTGGGCCTGAGCCGGCGGCCCCCGAGCGCCCGCATGGCGCAAAGCAGAAGGGACCTGCGGGAGCGGCTGTTCGGAACGGAGTCGCAGGAGGCGGCCCTCAAGGAGCTCAGCGGCGGAGCACTCGGCTCGTGAGCGCAAAAGTGGCGCTCAATCCATATTGAGGCGCGGCGCGGAACAAAACCCGCCTTCGATCCATGGAAAAATGGCCGCGCGCGGGGTCTTGCGGGCGCCGCCGCCAGCGTTTTCCCAGATGATCGTTCGAGCGGGCGCCGCCGAGGGGCGCGTGACCCCTCAAAAGCCATGGATCGAAGGCGACTTTTGTTCCGCGACCCATCGGAATATGGATTGAAGGGGCGTTTTGCAGCCTTGTGACAACCTGGGGGACAACGTTGTGGTGTATGCGCGTTCGACCTGATAAAATCAATCCATTGTGTCGAGGGCCCCATCGTCCCGGCCCGCGGCACGCATCTGATCCCCGACCGAGGAGGTTGCGCACAGGCGCATGGACGTAGCCATTAGCATCGTTGTCACGTTTCTGCTCACGCTCGCAAACGGTTATTTCTCAGCCTCAGAGCTGGCCGTCGTCTCCGCCAAGCGGGCAATTCTAGAACCCGAGGCAGAGGAGGGTGACAGGAGGGCAAAGGCGGCCCTGGCCCTCTCCGCTGACTCCGGCCAGTTCCTCGCAACCATCCAGGTAGCCATTACGCTCGTCGGCTTTGCCTCCGCGGCGTTTGCCTCCACGAGCCTTTCCGACCCGCTCGGCATGTGGTTCGAGAGCTTCGGCGTGCCCGACGGCATCTCCGACGCCCTCGCCCCCGTCATCATCACGCTCCTCGTGTCCTACCTCTCCATCGTGGTGGGCGAGCTCGTCCCCAAGCGCATCGCGCTCGCTGATTCCGAGGGCGTGGCAAAGTCCGTCTCGGGCGTCATCCGTGCGTTCATGCACGTGGCCCGACCCTTCGTCTGGCTGACCTCCAAGTCTGCCGCCGGTCTCTCCGCCCTTCTGGGCGTCGCCTCCGCCGACGAGCGTGACAGCTTCTCCGAAGAGGAGATTAAGTATATGGTGACGGACGCCGACGAGCTCACCGACCAGGAGAAGTCGATGATCCACGAGGTCATCGACATGGGCGACACCATCGCCCGCGAGGTCATGGTCCCGCGCGTCGACATGACGGCCATGGAGGACACCTCCACGCTCACCGAGGTCCTCGCCGTCATGCGCCGCACCGGCTACTCCCGCATCCCGATCTTCCACGAGTCCGTCGACCGCATCGTGGGCATCGCCCACATCAAGGACATCATCAGCCCGATCCTGGACGAGGGCCGCGCCTCCGACCCCGTTGCCGGCCACGTGCGCTCCGCCGACTTTGTCCCTGACACCAAGGACATCATCCCGCTGCTCTCCGAGATGCAGTCCAGCCACGATCAGATGGTCATCGTCGTCGACGAGTACGGCGGCACGGCGGGCATCATCACCATCGAGGACATCGTCGAGGAGGTCGTGGGCGAGATCGAGGACGAGTTCGACCCCGACAACAAGTACCTCACCAAGCTCTCCGACCGCGAGTGGCTCGTCGACGGCCGCTTCTCCATCGACGACGCCATCGAGCTCGGCTGGCCCATCGAGGACAGCGAGGAGTACGAGACCGTCGCCGGCTTCGTGCTCGAGCTCGCCGACAAGGTCCCTCACCCCGGCGACATCATCGAGAAGGACGGCTTCCAGTTCCGCGTCCAGTCGATGCGCGGCCGTCGCCTCTCCATGCTCCGCGTCGTGGCGCCCGAGCCCGCCGCCGAGGATGCCGAGACTGACGCTGACGGGGATAAGCCGGCCGACTCCGAGAAGGAGTAGGCCGGACCCCGCGACATTCATTACAATGGTCAAAGGTACGCCGCCCGCCGCTCCCGGTGGGCCTGACACGAGGGGGAGCCGGGCGATGGCTCAGCTTTTCGAGATCAAGAAGGTGATCGTCGGCCCGAGGAACCTCGAGGCCATCGTGGGGCTCGCGCCGAGCGCGCCGCTCATGACCAGCGAGGACCCCAAGGGCACCGAGCTCGTGCTCGACCTCATGCCGGGGCTCGCCGACCACCTTTGCCTGGGCGACTCCTCGTCTAGCTTTGGCGAGGTCGTAGAGGACACCGAGCTCGCTCACCTGCTCGAGCACGTGACCGTCGAGCTGCTCGCCCGCACCGACGTGGCGGGAGACGTCTCCTCCGGCCTGACAACGGGCCTCGGCGACGGCCTCTACCAGATCACCCTCGCCTGCCCGGATGACGTCCTGGTTGCCGGCGCGCTGTCGAGCGCGGTCTGGGTCCTCCAGTGGGCCTACTCCGGCGGCAGCGACCCGCGTCCCGACGTGGACGCCATCGTCGACGGGCTCGTCTCCCTGGTGGAGAGCCTCGGGGCCGAGGAGCCGGAGCTCGCTTCCGAGCCCGAGCCCGTGACCGCGCCGGCGCCCGAGGCAGAGCCCGAGCTCGTGGATGACTTTGCCGACGAGCCTGAGACGGAGGACCTCACCCCCGAGCCCGAGGACGCCCCCGAGGACGAGAAGGACCCCGAACCCGGCCCCGCGGACGCCTGGGATCTCGGCGACGTCCCGCGCCCCCACCTCGTTCGCTAACACCCGCCCACCCGGCGCACTCCCGCGCCCCCAGTAGCCAGCACTGACAGGAGGATCCCATGAACAAGAAGACGGTCGGCTTCATCTTTGGCAGCATCGTCGGCGCTGCGGCTGGCGTCGTCGCGGGCGTCATGCTCGCCCCTCGCTCCGGCGCCGAGAGCCGCGCCATGGCGGCCGACGCCATGAACGACGCGTGGGACAGCGCCGTCGACACCTATGAGCGCGGCGCCGGCGTCGTCTCCGACAAGTTCAGCGGCGTGCGCCCCGTGGTCGACGCCAAGACCGACGAGCTTCGCGCCAAGGTCGACCTCGCCCGCGAGCGCATGGACCAGCTCCGCGACTCCCTCTCCGAGGCCGTCGCCGGTGCCTCCTCCCAGGTCCAGGACGCCGTGAGCTCCGTGGCCGATCGCGTCTCCGCCATGACCGACATGCCCGTCGCCGACGAGAAGCCCGCCGACGCCGTGCACGTCGAGGTCGTCGACGCCGACGACGAGACCCCCGAGGCGTAGCGCGTGACCAAGGTCAGCGAGCTCACCGGCCTGCGCGTCCTTATCCACAAGAAGACCAAGACCGCCAAGGACGGCACCGTCACCGACAAGTACCAGAAGCTCGGCAAGGTCCACAACGTGGTCTTCTCGCCCGACGGCAAGCGGGTCGTTGGCCTCATGGTCAAGCGCCCCGACGCCGTTGGCATGATCAAGCGCGAGGACTGCTTCCTCGCGCTTGACGCATACCGTCTCACGGCCGAGAGGGACCTCCTCGTGACGCGCCCCGAGGACGGCATGGACGTCGCCGCCCGGCGTCGCCTGGGGCTCAACTGGGACGCCTGCATCATCTGGTCCGGCATGGACGCCCGGACCGTGGAGGGCAAGTCCCTCGGCTACGTCTCGGACGCCGAGTTTGACGAGAAGAGCGGCGCCGTCCGCCAGTTCCTCACCACCGACGGCAGCCTCGCGCGGGCCCTTATCGGCTCGTTCGTCATCACGCCCGACATGGTCCGCGGCTATTCCGGCGGCTTCATGGTCGTCGACCCGGGCGAGCGCCCCGTCGAGCTCGACGGCGGCCTCGCGGGCGCTGCGGGCGAGGGCTACGCCCGCGCCAAGGCCAAGGGCGCCGAGGTGGGCAAGAAGGTCGGCGCTGCGGCCGGGGAAGCCGTCGACAAGGGCTCGTTCGCCCTGGGCAAGGTGCTGGGAAAGGCCAAGCGCGCCATCTCCGACGCCGCGACGCCCGAGGACGAGCCGCCCGCCGTGCCGCAGGTGCCCGCCGCCGACGTTCGCGTCGAGAAGCCCGTCGCAAGGATCGCCGAGAAGGGCGCGGACCCGGCGAACGCCCCCAAGAAGGCGCAGCCCAAGACCTACGCCCCGGCGCCGTCCGCGACGCCGAAGGCAAAGCCCGCCCCCAAGAAGAAGCCGGCCTCAACCGGCGACAAGGTCGCTCGTGCCGCCGGCAGGCAGCTCAGCGGCTTTGGCAAGATGTTCGGCTCCTTCAAGGAGGAGTTCGACAAGGCCAGAAAGTAACCCCCTCGCGACCTGCAAATTGGGGACTGTCTTCAACTTGCAGGTCGCGGGGTCAGTGGCGAACCTGCTCGGCGTACGAGGGCTTCTCCACGAGCGCCCCGCGGGCGTCGTCGATGGCGGTGCGCAGCTCGCCGGCGCGCTCGACGTATTGCCCGAGCACGTAGCGCAGGTCCGGCTCGGAGAGGCGCGCCACGAGCTCGCGCGCATCCTCGATGCCCGTCCCAAAGCGCCGCGGGTCGCAGTTGGCCTCCGCGAGCTCGATGATGCGGCCAAACGTCGCCTGCTCCTCGGGGCGTACCTCGTGCAGGCGGACGATCAACTCGAGCTGCTCGAGCTCGCACATGAGCTCCCAGAGGCAAAACAGCGCCCGCTCCGCCGCGGCCCGATACCGTGCGAGCTCGGCGATCTCGGGGTCCCGCTCGTCCTTCTCGCCCAGCGAGTCGACGAAGCGGGCCGCCTGGCCGTGGACCATCTGGAAGTGCAGCAGCGTCTCCGAGGAGACGACGGTGTCCACGCGCGTGACCAGCGTGGCGCGCACGAGCTCCCAGAACCGCCCAATCATGTCGAACATCTGGCGCAGGTTGGCCACAAAGAGGCGCCGGTCGGAGCTCGGGCACACCAGGCGGTTGACGACGGAGACCGTGACGATGGCGAGCACCAGGCTCGCGAGGCGCATGCCCGTGGCGTAGGAGTCGTCGATGGAGACCGAGGCCATCGTGACCGCGTACGCCGTGGCAAAGAAGGCCGAGGTCACCGACCCCGGCGTCGAGGCGTACAGTGGCGCCACCAAGACCATGCCCAGCATGGTGATGCCCGCGTAGCCCAGGTCGAGCAGGGCGAGCGCGTGGACGAAGAGGCACCCGATCACGGTCCCGATCATGCGCGTGCGCATGCGGCGGACGGTCTCCTCGGGGAAGGGCTGCAGAAGCAGGAAGGCGTGCAGCGCAAACCAGTAGAGCTTCTCAACGGGAAAGAGCAGGTTGGTGGTGCAGCTCACGGCCAGGACGGCCCCGCAGCGCACGGCGAAGCGCATCTCGAAGGAGTCCAGGCTCGGCCGCTTGCGAAAGAGCGTGACGCGCGCGAGGCCGCGCGGCGTGAGGCGCCAGGGGCGCTGGTGCGGGTCGGCGGCGGTTCGCAGGATGAGCGAGACCAGGTTGAGGTAGCTCTGGAAGAAGATCCGGAAGCGGTCCTCGGGGATGGGCGTCTTTGCGAGAAGGGCGCTCACCTCGGGCAGGAGCGCCTCGCAGGCTTCGGCGCTCTCGAGTCGCAGCGCGACGTCCATGCGGCGCGTGAGGCCCGCGAGCTCGGCGAGGGCGCGGCGGTGCTGCTCCTCGTGGCGGCCCTCCCAGTCGGAGCTGCCCGAGAGGTAGGCGGTGCGCTGGGCGAGCGTCGCGAACATGTCCAGCAGGTCGGACACGCGCGCCGGCGCGCAGGAGTCCTCGCGGGCGGTGTAGGCGAGCCGCGCGAAGTCGCTCCTGAGCGCGAGCAGCTCGCCCGCGAGGGCGCCGTCGGGCCTCCCCGCGGCGCGGTCGAGGTCGTCTGCGAGGCGGCGGACAAGAACGTGCAGCTGCTCGGTGGGGCCGTCGGCGCGATGGCGCGCGACGCCGGCCATGAGCAGGGCCGCCGAGAGCAGCCCGCAGCAGGTGGCGAGCACCGCGGCCTGGGTCCAGAAGGTGTCGATGATGGCGTAGGGGCGCAGCTCGAGCCAGCAGAAGAGCATGGTGTAGGGGAAGTAGCGGCGGGGGTTGAGCTGCGAGGAGCGCATGAAGACGAGAAAGAACGGGACGCAGAGGTTCACGAGCACGCACGCGACGATGCCCGAGACCGCCACGCGTGCGGCGAGCAGCACGAAGGCGCTCACGAGCACGAACCGGGCGTATTGGGTCGGCGGGTTGTACTTGGTGAGGCGCGTCTCGAAAAGCGTCGTGAAGGGGGAGACCACGAGCAGGTAGTCCGAGCCAAACCCAAGCGTCACGACCCAGAGCAAGACGATGAAGAACACGATGACCGGCAGCGTGGCAACGAGCTTGTCACGCTTGCCGTCGAGCCATATGCGCGCCTTGAGGGCGTTCATCGTCCTTCTCCCCAGCCCTGGGGCCCCGCCCGGCCGTCGCGGCCCCGGTCACAGCCCCATTGCCTGCATGGCAAACATGATAACGGTCAGCACCGCCACGGCGGCGATCGTGAACCACGTGAGGGCGTTCCAGAGCCGGCCGTTGGCAAAGCGGCCCATCACGTGCTTGTCGCTCGCGATGAGCACCATGAAGACGAGAAGGACGGGCAGCAGCACGCCGTTGATCACCTGGGCGACCATCATGATGCCAAACAGGTTCACGTTGGGCAGCACCACCACGACGGCGGAGAGGGCGATGACGGCGGTGATGATGCCGCGGTACGCCGGGGCCTCGGTCCAGCTGCGGTCGGCCCCGCGCTCCCAGCCAAACGCCTCGCAGATGGCGCTCGAGGTGATGCCGGGCAGCACGCACGCGGCGAGAAACGACGCGCCCACGAGCCCGGCGCCAAAGAGCGTCTCGGCGTAGTCGCCCACGAGCGGGGCGAGCGCGGCGGCCGCGTCCTCGGCCCCGTTGACAGCGATCCCCGCCGGGTGGAGCACCGCGCCGGTCGTGAGGATGATGAACCAGGAGATGACGCTCGCCGCCACGGCGCCCGTGACGGTGTCGATGCGCTGGTAGGGCAGGTCGTCGGCGCGCGCGTTCTTCTCGACCACGTTGCTCTGCGCCAGGAAGAGCATCCAGGGCGCGATGGCCGTGCCCACGCTGGCCACGAGCAGCGAGAGGTAGCGCGGCGTGGCCTGGACGTGCGGCACCACGGTGTTGAGCAGCGCCTCGCCCCAGTCCGGCCCCACCATGACGCCGGCGACGATGTAGGTCACAAAGACGCACGCGATGGCGAGAAGGACCTTCTCGATGCGCCGGTACGACCCGCTCATCGTGAGCAGCCAGATGGCGAGGGCCGCGACGGGCACGGAGACGATGGGCGGCACGTCGAACAGGGCGAGCGCCGAGGCGATGCCCGCGAACTCCGAGAGCGTCACCGTGGTGTTGGAGACGAGCAGCGCGAGCATGGCCAGGGCCGAGAGCCGCACGCCGAACTGCTCGCGGATGAGCGACGCGAGGCCCTTGCCCGTGACGCAGCCCATGCGCGCCGCGGTCTCCTGGGCGACGATCAGAAGAAAGCACATGACGGGCACGGTCCAGAGCTGGTGGAACCCAAAGAGGGCGCCCGCGTTGGAGTAGGTCGCAACGCCGCCGGCGTCCGCGCCGGCGAGCGCCGCCACCATGCCCGGCCCCATGGCCGCCAGGATGCGTCGCGGCTGCAGCGACGAGGTGCGATCGGCGCCTTTCATCACGCCACCAGGGCCATCACGACGACGAGGAAGACGGCCACCGCCACGAGCATCGCGATCACCGAGATCGTGAAGCCCGAGGTCTCCTTGTTGTGCTCGTCGCGGCTGCGCAGGACGGCCAGGTAGACGGGCGTGAGCGCAAACGAGACGAAGGTGGATACCGCCGCGGCGAAGCCTCCCGTGGTGAGGGCGCCGCCGAGCCCGCCGAGCGAGGACGGGACGGCGGGAACGGCGGGCGAGGCGATGACGCTCTCGAGCGCGACGACGATCAGGGCGACGAGGACGCCGAGCGCCGCGCCCAGGCCCAGACCCTTGAACGTGAAGCCGATCATCGAGGGGGAGTCCTCGTCGTCGGGGTCGTTCTCGAGGAAGAAGTTGGTGACGTAGCTGATGGAGTCGTCCGCGAGGACGAGCGCCACGGCGAGCGGGATCGCGGCGGCGAGCGTCTCGCCGAGGCCGAGGCTGCCGCCCACCACAAACGCCAGCGCGAGTACGCCGAGCGCCCAGAGCGCGACCCAGGCGTTGCGGCGCACGAGCCAGATGAGGGTGCTCGCGTGCCCGGAGTCCTCGCCGTCCGCCGAGCCGCCGGCCACGCGCAGGTCCTCGGCGTGCTCCTCCTCGAGGACGTCGAGGGCGTCGTCGACGGTGACGATGCCCAGCAGGCGTCCCTCGTCGTTGACGACGGGCATGGCGAGCAGGTTGTACTTGGCGATGTCCTCGGCCACGTCCTCCTGGTCGTCCTCGGGGCTCGCGGTGACGAGGTCCTCGGTGGCGATCTCGGAGAGGCGGGTCTCGGGCTCGGACACGATGAGGCTGTTCAGGGTGACCACGCCCGAGAGCCGGCCGTCCTCGTCGGTGAGGTAGACGTAGCGGACGGACTCGAAGTCCTCGTCGAGGCCGCGCAGCAGCTCCACGGCGTCGGCCACGGTGGCGGTCTCGCCGATGGAGGCAACCTCGGAGGTCATGATGCGGCCCGCGGTGTTCTCGCGATAGCCGAGCAGCTGGCGGATGGCGCGCTGCTCCTGGACGCCCATCAGGCGCAGGAGCTTCTCGGCCTTGTCGTAGTCGAGCTCGGAGACCAGCTCCGCCGCGTCGTCGGGGTCCATCTCGGAGAGCATGCGCGAGGCGTCGGACTCGTTGAGGTTGCCCATGAGCTCGGCGGCCATGGCGTCGTCGTCGAACTCCGCCACGGCGGCGGCGCGCTGCTCGTCGTCGAGCTGGGCAAAGACCTGGCCGCGCAGGCGCGGGTCGAGCCGCTCGATGATGTCGGCGATGTCGGCGGGGTGCATGTCGTCGAGGGTTTTGTGCGAGACGGAGAGCTTGACGTTGGAGAGGTCGCGCTCCACGAGGTCCATGTAGCTCCACGCAATGATCTTCTCGGGCATCGGGTGGCCAAAGGTGCGCGCCAGGCGCAGCGCCACGCGCTCGAGGGCGGGGTGGAGGCTGCGCAGCAGCCCGCGCGCGCCCACCTCGGCGCCCAGCAGGCGCAGCTGGGTGGAGCTGGTGTCGGAGAGCTTGAGGTCGTTCACGCGCACGACGCGCATGCCGTGGGTGTCCACGATCTGCTTGTTGAGGATGTCGCGGGCAAGAAGCACCTCGTCCGGCTGCAGGTAGGAGAAGCGCAGGTCCGTGGCAATGACCTTGAGGTGGACCTCGTGCTCGTCGTAGGTGTCGACGAACTTGCGCCACGAGATCATGATGGGCGTGCGGCCGGGCCCCATGAAGGCCAAGCTCGTGATGCGGGGGAAGACCTCGCCGGTGGCGATGCCAAGGTCAGAGACCGTGCCGACCTTCTCGCCGTCGGCATCGAGAACAGGGTTGCCCAAGAGTTGGGACAGATAGATCATTCGCGCTCCTTAAGCTGCGTAGGGCGTCGGGCGACGCGCAGGCGGGGCGCGCCGCAGGGTCATCGACGACGAGGTCGAGGCTTCATGCGGACCTTTCTCTTCGGAGGATTATCCACTGGCCATTGTAGCCCATGCGCCGTCGTATGATGGAGCGGAGAGGAGACCACATGCCACGTGCCGAGAAGAACCACCTCATCGTGCGCCAGCTCGTGCGCCGCGTCGCGCGGGTGGCCGCCGGCGTCGTCGCACTCGCCGTCATCGGCGCGCTCGCGGCGGGCACCGCGGCCGCGGTTCTTCTCGGCGACACGATGAAGTCGTTTCTGGGCACCGACGTCGTGGAGGTCACGGACCGGGAGCGCGAGAGCGTGATGGCCGCGGGCCGCGCCCTCGCCGAGCGCGTGGAGGCCGGCGGCGTGGTGCTGCTGCGCAACGAGGACGAGACGCTGCCGCTCCCCGCCGGGACCGACCGCGTGAACGTCTTTGGCTGGGCGTCGACCCAGTGGGTGGGCTCGGGCTCGGGATCTGGCCAGGTCACGGGCCCCGTGCTGGGGCTTCTCGACGCGCTGGAGGAGCGAGGCGTGGCCTACAACCGCGAGCTTACGGACATGTACCGGAGCTTTCACGGCGAGCGGGACTACCGCGGCTCCGGCGCCCTCAACAGCCACGACTACGAGTACTGCCGCCTCTTTGAGCCGCGCCTCGGCGATGAGAGCTGCTACTCCGAGGACCTGCTCGCCTCCGCGCGCTCCTACTCGGACACGGCGCTCGTGGTGATCGGGCGCGTGGCGGGCGAGTCGATCGACTGCCCGTCCCGCCAGTACAAGGTCCGTGACCGCGACGGCGAGGTCGTGACGGACGCCACCCGCACCTACCTGGAGCTCTCCTCTGAGGAAGAAGAGCTCCTGCGCTACGTGGGCGCCACCTACGAGCACGTGGTCGTGATCGTCAACGCAACCAACACGATGGAGCTCGGCCAGCTCGAGACGATCCCCGGGATCGACGCCGCGCTGCTCGTGGGACCCACCGGCGAGGTGGGCGCCCGGGCCGTGGCGTCGGTGCTCTGGGGCGACGTCAACCCCTCGGGCCGCACCGCGGACACCTACGCCTACGACTTCTCAACAGCCGCGAGCTGGGCAAACGCGGGCGAGAAGGGCGAGGGCTCCTACGTGGGCTCGCAGGGCCTCTACCCCGCCGACGGCACCCCCAACGTCAACGTGGGCGTGCCCGAGACCTACGACGCGGTGCGCTACGTGGACTACGTCGAGAGCATCTACGTGGGCTATCGCTGGTACGAGACGGCCGACGCCGAGGGCTTCTGGGACGACGTGGAAAACGAGCACGGCACGGGCTACGAGGGCGTGGTGCAGTACCCCTTTGGCTTTGGCCTCAGCTACACCGAGTTTGGCTGGGAGGTCGAGGGGCGATCCCCCTCGCAGGGCACGCGCGTGGGGCGCGACACGAGCTTCTCGCTGCGCGTGCGCGTGACCAACACCGGCGACGTGGCCGGTCGCGACGTGGTGCAGCTCTACTGCACCCCGCCGTACAAGCCGGGCGGGATCGAGAAGGCGTCGACCGTGCTGGTGGCGTACGAGAAGACCGACCTCCTGCAGCCCGGCGAGAGCCAGGAGCTGACGCTCTCCTTTGACCTCGATGACGTGGCCTCCTACGACCACGCGGACGCAAACGGCAACGGCTTTGCGGGCTACGAGCTCGAGCGCGGCGAGTACGTCGTGGAGCTCAAGCGCAACGCGCACGAGGTCGCGGACTGTCCGGCGGCCCGCACGGTGCTCTGGCTGCCCGCGGACGTGCGCTGCGAGGAGAGCCTCGAGACCGGGGCCGTCGTGCGCAACCGCTTCACGGGCGCCGATGCCGTCGACGGCGTCTCCGTGGACGGGGGGTCGGAGGGCGTGAGCTACCTCACGCGCGCCGACTTTGCCGGGACCTTCCCGCGTGCGCGCGCCGCGAGCCGGGCGATGTCCGAGGACGTTGCCGCGCTCAACCGCTACGACGAGCGGCAGGCCGAGGGGGACGCCCTTCTCGCCTCCGAGGACGCGGAGACGGGGACCTATCAGCCCACGGCGTCCACGTGGAGCTCCGCCTGGCAGCTCTTTGACAATGGCGAGCTCACGGAGCTTGGCCGCCAGCTGGGCGAGGACTACGGGAGCCCCTTCTGGGAGATCGTGCTCGACCGCATCTCCGTGAGCGACATGGAGCGCCTCACGCTGCACGGCTACCTTGCGACGGGCGCGATCGAGGAGATTGGCAAGCCGCTCACCAAGGAGGTCGACGGGCCCGCGCAGGTGGGGTCGTTCAACCAGCTGACGTATGGCGTGGGATACCCCAGCCCCTGCGTGCTGGCGCAGACGTGGGACGAGGGGCTCGCCCGCGCCTACGGTCGCCAGCTGGGGACGGAGGCGGCGGTGCTGGGGGTCGACGGGCTCTACGCGCCCTGCGCGAACCTCCATCGCACGCCGCTGGGCGGGCGCAACTACGAGTACTACGCCGAGGACCCGCTCGTGTGCGGGACCACGGCCGCCGCTGTCGTGGCCGGGGCGCGCGAGGCGGGCACGTATTGCCTGCTCAAGCACTTTGCTGTCAACAACCAAGACTCCTACCGGGACTCGCTCTACACGTGGCTCACCGAGCAGTCGCTGCGCGAGCTCTACCTGCGGCCGTTCCAGATCGCCGTCGAGGGCGGCGCCACGGGGCTCATGACCTCGTACAACCGCGTCGGAGCCGTGTGGGCGGGCGGCAGCCGGGCGCTGCTTGAGGACGTGCTGCGCGGCGAGTGGGGCTTCGAGGGCGCCGTCATCACCGACTACGCCGACCACCAGCAGTACATGAGCGCCGACCAGGCGCTCTACGCCGGGGGCGACCTCTTCATGGACGGGGTGTTCCGCAACGGCGCGTACGCGTTTGCGCCGGAGGCGGCTGACGGGGCGGCGTGGCGCGGCTACGTGGCGAGCCTGAGGCGCGCGACCAAGAACGTGCTCTACCTGGCGGTGGAGGCGCGCGCGACGAACCTCGCCTACAACGAGGCGGCCGCCGAGGGGGGCCGTGCGGGCATTGAGCGGCCGATCAAGCGCGCGGGGCTCAACTGGGTGGGAACGGCCCTCGCGATCGCGGACGCGGTGGCGCTCACGGGCGTGGCGGCCTGGGCGCACCGCGCGCTGGCGCGCAGGCGCGTGCGGCGGGCGCCCGCGAGCGGGGAGTCCGGGGCGCTTCCCGGCACGCCAGAAAAATAACAGGCACGAAGCGGCCGCGCCTTTTTCGGCAACTGGGCAAACGCTGTCGGGCGGCCTCTCCGGGGTCGCTTCGTGCATGTTATTTTCCGGGGGTGGCGAGTAGACACGCTGCGGGCCCCGGCTGGGAAAGCCCGGCCGGGGCCCGCGTGCCCGCAAATGGCGGAGGAGGAGGGATTCGAACCCTCGGAACGGGGGTTGCCCGCTCGACGGTTTTCAAGACCGCTGCAATCAACCGCTCTGCCACTCCTCCGGATGCAGGAACTATCCTACCCTATGTGGGAGGGCTCGGGCTCGAGGAGGCAGGGTGTCAGAGGCAGAGAGGCTCGCGACGGACGAGAAGGGCGCGATCGCGCGCGTCGGCGCCGCGACGGCAGACGACGAGCGCTTCATGCGCCTGGCGCTCGCGGAGGCGCAGGCCGCGGCGGAGGAGGGCGAGGTGCCCATCGGGGCCGTGGTGGTGTGCGACGGCGTGGTCGTGGCGCGCGCCCACAACCGGCGCGAGACCGACGCCGACCCCTCCGCCCACGCGGAGTTTGCGGCGATGGTTGCCGCCTCGCGGGCGCTCGGGCGCTGGAGGCTCACGGGCTGCACGGTCTACGTGACGCTGGAGCCCTGCCTCATGTGCGCGGGCCTCATGGTCAACGCGCGCGTCGACCGCTGCGTGTACGGTGCGACCGACCCCAAGGGCGGCGCGCTCGGCACGCTCTACGACGTGAGCCATGACCCGCGGCTCAATCACGAGTTCGAGGTGACTCCTGGCGTGCTCGCCGACGAGGCTGCCGATTTGCTGCGCACGTTCTTCCGCGCCCGCCGCAAGAAGTGACGGGTTGACGTTCTTCTCGCCTGGGATGCGGCGTGGCTTCTACAGCACGAGCGACCCCGCGTACACGAGCGCCGCCATCGCGACGGCAAAGCCGAACGCGTACGCGGCAATCTTGCCGAGAATCTCGCCGTCCTTGCCCACCAGTCCGCACGCCGCGCAGCCGATGGCGATGTTCTGCGGGCTGAGCATCTTGCCCGCAGAGACGCCGAGCGAGTTGGCCGCCACGAGCCAGGTCTCGTTGGCGCCGATCGACTGGGCGGCCTGGAGCTGGACGTTGCCAAAGAGGACCTCGCTGGAGGTTCCGGAGCCGGTGACGAAGGTCCCCAGCGCGCCGAGGATGGGGGCGACGAGCGGGTAGAGACCGCCGAGCGTCCCCACGAAGAAGGCGGCGATGCTCGCGATCATGCCGGAGTAGCCCATGATCTTGGCGCAGGCCAGCACGCCGAGCATGGTGAGGATGGTCTTGCTCATCTGCCTGCAGGTGTCGAGAAGAACCTGGACGAGCTCGCGGACGCTGCAGCCCTGGATGAGGCCGCCGATGATGCCGCAGACGATGATGATCACGCCAGGGGTGTCGATCCACGTGAACGTGAGGGTTGCCGTGGGGTCGCCTGCGTAGATGTTGACCGTGGTGGCGACGGCGGAGAGCGGCTCGTAGATGGCCGGGACGAGCTGACTGGTGAGCAGCAGGGCAACGAGGATGAGGATGAAGGGCGACCATGCGAGAAGGATCTGCAGCGCGGGCCCGCCAAAGCCCTCGTAGTGGTGGACGCCCGTGAGACGGTACTCCGCGGGCACTTCTCGCCCGCGCCTGGTGAGCGCAAAGAGGAAGGTGGCGACCAGCGCGCAGGTGGCGGCGACCACGTCGGCGAGCGTCGGGCCCACGAACTGCGCCGCCGCGATCATGGGCAGGCCAAAGGAGAGGCCGGAGACGAGCGCCGCGGGCAGCGCGCCCTTGAGCGCCCTCGCACCGCCGCCCACGAGCATGACCATGAGGATCGGGCAGACGATCACGAACGGGAGCACCTGGATGGCCTGGACCGTCGCCAGCTCGAAGGCGTCGATGCCGGTGATGGAGGCGAGCGTCGTGGTGGGGATGCCGATGGAGCCGAACATGGTGGGGACGCCGTTGGCGATCAGGCAGGCGAGGATGGAGGTCACCGGCGAGACGCCGAGCGCCACGAGCATGCTCGCGGGAATGGCGACGGCAGTGCCGAAGCCCGCCATGCCCTCGAGGAACCCGCCGAAGCACCAGGCTATGAGCAGCGTGAGAATGCGCTTGTCGTCAGAGACCGAGCAGAGCATGGCCTTGATGGTCTCCATGCCGCTCGTGTGGACGGTGACGTTGTAGGTGAACACCGCGGCGATGATGACGATGACGATGGGCCAGAGCGCCATGGCAAACCCCTCGAGCGCGGCAGTTGCCATGTTGAGGGGCGTCATCTGCCAGCCGAGCATGGCGCAGACGGCCGCGACGACGAAGGCGCCGGCGCTGGCGAGCCAGGCCTCCATGTGCAGGCCGCAGAGGGCGATGACCAGCCAGATGATGGGTGCGAGGGCGAGGACGAACATGCCAAAGAGCTCGAGCATCGTGTGACTCCCGGGGACGTGCGTGACTTTCAGTCCCCTAATGTAGCACTGCCCGCCGCGCCGGCCGCGATCCTTTTGGGCGCTAGACGACCTGGAAGATGAAGAAGTCCAGGTAGTGGCTCTCCGGGAAGCCCCAGAGGATGGGGTGGTCCGGGGCCTGCTGTCGCTCCTCGACCTGCTTGAGCTGCACGTTTGCCTGGTGCGCGGCCTCGGCGATGGCCTTGGCGAGAAGGTCGCGCGTCATGAAGTGCGAGCAGCTGCACGTGGCCAGGTATCCGCCGCGCGGAAGGAGGCGCAGGGCCTCGTAGTTGATCTCACGGTAGCCGCGAGCTGCGTGAGAGACGGTTCCGCGGCTCTTGGTGAAGGCCGGCGGGTCCAGCACGATGAGGTCGAAGGGGCCACCCTCCTCGCACAGGCGCGAGCGGTCCGCGCGGAGCTCCGGCAGGTAGTCGAGCACGTTGGCGCAGGTGAAGGCCATGCGGTCCTCGAGGCCGTTGAGCCGGGCGTTCTCGCGCGCGAGCTCGATGGCCGTGTCGCTCACGTCGACGCAGCGCACGTGCTCGGCGCCGCCCGCCGCGGCGTTGAGGCCAAAGGGCCCCACGTGGCAGAAGCAGTCGAGCACGCGCCTCCCGGTCGCAATCTCGCGCACGGCGCGGCGGTTGTACTTCTGGTCGAGGAAGAAGCCGGTCTTCTGGCTGTTCTCGATGTCCAGGTCAAAGGAGAGGCCGTTCTCGCGCACCATGATGCGGGGGGTCTTGGGAGCGGGCAGCCCGTCCCACCAGCCCTTGTACTGGGCCAGGCCCTCCTTGGCACGTGAGGGCCCGTCGTTGCGCTCGTAGATGGCGTCGATCTTCTCGCCGTCTGCCGCCAGCGCGTCGAGAAGCGCGGCGTACACGACGGGTCGCAGGCGCTCCATGCCCACGGTCCCCACCTGCGTGACCAGCACGTTCTCGTAGCGGTCCGCCACGAGGCCGGGGATGCCGTCCGCCTCGGAGAAGACCACGCGGCAGCAGTTGGTGTCGGGCTCGGCGCCGGGCAGGGCGCGCCCGCCCATCACGGCGCGACGGTGCTGCCAGGCCCACGTCACGCGACGGCGCCAGAAGGCCTCGTCGACGCGGTCGTTGGCGTTGCGAGTGACAACGCGCACGCGGATCTTGGACTCCTGGGAGAGCAGGCCCGCCCCCTGCCACGTGCCGTTCTCCTCGAAGAGGTCGACGACGTCGCCGTTTTGCGCGGGGTCGGCGGCCAGCACCTCGCCCTCGAAGACCCACGGGTGCCCTGCGACGAGCGAGCGCGCCGCTTTGCGGGTGATGGTGACGCGCGGGTACGGTCGCGCCTGCTTCATACGCCCTCCTCTGCACGTTGGGGACGGGTTATTTCCGTCAGACAAAAAGGGACAGGTTTGTTGGTGCGCCCGGACGGGCCGATTCTGCCTCCAGAGACCTGTCCCAAAAAGTCTGCACGAAAAAACACGTCCCCAATTGACAGACTAGTAGTGGCGGCCGTAGCGCCCGCCGCCAAAGCCGCGGCCGCGCTGGCGCGAGCCGGCGAACATCGTGCGCGTGGAGCGCTTGGTGGAGCGGCCCTCCTGGGGCATGATGCGGCCGGCGTCGTAGGAGAAGCCGGGGAGGTCCCACACGGGCACGAGCTTCTTGGTGAAGTACTCGATCTCGCGCAGGGGGCTGATCTCGTCGGGCGCCACGAAGGTGTAGGCGTGGCCGGTCGCGCCGGCACGTCCCGTACGGCCGATGCGGTGGACGTAGTCCTCCGGGTCCATGGGGACGTCGAAGTTCACCACGGCGTCGATGCCCGAGACGTCGATGCCGCGGCTCATGACGTCGGTCGCCACGAGCACCTGGACCTTGCCATCGCGGAACTTCTCGAGGGCCCGGGCGCGGGCCTGCTGCGGGCGGTCGGCGTGCATGACGTCAACCTTCACGCCGGCGTTCTTGAGGGTCTTGGAGACGTCGTCCACGCGGTGCTTGGTCCGGCAGAACACGAGCACACGCTCGGGCCTCTCGCCCGCCGCGCCGCCGGTCTCGAGCAGCGCGCGCAGAAGCTCGGTCTTCTGGCCCTGGGTGACGGGGCAGAGGTGCTCCTCGACGGTGTCCGCCGTCTCGCCCACGCGCGAGATCTCGACGGTGGCGGGGTCGGTGAGCAGCGCGTCGATCGTGGACTTGATCGACGGCGGGATGGTCGCCGAGAAGAGCAGCGTCTGGTGACGCTCCGGCAGCGCGTGCATGATGCGGCGCACGGAGGGCCAAAAGCCCATGTCGAGCATGCGGTCGGCCTCGTCGAGGACCAGCACCTTGACCTGGGAGAGGCTCACGTGGTTGTGCTCCATGAGGTCGATGAGGCGCCCGGGCGTGGCAACGAGCAGGTCGCAGCCGCGCTCGAGCTCCTTGATCTGACGGTCGAACTTGGTGCCGCCCATGACAATGACCGCGCGCTGGCCGGTCTTCTCGCACACGACGCTCACGACGCTCTCGATCTGCGCCGCGAGCTCGCGCGTGGGGGTGACCACGAGGGCGTGCGGGCCCTTGCCCTTCTCGCCCGCCACGAGCTGCAGCGTTGGCAGCGCGAAGGCCGCCGTCTTGCCCGTGCCCGTCTGCGCGGAGGCCACGATGTCGCGCCCCGTGAGCACTACGGGGATGGCCTGCGCCTGAACGGGGGTCGGGGTGGTGAAGCCGAGGGCGTCGACCCCGGCGAGGATCTGCTCGTTTAGCCCGAGCTCGGCAAATGAAGTAGTCATGGTTTTCAGTATAGAGCATGACGGCCGTGCGCGCCGCCGCGCCGCCGCGCCGCCGCAGCCCTTCTCGCCCGCCTGTCGTAAAATCTCAGGGGAACCAGACGGACCGAGGAGAGGGGCCTCATGGACGCCGCAAAGGTCTACTTCACCAACCTGCGCACCTACGCCAAAGAAAGCCAGCTCGACAAGCTCAGGCGCCTCATCTTGCGCGCAGGCATTGAGCAGATCGACTTCGAGAACAAGTTCGTGGCCATCAAGATCCACTTTGGCGAGCTCGGCAACTTGAGCTTTCTGCGGCCCAACTACGCGCGCGTCGTCGCCGACGTGGTCAAGGAGCTCGGCGGCAAGCCCTTCCTCACGGACTGCAACACCCTCTACGTGGGCAGCCGCAAAAATGCGCTCGAGCACATCGACTGCGCGTACCAAAACGGCTTCACGCCCTACGCCACCGGCTGTCAGGTGATTATCGCGGACGGCCTCAAGGGCACCGACGAGACGCTCGTACCCGTGAAAAACGGCGAGTACGTGAAGGAGGCCAAGATCGGCCACGCCCTCATGGACGCGGACATCGTGATCTCGCTCACGCACTTCAAGGGCCACGAGCAGGCGGGCTTTGGCGGCGCCATGAAAAACCTCGGCATGGGCGGCGGCTCGCGCGCGGGCAAGATGGAGCAGCACGCCGCCGGCAAGCCCCTCGTGCGCACCGAGAAGTGCATCGGCTGCCGCGCTTGCGAGCGCATCTGCGCGCACGGGGCCGTGAGCTTTGATGCCACGCGCGAGCGCGAGCTCAAGAGCGGCAAGGTGGTCACCGTGCCCGTGGCGAGCATCGACCACGACCGCTGCGTGGGCTGCGGCCGCTGCATCGGCGCCTGCAACCAGGACGCCGTCGTGGCGGGCTCCGACTCCGCGGTCGACGAGCTCAACTGCAAGATCGCCGAGTACGCGCAGGCCGTCGTGCAGGACCGCCCGAGCTTTCACGTCTCCATCGCCACCGACATCAGCCCCAACTGCGACTGCCACGCCGAGAACGACACGCCCATCGTGCCCGACCTGGGGATGTTTGCGAGCTTTGACCCCGTGGCCATTGACCAGGCGGCCATCGACATGGCGCTCGCGGCCCCGGAGCTGCCCAACTCCGAGCTCACCGACATGCGCGCCCGCCTCGAGGCCGCTGGCGGCATCCCGGAGCGCTGCCAGCACGACCACTTCAACCTGACGCATCCGGACACCAACTGGCGCTCCATGATCGAGCACGCCGAGAAGATCGGTCTGGGCACGAGCAACTACGAGCTCATCGAGGTCAAGTAGCGAAGGAGCGCGGGGCAGAGACGACCTTCTTTCCCACGCCATCCCCGCCGCGAGGAGGTTTGCCATGCCCAAGGTCATCGTCTTTGGCAGCATGAACATGGACCTGTCCATCGACGCGCCGCGCATGCCGGCCGCCGGGGAGACCCTCGATGGCTCCGGGTTTCTCACCAACGCGGGCGGCAAGGGCGCCAACCAGGCGGTCGCCGCCGCGCGGCTGGGCGCGCCCGTGCACATGATCGCCGCGGTGGGCGCAGACGCCTTTGGGGAGGAGCTCGTGACGGGGCTCGCGGGCGCGGGCGTGGACTGCTCGCGCGTGCGGCGCCTTGCGGGCGTGACCACGGGCGTCGCCGTGATCGTGCGGTGCGCGGGCGAGAACCGCATCGTGCTCGAGGCCGGCGCCAACCACGCGCTGGGGCCCGATGACGTGCTGTCCGAGCTGCGCCGCGTTGCCGAGAAGGGCGACGCCTTCCTCACTCAGGGCGAGTGCGACCCCGCGGCCACATACGCCGCCCTGCGAGCCGCGCATGAGCTGGGGCTCTACACCGCCTTCAACCCGGCGCCGGCGCGCCCCGCCCCGGAGGGGCTCTGGGAGGCCGTCGACCTCGTGTGTCTCAACGAGACGGAGTGCCAGATCGTCTGCGGCGCGCTGCCCGTCGACGACGAGACGTGCCTCGAGGCGGCTCGGCGCCTGCGTGCCCTGGGCGCCCGCGCGGCCGTGATCACGCTCGGCGCGGCGGGCTCCTTCGGGCTCGGCCCCGACGAGGCGCCGCTGCGCGTCCCCGCCGCCCCCGCGCCCAGGGTCGTGGACACCACGGGCGCCGGCGACACCTTCATCGGCGCCCTCGTTGCCGGGCACGTGCGCGGGATGACGCTCTCCGAGTCCATGAGCTGGGGCGCCGCGGCCTCCGCTCTGACGGTGAGCCGTCTCGGCGCCCAGCAGGCCATTCCGACCGCAGAAGAAGTGGAGGCGACGTGATGAGCTCACCGCGAACGCTGATTCTCAACCTCGACACCGGCATCGACGACGCCCTCGCCCTGGCCTATGCCCTCGGCAGCCCCGAGGTCGAGCTGGCCGGCGTGGTCGCCGGCTACGGCAACGTCACGGCGGACGTGGCGGCGAGAAACACGCTCGCCCTGCTGCGGCTCCTCGGCCACCCCGAGATTCCCGTCTACCGGGGCGCCGACCGCGCGCTCGCGGCGGAGGCGGCCTTCGAGCCCCCGGCGGGCGTCGTGCGCATCCACGGCGAGAACGGCCTCGGCGGCCAGGAGGTGAGCGGCTGGTGCTACGCCGCGCCGCCCTCGGGCGCGGACTTCCTCGCCCGCGCGCTGCGCTCGGCAGCGGACGACCTCCTCTACGTGCCCACCGGCCCTCTGACCGACCTGGCGGGCGCTCTCGTGCGCGCCCCGGAGCTCGCGCGGACGCTCCCGCGCGTGACCCTCATGGGCGGCGCGCTTACGGTTCCGGGCAACGTGACCCCGTTTGCGGAGGCCAACATTCACAACGACCCTGAGGCCGCCGACGTCGTCTTGAGCCTGGGCCTGCGTACGCGCGTCATCGGACTCGACGTCACCTACCAGGTGGTCCTGACGCGCGAGGACACCGCCCTCTGGCGCGAGCTCGGGACGCCTGCCGGCCGCGTCTTCGCCGACATGGCCGACCACTACATCTCCGTCTACGAGAAGAACAACCCGCACCTGGGCGGGTGCGCCCTGCACGACCCGCTCGCCGTGGCGGCCGCCATCGACCCGACGCTCGTGAGCTGCCTATCCACGAACCTTCGCGTCGAGCTCGGCGAGCCCGCGCGCGGCCGCCTGGTCTGCGACCCCGATCGCCTGAGGGATGCCGAGAAGAGCGCGGAGGTCGCCCTCACGGTCGACGCCCCGCGCTTCCTCGACGAGTTCCGCGCCCGCGTGGCGCGTGCCCTCGCCGCGCGCTGACCCCCGGCAGGCTTGACATTTTCGTCAGGCTTGACATTTTCGTCAGGTTATATTGTCAAACGTTCGCAGTTTGACAATATAACCTGACGAAAATGTCAAGCCTGACGAAAATGTCAAGCCATCGCCCCGTTTTGGGCGCTCGCCTACTTCTGGGCCTCGGGCGGGCGGGCCTCGGTGAGGGCCGAGTAGTCCACCGACGCCGTCGACGGCTTGAGCGGGCCCGGCGCGTACCAGTCGAGCGCGCAGTCGATCCACGCGTTCCAGAACGGCCACTCGTGAGCGCCGATCTCGGGCTCCCAGTACGTGACGTCAAAGTCGGCGTCGCGCAGCAGCTTCACGAGGTCGCGGTTGTTCTGGCAGAGGTTGTCGTGCAGGCCGCAGGCCGAGTAGAAGCGCGGCTTGGGCAGGTCGGGGTCCTGGCGGAACTTGTCGATGAGGGCCACGTAGTCCTTGTCGGAGCCAATGACCGTGTCGATGTCCCCGAAGAAGCGCTCGTAGTACTTGCGCTTGCGCGGCGAGCGCGACTCCACGGCCTCGAGCACGCGGTCGCGCATGAAGGCGCCCGAGAGGATGATGATGTCGCCAAAGCGGTCCGGGCGCAGGAGCCCGTTGATGAGCGCGGTGTAGGCGCCGATGGAGATGCCCGCGAGCGCCGTGTCCTCGCGCTTGGCCGAGAGCGGGAAGAGGCGGCGCGTGAAGTCCACCAGCTCCTCGCTGATGAACTTCCCGTGCCACTCGTTTATCTCGGGCTTGTTGAGGTAGAGGCCATCCTCGCCGGAGGGCATGACGAGCGCGATGTCGCGCGCCTCGGCGGTCTCGACCACGTGGGTCTTGTCGATCCAGTCGTAGTCGCGCCCAAAGAGGCCGTGGAGCAGGTAGACCGTGCGGTACGGCCCGCGCCGCTTCTTGGCGAGCTTGTCGCCGTCCATCTTGTCGGCCGGGATCACCACGGTGAGCACCACGTTGCGCTCGAGGTAGTGGGAGTAGAAGTCGACTCTGAGCAGTGCCATTCTCGCGTCCCTCCCCGTGGGGTCGGTTGGGCTTGCCTGCGCCCCCGGCCGGGTTGTGGGCGCCCTAGCGCACGAGCCAGTTGAGGGCCTCGGGCAGGGCGGCGTTCCAGAACTCCCAGTCGTGGCCGCCGTTCATCTCATGATAGGTGACATCGAGCCCGGTGTCGCGCATGCGCCGGGCAAGCACCCGGTTGGGCTCGGCAAGCGGGTCCTGGTTGCCACAGCTCATGAAGATGCGCGGGCGCGGGCGGTCGCAGTAGACGAGGTCGGCCGCCAGGCGCGCCGGGTCCTTGTCAGATCCGCGCACCTCGTCGAGGTTGCCAAAGGTGTGCTCGAGGAAGGGGCGCGAGAGGAAGAACAGGCCGTCGGAGGAGATGATCTGGTCAAAGCTGTCGATGATCATGGCCGAGGAGAGGGCTACGATCGCGCCAAAGGTCTCGCAGTACTTGAGGCCGTTGCGCAGCGCGCCGTAGGCGCCCATCGAGATGCCGCCGATGTAGGTGTCCTCGCGACGGGTCGAGAGCGGAAACATCGTCCGCGCCACCTCGACGAGCTCCTGGCCCACGAAGCGGCCGTAGTAGTTGTGGACCTCGGGCTGGTCCAGGTAGAAGGCGTTGTAGCCGGAGGGCATGACCACGGCCACGCCGCGGCTCTCCGCCCAGTGGCGGATGCGCGTCTCAGAGATCCAGTCGGCGTGGTTGCCGGAGATGCCGTGCAGCAGGAAGAGCGTCTTGAAGGGCGCGCGGCGCGCGGGGTAGGGGTGGGCCTCCCAGGTCTTGAGGTCCTTCTCGAGCGTGCCTCCCTCGCGGCGCATGGCCGAGTCGGTCGCGTAGGCGTCGCCTTGGTCGTCAAACGGGAGGATGACCTCGAGGGTGGTGGTGCGCATGAGCGCGGAGGAGAAGTAGTCGACGCTGATAAGGGCCATGTGGGCCTCCTTGTGCTAGACGAGAAGAACCACGCAAGTATAGCCGAGGGCCGCTGGCGCGTTGCGGGAGGGCTCCTACTTGCAGTGCTCGTCGAGGATGCGCACGAGCTCGCGGAAGCGACCCTCGGAGAGGGCGCTGCGCGGCACGTAGACGTAGCGCTTGCTTCCAAACCCGGCGACCACAAACTCCGAGGTCGGGTAGACGACGCGCAGGTCGGCGTAGTCAAATCGCACGTCGACGCTGCCGGCGTCCTCGAGGTGGAGCGCGTCGTCGCAGGCGACGACGTGAATGGGGGCCTGGTAGGCGGTGGGGGCCAGCGTGGTGGTGCGCGCGTACTGGACCATCAGCTTGTTCCAGTTGTACTGGACATACATCAAGATGACGGAGACGATGAACAGCGCGATGAGAAGGGCCGAGAGGTCGGGGACAAGAATCGCCGCGGCGACGAGCGCGAGCAGCGACGCGAGGTTGGCGAACACCATCGAGCTCTTGAGCCGCGGGGCGAGCTGCTCGGCGGCGCGCGAGAGCGTGAGCTCGTTGTACTCGAAGGTCGCCGAGACGCGGACGCCCTCGTACTTGCTGTCGTCGAACATGCTCTGTGCGCTCGGCTCGTGGCGGCGCGCGGGGGACTTCTTGGCCATGAGATCTCCTTCGGCTGGCTTACCCGTCACATCCTAGCGCATGTGGGGGACGTGTCCGCGAGTTGTGTTTGCCCGGTGAAAGACGCCGTTCGCCGGAGCGCCAAGGCTAGGGCGCGCGGAATGGGGAATGATACTCGTCGTGCAGGGGGCGACCGCACGACGAAAACCGTCGCGTGCCGTCGCACTGTAGAGCCTAACAGCTTGGCAGCTGCCGAAGTGGGGGCCCGGGGCGCTTGGCGCCGACGGGCCCCTGTCCATGTGCGCGACGGCCTACGGCCAAGCGGGTGGCCCGAATGGGCCGTGGAGACCCTACTCCACGAGCAGGTCCTCCATCTCAAAGGTGAGGCAGTTTACGTAGCCGCGGTTGGTGAGGCGCAGCTCCGGCACGCACGCGAGCGACATCACGCCCATCGTCATGAAGGGCGACGGCATCGTGCAGCCCATCTGCTCCCAGGCCCTTCTCGCCTGCGCGACCTTCTCGGCCACCTGCTCCACGCGCTCCGTGCTCATGAGGCCGCACACGGGCAGCTCAACGAGGGCGAGCACCTGCCCGTCGGCCACGGCGACCTCGCCGCCGCCGCACGCCACGAGCGTGCGCGCCGCGAGCGCCATGTCCTCGTCGTTGTCACCCATCACGAGGAGGTTGTGGGCGTCGTGGGAGACGGTCTGCGCGAGCGCCCCGTGAATCCCAAAGCCCATGACAAAGCCCTGGGCGTGCGTGCCCGCCGCGCCGTGGTGGCGGTCAAAGACGCAGACCTTGAGGATGTCGTGGGCAGGGTCGGCGAGCAGCGCCTCGTCGCGAACGGGTACCTCGACCACGATGTCGCGCGTGAGGGTGTCGCCGGGCTCGATGCCCATCGCGCGGACGCGCGCGGTGCCGTCCTTGCGGCCGGGCACGGCAAAGCGGAAGGTCTCGGCCGTGGGCTCCAGGCCCAGGTCCATGGTGTGGGTCATCCACTCCGGCCACGCGTAGGGCTCGGGCGAGAAGAGCGCGCGGCCGTCCTCTGCCACGACCTCGCCGTCGATGAGGACCATGCGGGCGGCAAAGCCCTCGAGGTCGTCGAGAAGCACGATGTCGGCGCACTTGCCCGGCGTGATCGAGCCGAGGTCGTGCGCGAGGCCAAAGTACTCGGCGCAGTTGATCGTGGCCATCTGGATGGCGGTCACCGGGTCGAGCCCGAGCTCCACCGCCGTGCGCAGGATGCGGTCCATGTGGCCCTCGTCGACGAGGGTGTGCGGGTGGTTGTCGTCGGAGCAGAGCAGGCAGTGGCGCGTGTCCACGCCGCTCTCGATGAGCTGCGGCAGGTAGCCGGGGAGGTTGAGCCAAGCCGACCCCTGACGCAGCTGCACCCACATGCCCAGGCGCAGCTTCGCGAGGACCTCCTCGAAGCTCCCGGACTCGTGGCAGGACGAGACGCCGGCCGCCACGTAGGCGTTGAGCGCGCGGTCGCGGTCGGGCGAGGGGAAGTGCCCCGTGACCACGCGGTCGGCGGCGAGGGTCTCGCGCACCTCGTCGATGGCGTTGGGCTCGCAGGCGAGGATGCCCGGGAAGTTCATCATCTCGCCGAGGGCCACGACGTTGTCCCAGCCCATTGCGTCTTTGATGTCTGCCGCGGTGACCGAGGCGCCGGTGTCCTCGACGCCCGTGACCGCCGGCACGCACGACGGAGGCGTCATCATGGCCTTGAGCGGCACGCGGCGCGCGTCCTCGAACATCGCGCGCACGCCCTCCATGCCGCGCACGTTGCCGACCTCGTGGGGGTCGCAGAAGATCCCCGTGGTCCCGTGCGGCACGACGGCGCGCGCGTACTCCGCCACGCCGATCATGGCGCTCTCCACGTGGATGTGGCTGTCCATGAAGCCGGGCGCGGCAAAAAGTCCCGTGACGTCGATGACCCGCGTGTCCGCCCCGATGCAGTGCTCCGCCGTGTGCTCGCCCAGCCCGAGGTAGGCCACGCGGCCGCACGCGACGGCGATGTCGACGTCGGGCAGCACCTCGTGCGTGGTCACGCTCACCAGGCTTGCGTGACGGATCACCAGGTCGGCGGGCTTCTCGCCCTGCGCCACTCGGACGAGCTCGTCGTTGCACTCCCAGAGCGGGGACTTGCAGAAGGTGTTGCGCATGGAGGCCTCCTCGGTTGACGTTTTGACAAGGGTAACGCGCGCGTGGCGCGGCGGGGCCAACTTTGCTAGAGTGTTCTGCGAGCGCGTTCGATGGGCTCGGGTGACGCAACACCTCGAACCTGGTCAGGGCCGGGAGGCAGCAGCCATAAGGGGCCTCTGGCGGGCACCCGATCCCATCGAGCGCGCTCTCTTTGTGCCGATTTTCGGTGGCGCGCGGCGACATCGCGCGCCGTCTGGTCGTACGTCCGAAAAATAACGGGCACGAACCCTCCGGAGATTTTTCTCCAACTGGACTTTTGTCACTTGGCCCCCCTCAGACCGGCTTTGGTGCCCGTTAATTTCTGGGGCGGCCGCGTAGCCTTTCATTCTGGGCTTTGACCGGCTCGGGGTCCTGCGTGAAAATTGCCGAGACGCCGTCGAAAGGACCCTCATGACCCAGCTGCCTGCACATCGTCTTGACCCGCGCATGCTGCGCGTGTGGCGGATCTCGGATGTCGTTGGCATCGTGGTGGTGGCAGTGATCGCCCTGGCGGCCTGGTTCATCGTGCGCCACTTTGGCGGCGACGTCTTCTGGGTCTACCTCGTCGCCGGCCTCATCGAGCTCGTCTGCGTCTGCGACCTGCTGATCTCCCCGCCCATCGAGTACGCCACGTGGCGCTACGACGTCACGCCCACCGACGTGGACCTCTACCACGGCGTCTTTGTGAAGAAGCGCGTGCTCGTGCCCCTCGTGCGCGTCCAGCACGTGCAGACCGAGCAGGGCCCCATCCTGCGCGCGCACGGCCTGGCCACGGTGACCGTCTCCACGGCCGGCGAGAGTTTCGAGATCCCGGGCCTCGCGGAGGCGGACGCCAACGAGCTGCGCGACCGCGTGGCGGAGCTCGCGCGCCTCGCCAAGGAGGACGTGTGAGCGGCGCGCCGAACGAGGGGGACAACGCTCCGGCGCCGCTTTCCGGCGTTCGCCGGGCCAATCCGCTCTCGGTGCTCGTCGAGGCGCTCAAGATGGCCTCTGGCCTGGTGACGCTTGCGGCGTTTGGCCTCGCGCCCGACTTCTTTGCCGGTGACCTCGGCTCGCTCGCCAAGCTCGCCCTTGCCGCGGTCGTGATCTTCGCGGCCTGCCTACTCCCGAGTTTCGCCGTCTGGCGCGCCCGTACCTGGGAGCTTGCGGAGGATGGCCTCCGCGTGTGCTGGGGCTTGGGCTGGGGCCCGTTCAGCCGGCACAGCATCACGCTCCCCTACGACCACATCCACACGGTCTCGATGGGCTCCACCCTCTTCGAGCGCGTGGCGGGTCTCGTGACGCTGGACCTCGACACGGGCGCCGCCTCCGCGGAGGGGGACTCGTCCAAGGTCTACGGCCTGCGCGAGACCGATGCCGAGGCGCTGCGGGCGGAGCTCTTCCGCCGCCGTGGCGTGGCGTCGGCGACGGGCGAGAAGGGCGCGGGCCCCGCGGAGGGCGAGAAGGACGCGGCCGCTCCCGCCCCCGTCGAGGACCGTCCGCTCGCCGTCTTCACGCTCGAGGGCCGCGACCTCCTTCTGGCCGCGGCATCCCAGGTGAGCGCCGGCGGCCAGGCCGTGGCGCTCGTGGTCCTTCTCGTCAACTGGCTCAACAACCTCATCGAGTGGGGCGCGCTCGACCTCGAGGGCGCGGGCGACGAACTCGTCGCCGCGGCGACCCCGGCGCTCGTCCCGCTGGTGGTGGGCTTTGTGGTCGCGGTGCTTTTGCTGGGCGCGGCCGTCTCGTTTGTGGTGAACCTCGTGCGCTACGGCGGCTACCGCGTGGAGCGCCATGCCGACCGCGTGGTCGTGGAGCACGGCCTGCTCACGCGCTCCTCCCGAACGCTCGCGGAGGGCCGAGTCCAGTTCGTGGCCGTCCGCCAGGGCATCATTCGCCAGCTCATCGGCTATGCCGAGGTTAACGCATGGGTGGTCGCGGCCCCCGGCGAGACGGGCGGAGAGCCCTCGGGCAGCGTGCTTTTGCACCCGTTCATCCGCATGGGCGAGGTCGACGGCTTTCTCGCCGAGGTCCTGCCGGACTACGCGGGCGTCCTTGGCCGCGTGGAGCTGGGGCACCTGGGGCCCGTCGCGCGGCGTCGCGCCGTGGTCCGCGCCGCGATCTGGTGGCCGCTTGCCGCCGCGATCAACGCGGGCGCGCTCTGGATCTTTGGGTTCTCGGGCCTGCTCGAGAGCGCCGCGTGGCTGCTGCGGCCCCTGCTCGTGGCCGCCGCCGTCCTGAGCGTGGCGCTGCTCGTTGGCCTCGTTGTCAACGCGTTGCGCGCTTGCCGCTACGCGCGCTTTGGCCACACCGCCCGCGAGCTGGTGCTCGTCACCGGCGGTCTCACGCGCCAGACCATAATCGCGCCGCGCGCACGCCTGCAGCGCATGGAGCTCTCCGCCAACCCCTTCCAGCGCCGCGCGGGGGTCGCGAGCCTCTCCGTGCGCACCGCCGCCGGCACCGCGGACGGCCTCGAGCTCCGCGACCTGCCCGCGGACGCCGCCAGCGAGCTCCTCGCGTGGTTTCGCCCCCGCGGCTGACGCGGCACCGTCGCCGCCGGGGCGCCACGGCGCCGGGACGCCTCATTAACATGCACAGTTCCGTTAAGTTTCATATATCCGCAGGTCGGAAAATGACGTTTCCGGAACTGTGCATGTTAGCGCGCCCCGCGGGCGCCCCGCCCCGCGCGGCGCCCGCGGCGGGCGAGAAGAACCTGTGACCGTCGGGCGAGCCCGGCCCGGCGCGGGTATACTGGAAGGCCGTAGGTCACGTCGCCGGGAGGCCGCATGGAATCGCTCTACACCAAGTACCGCCCGCAGACCTTTGAGCAGGTCGTGGGGCAGGCCCATGTGGTCGAGACCCTCAAGCGCGCCGTGCTCGAGGGGCGCACCAGCCACGCCTATCTCTTCTGTGGCCCGCGCGGCACCGGCAAGACCACGATGGCGCGCATCCTCGCCAAGGCGCTCATGTGCGAGAGGGGCCCGGCCGCGCTGCCCGACGGCAGCTGCGAGCAGTGCCGTCTCATCGCCGCCGGCGAGCACCCCGACGTCATAGAGCTCGACGCCGCGTCGCGTACCGGTGTGGACAACGTCCGCGAGGAGATCATCAGCCGCGTGAGCTACGCGCCGGCGATGGGCCGCTGCAAGGTCTACATCATCGACGAGGTCCACATGCTCACGACGGCGGCGTTCAACGCGCTGCTCAAGACCCTCGAGGAGCCCCCCGAGCACGTGGTCTTCATCATGTGCACCACCGACCCGCAGAAGATCTTGGCCACGATCCTCTCTCGTGTGCAGCGCTTTGACTTCCATGCCATCGGCAACGACGAGATGCAGGCGCACCTGGCGTTTGTCTGCAAGCAGGAGGGCTTTTCCTACGACGAGGCGGCCCTCGAGCTCGTGGTGCGCCACGCGCGCGGCGGCATGCGCGACGCCCTGACCTCGCTCGAGCAGCTCTCGGTCTTTGGTGCCGGCTCGATCGACGCGGCGGCGGCCGCGGAGTTTCTCGGCGAGGTCTCCGGGTCCGTTTTGGGCAAGGTGTCCCGGGCGATGGCGCATCGTGACGTCGGCGCGCTCTTCGCGGAGGTCGCGGAGCTGGCGGACGCCGGGCGCGACCTGCTGCAGTTCACGCGCGAGCTGGCCGCGCACGTGCGCGACGTCTACGTGGTCGCCGCCGTGCCGAGCGCCGAGGACGTCGTCGCGGCACGCGGCGAGGAGCTCGACGCCCTGCGCGCCGAGGCCGCCGCGTTTGGCTCCGTCGACCGCCTCTCGCGCGTGCTCACGATTCTGGGCGACGCCTCGAGCGAGATGCGCACGGCCACCAACCAGCGCCTCGTTCTCGAGATCGCCCTCACGCGCATCGCCCGGCCGGGCACCGACCTCACCCTCGAGGCCCTCGCCGAGCGCGTGAGCGACCTCGAGCGCCAGGTCGCCATCCTCGCGACTCCCGGCGCCCTCGCAGTCGCCGCCCCCATTATCGAGAAGACCCTCGAGCAGCTGCCCGCATCTCCGGCAACGCCCCAGCCCGAGGCGCCCTCCCAATCCCAGCCCTCGGTTGACGAGCCCGCCCCGGAGAACGCCGCCGAGAAGAGCGTGGCCCCGTCACCGGCCGCCGCGCCCGAGCGGCCGACGACCCCCCAGCCCGAGAAGCCTCCGGTACCGAGCGCCCCTGCCCCCGGCGTGACCAGCCCCAGCGCGAGTCGCGAAGCGAGCGACGAGTGCAGCGAGGAGCGCCGAGCGGCTGGGGCTGGCCACGCCGGGGGCAGGGCCGGCCACAGCAACGGCAATCTCCAGCGCCTCTGGAAGCAGGTCGTCGACCAGCTCGTGGCGCAGGTGCCGGCGAAGGGCTCGCTGCTGCTCTCGTCCACGGCGGTCTCCGACGACGGCGAGAAGCTCATGGTGTCGCTGCCCAAGGGGTCGCACTTCGCGGCTCGTATGCTGGAGCGTTCCGACGTGCGCGCGAGCGTGGAGCCGGTGATCGTGGCCGCCTTCGGCCCGCGCCAGGTGGTCTACGTGGAGTCGAGCCTCGCCGGGGCAGACATCGCCCGCGCCGAGCGCGCCGCGACGCCTGCGCCCGCTCCGGCCCCCGCGCCCCAGCCGCAGCCCGCCCCGGCTCCCGCGCCCCAGCCCGCAGAGCCCGAGAAGCCCGCCTACCCGATGCCGTGGGACGAGCCCGCCGCGCAGGCGGCCCCGACCCCGGCGCCCGTCCCGGACGACGACGTCGTCCCCTACACCGACGCCGACGTGACGGTCTACGAGGAGGTCTACGAGCCCGACGTCCCGATGCCGGACGCCCCCGCGCCCCAGATTCCCTCACCAGCCCAGACCCCGATTCCCCCTCTGCCGCGAGCCTCGGGCTCGGCGCCCGACGCTTTGCCCGAGACCGCCGCCGGGGCCTTCCCCAGCGCGAGTCACGAAGTGAGCGACGAGCGCAGCGAGGAGCGCCGAGCGGCTGGGGAAGGCCCCGGCGGCACCTCAGGGGCCGGCGCCGGCGACGAGCTCACCCCCGAGTTCGCGAGCATTGCCTCCATGTTGGCGGAGGCGTTTGGGCAGCCGCTCTCGGTGAGCGTGGAGAGCGCGGCCACGACCTCGGACGAGGACGCCGCCGAGGAGCTCGCGATGGATGACGACGACGCCTCCGAGATGGGCTACACCGACGAGCCCGTCGACGACGAGGACGACGAATAGGAAACGAACGAAAGGAACCGCAATGGCCAGGGGATACAACATGGGCGGCATGAACCGCAACCAGATGATCGCGCAGGCGCGCAAGATGCAGGAGCAGCTCATCGCCGTGCAGCAGAAGGTCGCCTCGACCGAGGTGTCCGCGAGCGCGGGCGGCGGGGCCGTGAAGGTCACCGCGACGGGCGGGATGCGCCTGACCTCGCTCACCATCGACCCCGAGACCCTCGACCCCGAGGACGTCGAGATGCTGCAGGACATGATCCTCGCTGCGGTCAACGACGCGCTCGAGTCCGCCGAGCAGATGGCGAGCCAGCAGATGGGGTCGGTGACCGGCGGCCTCAACATCCCGGGCCTGTTCTAGGCGGGCGCGGTAGATGACGAGCCCCGGCAACGACGGGCGCGCCCTGCAGCGCCTCCTCGACGAGCTCGGGAGGCTGCCGGGGATCGGCCCGAAGTCGGCCCAGAGAATCGCCTATCACCTCCTCGAGGCCGACGCCGAGGAGGCGCGTCGTCTGGCGCAGGCGATCCTCGAGGTCAAGCAGCAGGTGCACTTCTGCCCCGTGTGCTTTAGCTACGCGACGCGCGACACCTGCGACGTCTGCGCGGACGCCAGCCGCGACCGGACCTCCATCTGCGTGGTGTCCGAGCCGCGCGACGTCACGGCGATCGAGCGCACCGGGGCCTACCACGGGCTCTATCACGTCCTGGGCGGCGTGATCAGCCCCATGGACAAGATCGGGCCCGAGCAGCTCCACGTCCGCGAGCTGCTGGCGCGTCTGGCGGACGGCGAGGTGAGCGAGGTCATTCTCGCCACCAACCCGGACGTGGAGGGCGAGACCACCGCGACCTACCTCTCCCGCGTCATCCGCCCGCTCGGGGTGAGGACGTCGAGGCTCGCAAGCGGGCTTCCGGTGGGCGGGGACCTGGAGTACGCTGACGAGGTGACCCTCGGCCGCGCCATCGAGGAGCGCCGGGAGCTCTAGCCGCAAGGAGGAGATCATGGCAAACGAGAAGGGCCGTCACGCCGCGCACGCTGCCGGAACCTCGCCAAAGGCGAAGGTGTCTCGGCGGGCCGCGGCGGGCGAGGGGGAGGGCATCTCCACCATCCGCTCGGGGCAGGGCGCCCGCGTGACCACGCGCAAAAACGCCGCCGAGGCCGCCGACCGCGCGCGCCGAAATGCCGAGAAGCGCTACTTCAAGCGCCACCCCGAGGCCAAGGCGTCCGACGTCGGGCCCGAGCGCAGCGGCAAGAACGTGGTTCTTCTCGTCATCGCCTCGATTCTGGTGCTGGCGATCGTGTTTGTGATCGGGAGCTGCGTGACGGGCCTGGTCTTCTCCTCCAATGACGGCTCCTCGGACCAGCCCGAGCAGACGCTCAAGCTCACCGAGCAGGAGCAGCAGCTCGTCGACCAGCAGCTGTCCCACGACGTGGGTCAGGAGCGGGCCGACGTTGGCGGGTCGGTCTCGTTTGGGGGCGACTCCTACGCGCTGAGCCAGCAAGACGACGGCACCTGGGCGCTCGCCTGCACGAGCTCCTCGGGGTCGAGCTCGACGCTGTTTCTGATCGAGGGGACCCCCGTCGCGCTGCTGCGCTCGAGCGACACCCTCCTCATCCCGGAGAACCGCGGCGAGGCGTGGGACGTCGTCTGCTACGTGATCGACGGGCACAGCGGGGCGGGCTACGTCACGACGGCCGACGGCTCTCTCGCCGGGGGCGCGGGCGAGGCCGTTGGCGCCGAGCTCGACGGGACCACGCTGCGCGTCACCGACGCCGACGGCGCGACCCACGACGTCTCGCTCGTCTAGTCGCGCGGCACCTCCGGGGCCCAAAGGACGCGCCCGAACTTTTTTGAAATTACCCCTTGCGCGATGGGTGGGGAATATGTCAGAATAGCCCTCGCGCAAGGCGAACGGGGTGTTAGCTCAGCTGGTTAGAGCGCCGGCCTGTCACGTCGGAGGTCGAGGGTTCGAGTCCCTTACATCCCGCCATTGCACTGACTGGGGACCCTTCGGGGTCCCTTTTTCATACCTCGAGACCCGGCGCCGCCCTCGCGTCTCCGGCGCCGCCCGCCGCGGCCGGGCGCCCTGCGCCGCTTGCCAACTCCTTACCAACCAAATGCTCACATCGGAGTATCATATCTCCGTACGCAACGTGCGACGACGGGACATCCATGCGGCCCAGCAGCGAGCCAAAGACACAGGGCGTGGCGGTCTTCGACTTCGACGGGACCTCGATAGGGGGCCAGTCGGGCTCGCTGTTCACGCGCTACCTCTTTCGGAACCACATCATGTCCCCGTGCAGGCTGGCGCGGCTGATCTGGTGGGGCGTGCGCTACAAGCTGCACCTCCCGTATCGACAGGACGAGGCGCGCGAGCTGGTCTTTGGCGCGCTGGGCGAGAAGAGCGCCGAGGAGGTGGACGCCGTGATGGCGCGCTTCTACGACGAGGTGCTCGCCCCGCTCTACCGGCCCCGCGCGGTCGAGGAGGCGGCCCGCTGCCACGCGGCCGGGCTCACGGTCCTGCTCGTCTCCGCGACCTTTGAGCCCATAGCCGCGCGCGCCGCCAAGGCGTTGGGCGCGGACGGGTTCGTGGCGACGCGCATGGAGCGCAACGCCGCGGGCGACTACACCGGAGAGGTCGACGGCCCGGTCATCGCGGGTGCCGAGAAGTACCAGGCGGTGGTGCGCTGGTGCGACGAGCACTTTGGGCCCGGCAACTGGTCGCTCGAGGCCGCCTATGCAGACCACCACTCCGACGCCGACCTGCTCGCCCGCGCCCGGAGGCCCTACGCGGTCTGCCCGGGGAAGACCCTCGCCGTCGCCGCAAGAAGAAACGGCTGGCCGATCCTGGACTGGAAGACGGGGTCGCGCGCCGGAAGGAGCTGAGATGGACATTTCGAGAAGGACGGACTACGCCCTGCGGATGCTCACAGAGCTCGTCGAGGACCCCAGCGGGATCGTGTCGGTCAGGACCGCGGCGCGCGAGAACGCCGTGCCCTACTCCTTTGCCCGCTCGATCCAGCACGACCTCGGGGTGGCCGGCATCGTGGAGAACTCCCGCGGCGCCAACGGCGGCATGCGCCTGGCGGTGGACCCGCGCGAGACGACGCTGCTCGACGTCGTGGAGGCGCTCCAGGGGTCGGTCGAGATCTCGTGCTGCGCGGACCCCTCGGGGGACGGCTCGCCGTGCCCCAACCTGCCCACCTGCCGCTTTAGCCCGGTGTGGTGCAACGCCCGTCGCCTGCTGCGGGGGCTCTTCTCGTCGGTCACCCTGCACCAGCTGGTCGTCGAGGGCCGCTCCCCCGTCTTCGAGGGCGAGTTTCGCCTCGTCGACGTCTCGGCCGCGCGCGATCTCGCCACGTCCGACGCGTCGTCGCGATGAGGGTGGCGTCGCCCGTGAGCCCGGATGGGCTCGCCGAGTTCAGGGGGCTCGTCCTCGCGCGCGGCGCGGAGCTCTACCGCGACCTCCCGTGGCGGCGCACGCGCGACCCGTACGAGATCTGGCTCTCCGAGGTCATGCTCCAGCAGACCCAGACCACGCGGGTCGACGGCCGCTGGCAGCGCTGGCTCTCGAGGTTTCCCACGGTCGGCGCCCTCGCCGCCGCCTCGCCCGCAGACGTTCTCGACGAGTGGCAGGGGCTGGGCTACAACCGCCGCGCACTCGCGCTGCACCGGGCCGCGGGGGAGCTCGTCGCGGGAGGGGGAGCACTCCCTGCCGACGCCCGCGCGCTCCAGGCGCTGCCCGGGGTCGGTCCCGCGACGGCTGCGGGGATCCTCGCCTTTGCTTTTGACCAGCACGCCGTTTATCTCGAGACCAACGTGCGCGCGGTCTTTCTCCACGAGCTCTTCCCCGGAGAGGGGGCCGTCTCCGACCGAGAGCTGCTCCCGCTCGTGGACGTAACATGCCCCGCGGACGCCAGCGACCCCGCCGACGACCCACGGACCTGGTACTACGCCCTGCTCGACTACGGCGCCTACCTCAAGCGGACGGTCCCCAACCCGAGCCGCCGCTCGAGCGGGCACACCCGCCAGTCCCGCTTTGAGGGCTCGCACCGCCAGAAGCGCGCCGCCGCGCTGCGCGTCCTTCTCGCTCACAGGGAAGAAGCGGCCGGTGGGCCGACCCTCGAGGCAATTTCCGCGGAGCTTGCAAGCGAGGAGGAGAAGTCGGGTAGAAGCCCCTTAAGCGCACCGGAGGTGCGGGCGCTGCTCGACGAGCTCGCGGCGGAGGGCTTCTGCCGACTCGTCGGGGACGCATGGTGCGTCTAGCTGAGTAAGGTATTGCGTGGTCGGGCAGGGGCCCGACCGGACAACGCCCCCGCGGGGGCGGGAGAGGAGTTCCGATGGCCGTTGACTTTGAGAGCTCGCAGACGAAGAAGAACCTCGAGGCAGCGTTCGCCGGCGAGTCTCAGGCCACCAACAAGTACGCCTATTACGCGAGCAAGGCCAAGAAGGAGGGCTACGTCCAGATCTCAAACATCTTCACCGAGACCTCCGGCAACGAGCGCGAGCACGCCAAGCTCTGGTTCAAGTACCTCCACGGCGGCGAGGTGCCCGACACCCTGACCAACATCAAGGACGCCGCGGCGGGCGAGAACTACGAGTGGACCGACATGTACAAGGGTTTCGCCGAGACCGCCGAGGCCGAGGGCTTCACCGAGATCGCGGCCAAGTTCCGCATGGTCGGCGAGGTCGAGAAGCATCACGAGGAGCGCTACAACAAGCTGGCCGAGCGCATCGAGGCCGGCGAGGTCTTCGCGCGCGAGGGCGTCAAGGTCTGGAAGTGCCTCAACTGCGGTCACCTGCACGTGGGCGCCGAGGCCCCCGAGGTCTGCCCCGTGTGTAACCACCCGCGCGCCTACTTCGAGGAGCACGCGATCAACTACTAGTCGCCTGACCCAATCGAGCCGGTGGCTCCCCGGTCCCGCACGCGGAAGTGCGCTTCGCGAAACTTCCGCTTAGCGGGACCGGGGAGCCCTCTCATGTGTCGCTCCCGCCCGCCCCGCGCTGTGGCTCCACGCGCTTAGCAATCGTGGCGCTTTCGGGCCCCGCCGCCCGACCGCCCGCCGCGAACCGACCCCTGCTCGCGGGCGCATTGGTCTCACTCACGGTTTTTTCATGGACAGCGCATTGACGGAATTGGCACAATGGGTGTTGTTCTGCGCGCTTTGATTTTGCGTCGGAATGCCCGCGCACGGGGCGCGGTGCCAAGACCTTCGAGGAGTGAGACATGGAAGCTCTCGACAGCACGCTCTACCTGAGCAACGACGACCTGTTCCTGTTCGCTCGCGGCGAGTGGTATCGCAGCTACGAGAAGATGGGCGCGCACCCCGCGCAAACGGATGACGGCACGAAGGGCTACCACTTCGCCGTCTGGGCCCCCGACGTCCAGAGCGTCCACGTCATCGGCGACTTCAACGGCTGGGACGAGACGGCCACTCCGCTCACCCAGACCGAGACCGGCGGCGTCTGGGAGGGCTTTGTCCCCGGCATCGAGGGCGAGTGCCTCTACAAGTACCTGATCGTCTCCGCCGAGGGCGAGAAGCTCTACAAGGCCGACCCGTATGGCTTCTACGCCGAGAAGATCCCGGGCACCGCCTCGCGCACCTTCGACCTCGCCGGCTACAAGTGGGGCGACGGCGCCTACCTGAAGAAGCGCGCCGCCCGCAACATGTTCAAGGAGCCGCTCAACATCTTTGAGGTCCACCTGGGCAGCTGGCGCCGCCACGGCGACGAGCCCCAGGGCGACCCGCGCCCCGACGGCACCTACCCCGGCCCCGGCGATCCCTTCCCCGCGCAGCGCGGCGTCGTCTACTCCTACGACGACCTCGCCGAGGAGCTCGTGGCCTACGTCAAGGACATGGGCTACTCCCACATCGAGGTCATGCCCGTCAACGAGCACCCCTTCGACGGCTCCTGGGGCTACCAGCCCACGGGCTACTTCGCGGCGACCTCGCGCTACGGCAACCCCAAGCAGTTCATGCACTTCATCGACGCCTGCCACAAGGCCGGTATCGGCGTGATCCTCGACTGGGTCCCGGGCGGCTTCTGCGCCAACTCCGAGGGCCTCGCCACCTTCAACGGCGAGATGCTCTACGAGCACAAGATCCACCCCAACTGGAACACCCACCAGTTCGACTACTCCCGCGGCGAGGTCCGCAGCTTCCTGGTCTCCAACGCCCTGTACTGGGCCGAGCTCTTCCACGCCGACGGCATCCGCATGGACGGCGTCTCGAGTATGCTCTACATGAACTTTGGCATCGACGACCCGGGCCAGAAGCGCTTCAACGAGAAGGGCACCGAGGAGGACCTCAACGCCTCCGCCTTCATCCGCCAGACCAACGCCGCGATGGGCAAGTTCTACCCCGACGTCATGATGATTGCCGAGGAGTCCACGGCGTGGCCGCTCGTGACCTACCCGCCCGAGAACGGCGGGCTGGGCTTCCACTTCAAGTGGGACATGGGCTGGATGAACGACACTCTGCACTACATGCAGACCGACTTCCCGTGGCGCCCCGGCAACCACCGCATGCTCACGTTCTCCACGATGTACCAGTTCAACGAGAACTTCATCCTGCCGCTCTCCCATGACGAGGTCGTCAACGGCAAGTGCTCGCTGATCACGCGCATGCCCGGAGACTACTGGCGCCAGTTCGCCGGCATGAGGGCGCTCGCCTTCTATCAGATGACCCACGCTGGCGGCAAGCTCAACTTCATGGGCAACGAGATCGCCCAGTTCATCGAGTGGCGCTACTACGAGGCCATCCAGTACTTCCTCGCCGAGCAGTACGAGACCCACCGCCACCAGCAGACCTTCGTCCGCGCGCTCAACCGCTTCTACAACGAGCACCCGGCGCTGTGGCAGCGCGCCTTCGAGTCCGAGGGCTTCGAGTGGATCGACGCCGACAACAACGACCAGTCGATCGTCACCTTCATCCGCAAGGGCGACAAGCCCGGCGACGAGCTCGTGATCCTCATCAACTTTGACGTCAACGCGCGCGAGGACTTCCGCATGGGCGTGCCCGAGTGGGGCGTCTACGAGGAGCTGTTCAACTCCGACGAGGAGCGCTTCGGCGGCTCCGGCGTCGTCAACACCGGCAAGATCAAGTGCCAGGACGAGCCGTGGAACGGCCGCGAGCAGTCCGTCGTCGTGCGTGTCCCGCCGCTGGCCGGCATGGTCCTCAAGCGCACCGGCGCGCTGCGCCGCCCGGCCAAGAAGACGGCGGCCAAGGCCACCAAGGCCGCGACCACCAAGACGGCTGCGACCAAGACGGCCGCCAAGCCCGCGGCAAAGAAGGCCGCGACCAAGACGACCGCGACCAAGACGGAGGCAAAAAAGCCTGCTGCCAAAAAGCCGGCCGCCAAGGCGCCGGCACAGAAGTCAGCAACGCGTAAGAAGGCTTCTGAGGAGTAATCGGAGTAGTAAGCTAAGTGGGGCCGCCTGGCTGGGCGGCCCCACACCGCCAAGGGGTCGACAAGCGACGACGACCCCTCGCGCGGCGCCCCAGCCGCGTGCCACCTGTCCTTGTCGCCCGATCTGAGGAGATGTTTTGACTACCGAGAAGATCTTTGAGAACGAGCAGGACTTCATCGAGCAGTATCGCGAGGCCTGCATGACGAAGTACGGCTCCAAGTTCGAGGAGTGCAGCAGCCAGGAGCAGTTCTACGTGCTCGCCGAGCTTATCGCCAGCAAGGCCCGCGCCATCCAGACGAGCTCGCACACCAAGGAGGAGAAGAAGGTCTACTACTTCTCCCTCGAGTTCCTCCTCGGCCCCCTGCTCGACAACTATCTGATCAACTTCGGCATCCGTGACCTCGTGGCCAAGGGCGTCGAGTCCATGGGCGCCAACCTCGAGGAGATCTGCCGCCAGGAGGTCGACCCGGGCCTGGGCAACGGCGGCCTGGGCCGTCTGGCCGCGTGCTTCCTCGACTCCATGGCCCACGAGGGCATCGCCGGCTACGGCAACGGCATGCGCTACCGCTACGGCCTCTTCCGCCAGTACATCGAGGGCGGCCGTCAGGTCGAGCGCACGGACAACTGGCTCGCCAACGGATTTCCCTGGGAGACCCGCAAGGACGGCAGCTCCGTGCTCGTGCGCTTTGGCGGCCAGGTCGTCCGCCACGAGGAAAACGGCCACTTCTGGTTCACCCAGGAGGGTGGCGAGATCGTCCGCGCCGTTCCCTATGACGTGCCGATCGTGGGCTTTGGCGGCAAGGTCGTGAACAAGCTGCGCCTGTGGTCGGCCGAGCCCTACACGGAGGACTTCGACCTCGACGCCTTCAACGCCGGCGACTACGCCCGCGCCAACAAGTTCCGCTCCGACGTCGAGGCCATCTCCACGATCCTCTACCCCAACGACGCGGGCGAGCACGGCCGGATGCTGCGCCTCAAGCAGGAGTACCTCTTCGTCTCCGCCGGCCTGCAGACCATCCTGCGCACCTATGAGCGCGAGTTTGGCCAGGACTGGGCCAACCTCGGCAAGCGCGTCTCCATCCACACCAACGACACGCACCCCGCCATGTGCGGCCCCGAGCTCATGCGCATCCTCGTTGACGAGAAGGGCGTGGGCTTTGACGAGGCCTATCAGATCTGCAAGGAGACCATCTCCTTCACCAACCACACGGTCATGCCCGAGGCGCTGGAGAAGTGGCCGATCAACACCTTCCGCAACCTCCTGCCGCGCCTCTACATGTTCATCGACGAGATCGACCGCCGCTACCGCGACAACCTCTCCACGCACCTCTCGCCCAACGACGGCAACTGGACCAGCGTCCTCGAGAAGACCGCGATCCTGTGGGACGGCCAGGTCCGCATGGCCAACCTCTCGATCATCTTCTCGCACTCGATCAACGGCGTCTCCGCGCTGCACACGCAGATCCTCAAGGACACCGTCTTCCACGAGTTCTACGAGATGATGCCGCACCGCTTCAACAACAAGACCAACGGCGTGACCCACCGCCGGTTCCTGTGCGAGGCCAACCCGTCCTACTCCAAGCTCATCACCGAGGCCATCGGCGACGGCTGGCTCGACGACGCCATGGAGCTCGAGAAGCTCGTTCCCTTTGAGCAGGACGCCTCGTTCCTCGAGGGCATGGAGGTCGCCAAGAAGGCCGACAAGGAGCGTCTGGCCGCCTACGTCAAGCAGACCTCCGGCGTGGTGCTCGACACCAACACGGTCTTTGACGTCCAGGTCAAGCGCTTCCACGCCTACAAGCGCCAGCTCCTCAACGTCTTCAAGGTGCTCGACATCTACAACCGCCTCATCACCGACTCGAGCTACAACCCGCGCCCGACGTCGTTCATCTTCTCCGGCAAGGCGGCCCAGAGCTACACCTTCGCCAAGGAGGTCATCCGCCTGATCAACTCGGTCGCCGACGTCATCAACAACGACGAGCGCGTGAACGACAAGATCAAGGTCGCCTTCGTGCCCAACTTCGCGGTCTCCAACGCCCAGCTCATCTACTCCGCGGCCGAGATCTCCGAGCAGATTAGCGTGGCCGGCGCCGAGGCCTCCGGCACCTCCAACATGAAGCTCATGATGAACGCCGCCATCACCCTCGGCACGCTCGACGGCGCCAACATCGAGATCTCCGAGCTCGTGGGCCCCGAGAACATCAAGATCTTTGGCCTGCACGCCGACGAGGTCGACGCGCTTCGCGCCTCGGGCCGCTACTACGCGTGGGACATGTACAACTCCGACCGCGACCACCTCGGCCGCATCGTGGACATGCTCACCGACGGCACGCTCGCGCGCCTCTCGGGCAACTTCGACAGCATCCACGACTACCTCATGGTCGACAACGACCCGGATCTGGTCATGCGCGACTTCCACTCCTACGTCCAGGCGTGGAGCGAGCTGACCGAGTTCTACGGCGACCGCGCCGCATGGAACAAGTCGGCCCTTCACAATACCGCCAAGGCCGGATACTTCTCTTCTGACCGAACAATTCGTGAGTACATGGCTGACATCTGGCACATTTAGGTGTACGTGTTGGGGGGCCCGACGGCCCCCCATGCAATGGCTGTGAAAGGAGTGGGGGAATGAGCAAGAAAGAGTGCATCGCAATGCTCCTGGCAGGCGGTCAGGGCAGCAGACTCGGTGCGCTGACGAGCAACGTCGCCAAGCCGGCGGTCTCGTTCGGCGGCAAGTTCCGCATCATCGACTTCGCGCTCTCCAACTGTGCGAACTCGGGCATCACGACGGTGGGCGTCCTGACCCAGTACCGTCCGTACCTGCTGCACAGCTACATCGGGACCGGCGAGGCCTGGAACCTCGACGAGCGCGGCGGCGGCGTCTCGATTCTGCCCCCCTACGCCACGCAGACCGGCGGCGCCTGGTACGAGGGCACGGCCGACGCCGTGACCCAGAACCTTGGCTACATCGAGACCAACGATCCCGAGTACGTCCTCATCCTCTCCGGCGACCAGCTCTACCGCATGGACTATGACGACATGCTCGCCACGCACAAGGCCAACAACGCCGACCTCACCATCGCGGTCATGCCCGTGCCCTGGGAGGAGGCCTCCCGCTTTGGCATCCTTACCGCCGAGGACGACGGCCGCATCACCAAGTTCTCCGAGAAGCCCAAGCAGCCCGATTCAAACCTCGCCTCCATGGGCATCTACATCTTCAACGCCGACCTTCTCGTCGAGACGCTGAAGGAGGACGCCAACGACCAGAACTCCAGCCACGACTTTGGCGGAGACATCATCCCCAAGCTCCTGGCCGACGGCAAGCGCCTGTTCACCTACAAGTTCGAGGGCTTCTGGCGCGACGTTGGCACCATCTCGAGCTACCACGAGACGAGCATGGACCTTCTTGGCCCCAACCCCGCCTTTGACATCTTCAGCACCACCTTCCCGATCATGAGCAACGCCTCCACGCGCCCGCCTGCGTTCGTGGGCAAGGACGCCACGATCGACGACAGCCTCGTCGCCAACGGCTGCCAGGTCTACGGCACCGTCAAGCACTCCATCCTCTCGACCGACGCCTACGTTGGCGAGCGTGCCACGGTCATCGACTCCGTGCTGCTCCCGGGCGCCGTCGTCAAGGACGGGGCCAACGTCGTGCGCGCCATCCTGGGCGAGAACTCCACGGTCGAGGAGAACGTCAGCGTCGGCAGCGTCGACACCACCAAGGACACCGCCGTCATCGGCAACGACGTGGTCGTCGGGAAGGGGGAGAACTAATCATGGAAAAGGTCATCGGCCTTATTACCTGCAACTACTCCGCCAAGGAGTCCAGCCCGCTCAATGAGAGCCGCCCGATGGCGTCGCTGCCCTACTTCGGCCGCTACCGTCTCGTCGACTTTGCGCTCTCCAACTTCGTGAACTGCGGCATCCGCACCGTGGGCATGGTCATGCCGTACAACTACCGCTCGATCATCGACCACGTTGGCTCCGGCAAGGACTGGGACCTCGACCGCAAGAACGGCGGCCTGTTCATCCTGCCCGGCTCCGCCTTCGGCACGTCCCGCACCGGCGCCCGCTTCCTGCTGCGCGACCTGGTCCACAACAAGGCCTACTTCACCCGCAGCACCTCCGACGCCGTGTTCTTCTCGACGGCCAACTTTGTCTACAACATCGACCTCGACAAGGTCTACGAGGCCCACAAGGCCTCCGGCGCGGACATCACCGTCCTGACCAAGACGGCCTCCGAGAAGGACCCCGACGTCACCGCCTTTGACGTCGAGGACGGCCGCGTCTGCGGCGTCCACCACGGCACCGCCTTTGGCGAGACGATGTTCCTGGACTGCTTCGTGATCAATCGCCACCTGCTGCTCGACATGTTCGACTGGTACGCGGCGACCGACTACCTGGACCTCTTCGAGGCCATGACCGGTGACTTTGGTCGCGTGAACGTCCGCACCTACGACTTCGACGGCTACGTCGCCCCGATCTTCAACAAGCGCGCCTACTTCCGCGCCAACATGGACCTGCTCGACCCGCGCATCACCGGCGAGCTCTTCGTGGAGGAGCGCTTCATCAAGACCAAGACCCACGACACGCCGCCCGCCAAGTTCGAGGTCGGCAGCCACGTCTGCCACTCCGCCGTCGCATCCGGCGACCGCATCTACGGCAACGTCAGCGACTCCATCCTCGGTCGCAACGTCATCATCGAGGCGGGCGCCACGGTGCGCAACTCCATCGTGATGCAGGGCTGCGTCGTCAAGAGCGGCGCTCGCGTCGAGAACGCGATCGTCGACCGCGGCAACGTCGTCCCCGCCGGCACCGAGCTGAGGGGCACCCCCGAGGACGTGCTGATCAAGGAAAAGGCTCGCGACTAGGATCGAGGGGATGGACGTGTCCACACAAGCAAAGCGCAGGAAGATTCGCGTGCTCTTCGCCACCTCCGAGGCCGTGCCCTTCGCCAAGACGGGCGGCCTGGGTGACGTCGCGGGCTCGCTGCCCCGCGCCCTCAAGCACGCCGGCGCCCGTGCCGCCGTCATCATGCCCAAGTACGCCAGCATCCCGCAGGAGTACAAGGACCAGATGAAGCACGTCGCGGACTTCTACGTTCCGCTCGCGTGGCGCAACGAGTACTGCGGCATCGAGAAGCTCACGCTGCAGGACCTCGACTTCTACTTCATCGACAACGAGGCCTACTTCAAGCGCGACGGCCTCTACGGCTACTTCGATGACGGCGAGCGCTTCGCATTCTTCTCGAAGGCCATCTGCGAGGCCATCGCCAAGGTCCCCGAGCTCGAGTGCGACATCCTGCACTGCAACGACTGGCAGACGGCGCTGTGCTGCGTCTTCCTGCGCGAGTTCTACCAGCAGATCCCGCAGTGCGCCAACGTCAAGACCATCTTCACGGTCCACAACGTCAAGTTCCAGGGCCAGTACAGCGACAAGGTCCTCGAGGAGGTCCTCGGCCTCGCCCACATCCCCGCGGCCCGCGACCAGCTCTACTGCGACCGCGACTCGGTCAACTACATGAAGGGCGCGCTCTGCTACGCGGACTACCTCACCACGGTGAGCCCGAGCTACGCCAACGAGCTGCAGATGCCCTTCTACGGCGAGGGCCTCGACGGCATCTTCCGCCGTCGCTGCGACGTCCTGAGCGGCATCCTGAACGGCATCGACCAGACCATCTGGAACCCGACGACCGACCCGATGATCCCGGCCAACTACTCCGCCAAGGAGCTCGAGAACAAGGCCGAGTGCAAGCGCGCGCTGCAGGAGGAGCTGGGCCTCGCCCAAGATCCCACGCGCCCGCTCGTGGTCTCCATCGGCCGCCTCACCGATCAGAAGGGCCTGGGCCTGGTGCGCTACGCGATGGACCACCTCATGCAGCGCGGCGTCCAGGTTGCGATCCTGGGCACGGGCGACAAGGACCACGAGGACGCGTTCCGCTACTTCGACGCCAAGTACGGCGACCAGATGTGCGCGCGCATCGCCTTTGACAACGCGCTCTCTCACCGCATGTACGCCGGCGGCGACCTCCTGCTCATGCCGTCCGAGTTCGAGCCGTGCGGCCTCTCCCAGATGATCGCCATGCGCTACGGCACCCTCCCGGTCGTGCGCGAGACCGGCGGCCTGCGCGACTCGGTTACCCCGTACAACAAGTACACGGGCGAGGGCACGGGCTTCTCGTTTGCCAACATGAACGCCGACGAGATGGCCGACACCCTTCTCGGCGCCTGCGAGATCTTCTGGACGGATCAGGACGCGTGGACTAAGCTCATGCTTCAGGCGATGGACGCCGACTTCAGCTGGCGTCGCGCCGCGAACGACTACATGGACATCTACCACGGTCTTCACCCGGAGATCATCAGGTACAACAAGAGAAGAGATAGGTAGCGCTTGAAAGCACGTCACGTAACCTCAGAGCCTGAGTACAGAAGTCCTTTCGGTGCCGTCCAGTTGGGCGGCACCGTTTCGCTGAGCATCGACGTATGGGGCGACGACGTCGTTTTCTGCACCCTGCGCGTCTGGACCGACGCGCAGGGCGAGCAGCTCATCGAGATGCGCGGCGCCAACGAGGGCGACCACCTGCGCTTCACGGCGAGCTACAAGCCGGCGACGACCGGCGTCGTCTGGTACAACTTCGACATCGAGGCGAGCGACGGCGCCGTGTGGCGCTACGGCGCCCGCGAGGGCTGGACCACCGGCGAGGGCGCCTTCACCTACGGCGACCCGCCGTCGTTTCAGATCACGGTGTACCAGCCGCGCCCCCACCAGCCCCGGTGGTATCGCGAGGGCGTGGTCTACCAGATCTTCCCCGACCGCTTCGCGCGCGGCGAGGACTGGCGCGAGCGCGCCGCCGCCTCGCTTGCCGTGCACCGCAAGGGCGGCCCCGGCCGTGAGCTCGTGGAGGACTGGGACACCCCGCCGACCTACGCCCGCACCGAGGACGGCGGCATCGCTCACTGGGACTTCTACGGCGGCACGCTCGAGGGCATCCGCGAGAAGCTGGACTACCTCGAGAGCCTCGGCGTGACGGTGCTCTACCTCAACCCCATCTTCGAGGCGGCGAGCAACCACCGCTACGACACGGCGGACTACCTGCGCGTCGATCCCATGCTCGGCGACGAGCAGAGCTTCAGGGCGCTGTGCGTGGACGCCGCCGAGCACGGCATCTCCGTCATCTTGGACGGCGTCTTCAACCACTGCGGCGCCGACTCGCGCTACTTCAACCGCTTTGGCACCTACCGCGAGCCCGGCGCGTGGCAGGGCGAGCAGTCGCCGTACCGCGACTGGTTCACCTTCAACGACGACGGCACCTACGCCGGCTGGTGGGGCGACCAAAACCTCCCGAGCTTCCGCGCCGACTGCGAGCCGTTCCACGAGCTCGTGTGCGGGCGCGACGGCGTGATTCGCCGGTGGCTGCGCTCCGGCGCGCGCGGCTGGCGCCTCGACGTGGCCGACGAGCTCACCGACGAGTTCATCGCCCAGATCAAGCGCGCCCTTCTCGCCGAGAAGCCCGACGGCGTGCTCATAGGCGAGGTCTGGGAGGACGCCTCCAACAAGCTCGCCTACGGCAAGCTGCGCCAGTACTTCCAGGGCGCCGAGCTCGACGGGACGATGAACTACCCGCTGCGAACCGGGCTTCTCGCCTTCATACGCGGCGAGATCGGGGCCTCCGAGCTTGCTGCGCGTCTTGAGCAGCTGCGCGAGAACTACCCGCGCGACAACTTCTACTCCGCCCTCAACCTCATCGGCAGCCACGACCGCGAGCGCCTGTTCACGATGCTCGGCGGCGCCCCCGACCCGGACTCGGTGCCGGAGGAGGAGCGCGCGGGCTTTCGTCTCACGGACGACCAGGCGGGTCTTGCCATGGCGCGCCTGTGGGTGGTGGCCCTGCTCCAGATGACGCTTCCCGGCGTGCCGTGCGTCTACTACGGCGACGAGCGCGGCGTCGAGGGCTTCCGCGACCCCTACAACCGCGCGCCCTTCCCCTGGGACGGCGGCCGCGCGGACTGCACCAGCATCTACCGCAACGCCATCGCCGCGCGCCGGACGCTGCCGCTCTTTGTGGACGGCGAGTTCGAGCCCTTCGCCTCCGGTGAGGACATCTTTGGCTTCTGGCGCCGCAAGGACGGCGAGGCGGTCTGCGTCCTGGCCAACGGGTCGCTCTCCAATGCCCACGCCGTGAAGGTGCCGATGATCGGCGACGCCGTCGCCGACGTCATCTCGGGCCAGACGCCCAAGGTCGCAAACGGCCAGGCGGAGATCTTCCTGTGGCCGCTCGGCACGGCGGTGCTCCACTTCCACCGCTCCGAGCGCCTGCAGCAGCCGCTCGAGCGCGGGATGGGCGTGCTCTGTCACATCACCTCCGTCCCCAACGACGGCCGTCCCGGCACGCTCGGCGCCCCGGCGCGCCGCTTCGTGGACTGGCTCGCCGCGGGCGGCCAGACCTACTGGCAGGTCCTACCCGTCAACCCCACGGACGAGTACGGCTCCCCCTACGCGGGCGTCTCGGCGTTCGCCGGCAACGTCGCGCTGCTCGAGGACGACGTCGAGACGGTTCTCAGGCGTCTCGAGAAGATCGGCAACGACGAGGACTACGTCCAGTTCTGCAACGAGAACGACTACTGGCTCACGCCCTATGCGATCTTCTGCGCCATCAAGGAGGTGCTGGGCGGGGCGCCCTGGCAGACGTGGCCGGCGCGCTACCGCCACTACAGCCCGAGCCACACGCGCAACCCCCGCATCGCCATGGCGGCCGAGAACCACAAGCGCCTGCAGTACGAGTTCGACCGCGAGTGGAACGAGCTTCGCGAGTACGCGCGCGAGCGCGGCGTTGAGATCGTGGGCGACATGCCGATGTACGTCTCGGGCGACTCCTCCGACGTCTGGAGCGAGCCGGACATCTTCGACCTGGACGAGTACGGGCACGCCCGCCGCGTGGCCGGCGCCCCCGGCGACGCCTTCGCGCCCGAGGGCCAGGTCTGGGGCAACCCCACCTACCGCTGGGACATCCTGCGCGAGCAGAACTACGGCTGGTGGCTGCGCCGCTTCAGCCGCGCGCTCGCGCTCTACGACTACGTGCGCCTCGACCACTTCATCGGGTTCTCGTCGTACTTCTCGATTCCCGCGGGCAAGCCCGCGAGCGAGGGCTCGTATGCGTTTGGCCCGGGCATGGAGCTCTTCGAGGCCGCGCATCGCCAGTTTGGCCCGCTGCCGTTCATCGCGGAGGACCTCGGCGCCATCACGCCGGCCGTGCGTGCCCTGGTGTGCGCGACGGGCATCCCGGGCATGGACGTGGTCCAGTTCTCCGACGGCGACGTCCGCGAGGGCTACGCGCCGCGGCCCGAGACCGTCTGCTACACGGGCACGCACGACAACCAGACCCTCGTGGGCTTCTGCGAGAGCCGCTTTGGCGTCGAGGGCGACGAGGCCGTGGAGCTTGCCGACGAGCTCGAGCGGCGAGCGCTCGCGTCCGAGGCCGACGTGGTCATCGTGCCGCTGCAGGACGTGCTGGGCCTGGACGACGCCGCGCGCATGAACGTGCCCGGCGTGGCCGAGGGCAACTGGTCCTGGCAGGCCGAGTGGGCCGACGTCGACGCCGCGTCCGAGCGCCTGCGCGAGCTGGCGACGCTTCGCGCGGGGGATGACGCGGGCCGCGCGGGCTAGAAGTCCGCACCTCGCTGATGTCCTTCTTGCCCGCGCTAGACGATATGTGGGGTTCCTGCCGCTCCCCACATATCGTCTAGTTTGCGTCTTGGCCTCAGCGGGGGCGCGACACGCCCTCGCACATCTCGTCAAACGTCACGAGGCGGGCGCCAAGCTCGCGTGCCGTCTCATCGCAGCCGGCCGTGAACCCGGAGCGCGAGAAGGCCCATCGTGCGTCCGCACTGTTGGCCCCCGCGAGATGGGCGTGGCGGTCTAGCTTGAGAAGCTGATCGGCTCCCATGGGCTCGCCCCGCCACTTGCACTCCCCAACCATGACGGTCTGTGAGCCGTCAACTGCAACGAGGTCGATCTCCGCCTCGCAGCGCGCCTGGGGATCGTTGCCCCACCACCGACCGACGTCGGTCATGGGGAACGGCAGGCGTCCCTGCGCAAGCTGACGCCAGAGCCAGTCGCGGCAGATTCCCCCAAAGACGGGTCCCAGATGCTCGGGTAGGCCCTCTCCGATGCGGGCGACCACCGTTTGACCCAGGCCGCGTTCGATGAGGGCGCGATATGGCCGGATGAAGCGATACCAGAATCTGAAGAGGCTGTCGGAGAGCCGCCACACCGCCTTGCGCCCCCCGCGCGCGGGCATCGGCTCTTCTCGCTCAACCAGGCCAATGCGCGCGAGCTCCTTGAGGTAGTAGTCAAGCGCGGCTGTCGAGAGGCCCGCCCTCGTTGCGATTTGGTTGTGCTGCGAGGCTCCCCCTGCTATTGCCGAGACCACGGCGTTATAGGGCGCCACCTTGCTGACTTCCTGCTTGAGCAGGCTCTCGGGCTCCTCGTAGAGAATGGAGCTGGGGTCAAGGAACGCGTCCGCGATGTTCTCCGAGAGCCCCCTCTCTTCTGAAAACTGAAGGAGATAGAGCGGCACGCCTCCCACCATGCCATAGATCGCGGCGGCATCCTCAGGCGTCATGTGCGGGAAGAACCTCAGGGAGTCAAAGAAGTCAAAGGGCCTGAGCTCAATCTGGGCCGTGCTCCGTCCGTAGAGCGGGCTCTCCTTGTTCAGCAGCTGCTCCTTCATGAACGAAAGAGAGGAGCCGCAGAGCACGAGAAACAGCTGTGACCGGTCTTTCCTGCGGTCAATGACCGTCTGCAACACGGAGGGAAAGCTCGTGTCTGACTTGGCAAGATAGGGAAACTCATCTATCACAAGGACGCCCCGCTCCTCGCGCGTCGCATCAAAGGCCGCCTCGAGCGCCGGCCGGAAGTCAGCATAGACGGGGGCGCTCTCGGGGCTGGCGTCTGGGTTCTGAAGCGACCACACGGCTTGGCTCAGGAGGCGCAGGTTCATGGCGGCGTCGTCCTCCACGGCGGCGCACCAGCCGCAGCGCAGGTCTCGCGTGAACTCACTCAAGAGGGCGGACTTTCCCACGCGGCGGCGGCCGTACAGCCCGATGAACTCAAAGCCGCCAGATTCGTAGCGCCTGTGCAGCAGTGCGAGCTCACGCTCTCTCCCGATGAACACTGTCCCACCTTTCTCGATGTTACCGTAGTATATTTTACCAAACAATTCTTTAGCAAAGTATTCTTGGGTATATGTTGTGAACGCGCGCAATTCACTGGCCTGTTCGGGTTGGACGCCCGCCGGCCCTCTGCCCAGATGCCGTTTCGAGTGGAGGCGGGGCCGGTGCGAGGCGGCACGCTCTTCTCCGCGGTCCCGTTTCCCGTATGGGCGGCAACGGCCAAGCCCTGCCAAGAAGAACCTGTGAGACCACGTCTCGCTCGCTACAATGGGGCGAGAAGAACCACCCGTCGCAGCCGACGCCCCACCGGGCGCCGGCCCAAAGTCATGCAGAGGGAGTCCGCCCCATGCTCATCGACCGCGTTTCTCGCCAACTGCTCGGCGCGCCCGAGCTCGCCCCGCTCCTGCGCGAGCTTGCCGCCGGGCATGACGCCACGCTCGCCGTCGCGCAGTCGGCCCGCCCGCTCGCGCTCGCGGCCCTCTGGGCGCGCGACCCGCGCCCGTGCCTGCTCGTGGTCTCCGGCGAGGAGGCGGCCGACCGCACGGCCCGCGCGCTCGCGGCGTGGCTCGGGCAGGACAGCGTCTCGCGCTACCCCGAGCGCCGGGACCGTCCCTGGGCGGACGCCACCCCCGACGACGCCGTGATCGGAGCGCGCTGTCGGGCCGTGTCGCGCCTCGCCGCCGGCGAGCGCTGCGTCGTCGTGGCCTCCGCCCACGCCCTCCTGCGCCGCGTCCCGCCCAAGGGCAGCGGATACTTTGCGTCGAGCACGTTCGCCGTGGGCGAGGAGGTCCCCTTCGAGGACGTGCCCGCGCTGCTCGTGGGCATGGGCTATGCGGACAACGGCGAGGTCGACGCCCCGGGCTCCTTCCACGTGCATGGCGACGCGGTCGACGTATTTCCCGCGCAGGCCGCAAGCCCCGTGCGCATCGAGTTCTTTGGCGACGAGATCGACCGCGTGCGCCGCATGGTCGCCTCAACGGGCCAGACCATCGGCGAGCTCGACGCGGTGACCGTGGCCCCGTGCCGCGAGATGGCCTTCACGGACGAGACCGTCGCCCGCGCCGAGCGCGCGCTCTACAAGGCGGCCCAGGAGTCGAGCAAGACGGCCGCCGACCTCGAGCTCATTCGCCAGCGGGCGGCGGACCCGAGCCTCGAGCGCTACCTCCCCCAGCTCTACGGCTCCACGTCGAGCCCCCTCGAGCACATCAGCCAGGAGACCCTCGTGGTGCTCGCCGAGCCGCGCGCCCTCTTCGACGACTGCATGCGCGCCTACGACGAGCTCTCCGCCGCGGCGGGCGCGGCGCGCATCCCGCTGGAGGGCCTCTACACCTCACCGCGCGAGCTGGACTTTGGCAGCCAGCAGCGCCTGTCCTTCTCGTCCATCCTTCGTGCCGGCACAGGCGCGGCCACCGCCGAGCTCGCCGTTCGCCAGCCCCAGATTGCCGGGTCCGACGCAAAGCTGCTCGGCCGCGTGCGCCAGCTCGTCGCGGACCGCGCCGCCGTGCTCTTTGCCGTGCCGGACCGCGCGGCCCGCGAGTCGCTCGAGCTGCGCTTCACCGACGAGTCAATCCCCGTGGTCGAGTCCCTCGGCACGTCTGCCGAGAACAACGACCCGCAGGCACCGCCCCTGGAGCGCGGCAGCGTCACCTTCATCGACGCGCCCGTGCCCGCCGGCATCGTGATCCCGACGGCGAGCCTCGCTGTCTTCTCGGTCTCCGACCTCACCGCCCGCACGGCCAAGAACCGCCGCCGCGCGCGCCGCGTGGACCCCACGAGTGTGACCTTCCCGTTCAAGCCCGGCGACTACGTGGTCCACGCCACGCACGGCATCGCTCTGTTTGCCGAGATCGTGCGCCAGGAGGTCGCCGGCCGCGAGCGCGACTACTTCCTGCTGGAGTACGCGGGCGGGGACAAGCTCTACGTGCCCTTCGAGCAGGTCGACCGCATCACGCGCTACGTGGGTCCCGACGGCGCGAGCCCGCGCCTCACGCGCCTCAACACGGCCGACTGGTCCCGTGCCACGGGCAAGGCTCGCCGCTCGGCCAAGAAGCTCGCCTTCGACCTGGTGGACCTCTACACGCGCCGCTCCTCCGTGCCGGGCTACGCCTTCTCGCAGGACACCCCCGTCCAGGAGGAGATGGAGGCGAGCTTTAGCTACGAGCTCACGCCCGACCAGCGCTCGGCGATCGCCGACATCAAGGCGGACATGGAGGCGCGCCGTCCCATGGACCGGCTGCTCTGCGGCGACGTGGGCTTTGGCAAGACCGAGGTGGCGCTGCGAGCGGCCTTCAAGTGCTGCCAGGACTCCAAGCAGGTGATGGTGCTCTGCCCCACCACCATCCTGGCGCAGCAGCACTTCGAGACGTTCTTCTCGCGCTTTGCCCCCTTTGACCTTAAGGTCTGCGTGCTCTCCCGCTTTGTGACGCCGGCCCAGCAGCGCCGGGCGCTCGAGGGCTTCGCGGACGGCTCGGTGGACGTGCTCATTGGCACGCACCGCCTGCTCTCGGCCGACGTCAACCCCTATGACCTGGGCCTCGTTATCATCGACGAGGAGCAGCGCTTTGGCGTGCAGCACAAGGAGCAGCTCAAGAACATGCGCGAGCAGGTCGACGTGCTCACGCTCTCGGCCACGCCCATCCCGCGCACGATGCAGATGGCCATGAGCGGCGTGCGCGACATGAGCCTCATCATGACGCCGCCGCCGGGACGCCTGCCCGTCAAGGTCACGGTGGGCGAGTGGGACCCGGACCTGGTCTCGGCCGCCATCCGCGAGGAGCTTGCGCGCAAGGGCCAGGTCTACTACGTCTCCAACCGCGTGCACACCATCGACGAGGCGGTCGAGCGCGTGATGGAGGCCGCGCCCGAGGCGCGCGTGGGCGTGGCGCACGGCAAGATGAGCGCCCGCGAGGTCGAGGACGTGATGCTGCACTTCCAGGAGCACGAGGTCGACGTCCTGGTGGCCACCACGATCATCGAGAGCGGCATCGACAATCCGCGCACCAACACGCTGATCATCGAAGACTCCCAGCGCCTGGGTCTGGCGCAGCTCTACCAGCTCAAGGGTCGCGTGGGCCGCGGGCGGGTGCAGGCCTACGCCTACTTCATGTTCCCGGGCGAGGTCTCGCTCACGCCGGAGGCCACCGACCGCCTCACGGCCATCAACGAGTATCAGGACCTGGGATCGGGCATGAAGATCGCGATGCGCGACCTCGAGATTCGCGGCGCCGGCTCGCTCATGGGCGCCGAGCAGCACGGCAACCTTTCCAGCGTGGGCTTTGACCTCTTCACGCAGATGCTCGGCGAGGCCGTGGCCGAGGCTCGCGGCGAGACCCGCGAGGTCGAGCAGGCCGAGGTCACCATCAACCTGCCGGCCGACTTCTTCCTGGCCGAGGAGTACCTGCCCGACGTGGACAAGCGCGTGCTGGCGTACCGGCGCCTCGCCGCGGCGGTCGACCTAGCCGAGATCGACGAGCTGCAGCAGGAGTGCGAGAAGGACTTTGGCGCGCTGCCGCTCGCCGGGCGCAACCTCTTCGATCGGGCGCGCGTGCGGATCCGCGCGCAGCGGCTGGGGTGCGCGAGCGTGTCGCTTGCCAACGGGCGACTGGTCTACCAGGGGCTCGAGGTCGCGCGTCCGGTTGCGCTCAAGCTCAAGGAGCGCGGCGCGCTCGTGTACCCCAAGACGAAGAAGGTGGCCTACCCGTTCCATCGCAGCGAGGAGGAGGTCATGCCGGCCGCGCTCGGCGTACTCGAGCAGGTCGGCGGCGACGACGAGCTCGACTAGTGGGACAGAAACCTCCGGGGTGTTTGTCCCACTTTGCTATACCCATCTAAAGCCGCGGCCGGTGATCTCCGACGTGGTGACGTACGTGATGAAGGCGTTCTCGTCCAGGCTGCGGACGTAGCGCTGCAGGCGCAGCGCCTCGGCGCGCGTGAGGACGGTCATGACCTGGGCCACGCGCCGTCCCGAGTACGCCCCGTAGCCGTAGCTTATCGTCGCGGTGCGGCTGAGCTCGCGCACGATGAACTCCTCAACGCGCGCGGGCTGCCGGCAGATGACGGTGCAGACCTTGTGGCACTTGAGGTCCTCGAGGACGCCGTTCACGATGACGGTCTGCAGAATCAGGCCCACGATGCAGTAGACGCCCACGCGCGCCCCGTAGAGCGCGACGCCCGAGGCTGCGACCACGGCATTGGCGAGCGCCACGGCATGGGCGACGGGAAGGCTCGTGTGGCGGGTGAGCGCCATGACGATAATCTCCGTCCCGCCCGTCGACGCCCCCGCGTTGTAGGCGATAGCGTTGCCCAGCGCGATGAGCAGGACCGTGCAGCAGAGGTCCATCCACAGGTCCCCCGTGAGCGACCCGGCTACGGGCATGATTGCCTGGATGATTGAGGCGTAGACGGGGATGACGACGGAGGCCACCACGCTCCAGACGACCGCCTTGCGCTCCACGAAGATGAGACCCACGACGACGAGCGCGACATTCACGATCCAAAGCGCGGCGTCGCTCGACAGCGCCGGCACGAGCGTGGAGAGCACGATCGAGAAGCCCGTCGCCCCGCCGATGGCGAAGTTGTTGGGCGCCTGGAACGCCACGAACGCAAAGGCGCAAATCAGGGCGCCCACGTTGAGCGAGACCACGAGCCGAACGAGGCTCGGCTGGTCGCGCTTGCGCAGCTTGCGCAGGCTGGCCTCCTCCTCGTCCTCGCTGACCAGCGCCTCGCCCTGGAGCACGGCGTGGCCCTCGTAGGCGGGCGCCGCATGGTCAGGGTCCACCCGCGCCTCCGCGAGCTCCTCCTCGTTCGCCGTTCTTCTCGGCCCTTCCGCCTTTCTTCTTGCCACCTTCATGACCGCTCCTCCCGGATTTACCTACCGTTCACAGGCAATTCCCCGTCTGGACACAAATCATACTAGACGTATATAACGACTATGATGATAATCTCGGTAAGCGGAAAGCCCACGGGGCGAATGCGCCCAGCAAAGGAGCAGACATGAGGATCCAGGACGAGGTTGCCAGCGTCGTGAAGAGCGTGCTCGAGCAGCACGAGATCAAGCGCGTCATCTGGATCGCGGCCGGCGGCTCCTTCGGCGGCCACTGGGCGGCCAACTACTTCCTGCAGCGCGAGAGCAGGACCATCCCCACCGAGATGCACACCTCCAACGAGTTCGTCTTCGCGACGCCGCCGTATGTGGACGAGCGCTGCCTCTGCGTGCTCACGTCCATGCGCGGCACGCCCGAGACCTGCCGCGCCGCCGAGCTCGCCCGCGACCGCGGCGCCGCCACCATCGCCCTCTACGTCCAGGAGTCCGACCTCACGGCCGCCTGCGACCACAAGATCGCCTACGAGAGCATCGCGCTCGACGAGTCCCGCACCGAGCGCGTGAACTCGAGCATCGCCCTGCAGATCGCCATGGCCCTTCTCGCCCAGACCGAGGGCTACGCAAACTACGACAAGGCCATGGCCGCCTTTGACGTGGTGGACGCCATCTACCGCAAGGCCGTCGACTACACGACCCCGCTCGCGGCCGCATGGGCGGAGCGCGTGGCGGGCGAGAAGACCATCTACGTGATGGGCAGCGGCCCGGCCTACGGCTCGGCGTACATCTTCTCGATCTGCAACATCGAGGAGATGCTGCAGATCGACTCGCCGACGGTCAACTGCTGCGAGTTCTTCCATGGGCCCTTCGAGGTCGTCGACAAGGCCAAGCCCATCTTCCTGCTCATGAGCGTCGGCCGCTGCCGCGCCGCCGACGAGCGCGCCCTCACCTTCCTCAACCGCTACGCGGGCGAGAACCTCTATGTGCTCGACGGCAAGGAGATCGGCCTCAACGACCTGCCCGATGAGGTCTCCGAGTACTTCAACCACGTGCTCTTCTCGCCGGTCCTCAACAACGTGTACATGCGCGCCCTCTCCAAGACCACGCACAAGGACTACATGACCCGCCGCTACATGTGGAAGGTCGAGTACTAGCGCACCTCCTTCTGCGGGCGCCGGCCCGCCTCCCCCTAAAGGCCGGCGCCCGCGCAACCCCCTGGGAAATCTTTCGCGTCGCTGCAGAGGCGCTTGGGATTTAGGGCCCCGATGGGCCAGCAACATCGTTCATCTCGGACACAAAGAAAGGAAGGTGGCCATGAACCAGATCATCCTGGCGACGCACGGCGGTCTTGCGGACGGCATGCGGGACACGCTCTCCATGGTGCTGGGCGACGCGTCCAACGTGCACGTCGTCTCCCTCGCCCGTGACGACAAGGACCCCATCACCTCCAAGGTGCAGGCGCTCATCGACTCGTTCGACCCTGCCGACAAGGTCTACGTCTGCACGGACATGCTCGGCAGCAGCGTCAACAACGAGATGGTCGCGCTCGGTGCGGCAAACGAGAAGCTCACCATCATCGCCGGCATGAACATGCCGTTCGTGATCGAGCTCGCCGCCGCCGTCGAGCCGCTCACCAACGAGGAGCTCGTCGAGCTCATCAAGGCGAGCCGAGAAGGACTGCGCGACTGCTCGGCCAACCCCGTCGTGGTGGCGGGTGCGGCGACGCCCGCCAAGAAGGCGCGCGCCGCGACATCTGCCGGCCCCGCCAAGATCAACCTCGTGCGCCTGGACTACCGTCTGCTGCACGGGCAGGTCGTCTTCTCCTGGGTCACCAAGGTCGGCGCCGAGCGCATCATCGTCGTGGACAACGACGCCGCGGGCGACGACGTCAAGAAGAGCGCGCTGCGCCTGGCCAAGCCCTCGGGCGTGCGCCTGAACGTCTTCACCGTCGAGCGCGCCCTCGCGAAGATGGCCAAGCTCAACACCCTCGGCGAGAACGTGATGTTCGTCTTTGGCAACACGCGCGAGCTGCTCGAGTTCAACCGCTCTTACAAGTTCGACGCCGTGAACCTGGGCGCGACCGCCAACCACGACGGCGCCGAGCAGGTCGGCGGCTCCGACAGCTCGGTCTTCTTCGACGCCTCGCAGAAGGCGGACGTCAACGAGCTCCTCAAGATGGGCGTCGAGCTCTACGTCCAGCAGACGCCCACCCAGAAGCGCGTCGACATCACCTCCCCTCTGTAACCGTGCAAAGGGGACAGGCACTTTTGCACATTCCACCTAGCGCAACCGAAAGGAGTTACGCATGAACATGTTCCTCAACGCCGTGCTCGTCGGCCTCGTCGCGGTGTTCTGCATGCTCGACTCGCGCCTGCTCGGCCGCCTGAACTTCGAGCAGCCGCTCGTCGGCGCCACGCTCGTGGGCATCGTGCTCGGCGACCCGGCCACCGGCCTCGCCGTCGGCGCCGCCACCGAGCTCGTGAGCATGGGCCTCGTCTCCGTTGGCGCGGCCGTGCCGCCCGACATGGTCCTCGGCGGCATCGTCGCCTCCGCCTTTGCCTGCCTGACCGGCGCCTCCGCGGAGACCGCCATGACGATCGCCATCCCGGTCGCCGTGCTCGGCCAGCTGCTCGGCATCGTCTTCCGCTCCATCATCGCCGCGCTCACCCACGTGGCCGACTCCGCGATCGAGAGCGGCAAGTTCAAGACCGCCCAGTACCTGCACATCGTCGCCGGTACCGCGCTCTACTCGCTCATGTACTTCATCCCGGTCTTCATCGCCGTCTACGTGGGTACCGACATCGTCCAGGCCGTCGTCGACCTCATCCCCGAGTGGCTCTCCAACGGCCTCAACGTCTCCAGCAAGATCCTGACCGCCTACGGACTTGCCCTCCTGCTCTCCCTGATGATCAAGAAGGGCATGACGATCTTCCTGCTGCTGGGCTTCCTGCTCGCGTCCTACCTGGGCCTCTCGGTCATCGCGGTCTCCGCCCTGGGCGTCATCCTGGCCCTCATCCTCATGGACCTCAAGTTTGGCAAGGGTGACGGCGCGGCGCTTGCGGCTGCCGACCCCGACTATGACCCCCTCGAGGACGACGACGAGTAAAGGAGGAACCACCATGGCAGACATCACCGTTTCCAAGAACCGCAAGCTCTGGCAGTTCTTCTGGCGCAGCTGGGCCATCCAGGACTCCTGGAACTACGAGCGCCAGATGAACATGGGCTTCCTCTACGGCATGGCCCCCACGCTCGACCGCTGCTACCCCAACGAGAAGGACCCGCAGCAGCTCGAGGCCAAGAAGGAGGCCTACCGCAGGCACATGGCGTTCTACAACTGCACCCCGCAGACGAGCGCCTTCGTCCTCGGCCTCTCCGCCTCCATGGAGGAGCAGCTCGCCAAGGACCCCGCGAGCTTCAACCCCGACACCATCAATGCGGTCAAGACCACGCTCATGGGCCCGCTCTCCGGCATCGGTGACTCCTTCTTCCAGGGCACCATCCGCACCATCGCCTTTGGCCTGGGCGTCAGCCTCGCGCAGCAGGGCTCGATGATGGGCCCCGTGCTCGCGATGGCGATCTCCATCGTCCCGTCCGTGCTCATCACCTGGTTCGCGGCCAAGCTCGGCTACGAGGGCGGCCACCAGTACCTCGAGAAGATGCAGAGCGGCAACCTGATGGACAAGGTCATGTACGTCTGCGGCATCGTCGGCCTCATGGCCGTGGGCGGCATGATCGCCACCCTCGTGGGCGCCACGACTCCGGCGATCTTCTCGGACGGCACCGTGGTCATCCAGGACATCCTCGACTCCATCATGCCCCAGATGATCCCGCTCGCCCTGACCGGCCTCATGTACTGGCTCATCAAGAAGAACGTCGGGACCGGCTGGCTGCTCGTCATCGCCATCGTGGGCGGCGTGATCCTCTCCGCCCTCGGCGTCCTGGCGTAATGCCCCGAGCCGTCGTTCTTCTCGGCACCCGTTAGTCCCACTGCAGTAGGTCCTCACACAAAGGAGCAGAACATGTACGAGATCGACCTCTCCCAGCCCAAGCAGATCGTCGCCGACGTCCTGGCCAACCACCAGATCGACTCCGTCGCCTTCGTCGGCTGCGGCGCCTCGATGTCCGAGCTCTACCCGGCCAAGTACTTCCTGGCCAACAACACCAAGACCCTCAACGTCCAGATCTTCACGGCCAACGAGTTCAACTACGACACGCCCGCCTGGCTCGGCCCCAACACCTTCGTGATCACCTGCTCGCTCGGCGGCGGCACCCCCGAGACCGTCGAGGCCAACAAGACCGCCAAGGCCGCCGGCGCCCCCGTCGTTGCCATCACCCACGCCGCCGGCTCTGCGCTCACCAAGGGCGTCGACCACGTGATCGTTCACGGCTTCGAGGCCAACTACGCCGCCAAGACCGAGAAGATGGGCTACGCCATCGCCGTCGCGCTTGAGATCCTGCAGCAGGTCGAGGGCTACGACCACTACGACGAGATGGTTCAGGGCTTTGCGCACGTCTTCGAGTGCGCCGAGAACGCCGCCCAGTCCGTGGGCAAGGTCGCCGAGGCCTGGGCCCAGGAGCACAAGGACGACGACTGCATCCACTTCCTTGCCTCCGGCGCGAGCGAGAAGGTCGCCTACTCCACCTCCATGTTCCTCATGATGGAGATGCAGTGGATCAACTCCGGCAACTTCAACTCCGGCGAGTTCTTCCACGGCCCCTTCGAGCTCACGGATGACAAGCACAACTTCGTGCTGTTCATGGCCGACGGCGCCACCCGCAAGATGGACGCCCGCGCCCTCACCTTCCTGCAGCGCTTCGACGCCCGCTACGTGGTCATCGACGCCAAGGACTTCGGCCTGTCCGGTGCCGTGCCCGCCTCCGTGGCCACCTACTTCAACCCGATCGTCCACACCGCGGTCATGCGCGTCTTCGCCGAGCACCTCGCTGACGCCCGTCAGCACCCGCTGACCAAGCGCCGCTACATGTGGAAGCTCGAGTACTAGAAAAAGGGGACGGGTCCATTTTCTCAGAGAAAACGGGACAGGTCTGCCCGCGCACGGGTACGGTAGCTTGACAAGAGGGGGACGGGCGCGCGCTCGTCCCCCTCTCTCACCCAAGGCCCGGAAGGGAGAAGAACGTGATCAAGGCGGTTCTCTTTGACATGGACGGCGTGCTGGCGTTCACGGAGGGCTTCTACAACCGGAGGCGTATCCGGTTTTTGCAGGAGCGCGGGGTGCCCGTGGATCCCGACTTCGACGGCACCGGGTCCAACGACGGCGAGATCTGGGAGCGGCTCGTCCCCGGCGACGCCGCGCTGCGCGAGCGCCTGCACCGGGAGTATCGGGCCTACTCCGACGAGCACCCCACGCCGTGGCTCGAGGTCGCCAACCCCCAGGTCCGCCCGGTCTTCTCGGCCCTCAAGGAGGACGGCCTCATGGTTGCCATCTGCTCGTCCTCGTATCGCTCGCTCATCGAGGAGTTCGTGGACACGGTGGGCGTGCGGGGGCTGGTCGACTTCATCATCTCCGGCGACGAGTGCTCCGCCTACAAGCCCGACCCCGACATCTACCTGCGCGCGATGGCCAGGCTGGGGATCGAGCCGCACGAGGCGCTCGTGGTGGAGGACTCGCCCCTCGGCATCGAGGCGGGGGTCGCTGCCGGCGCGCTCACCTGCGCGCTCATGCCGCCCTCCGGCGTCGAGCTCGACCAGTCGCGCGCCCATCTGCGCGTTCAGCGCCTCGTTGATGTCACCCACCTGGTCCAAACCGCAGCTTTACATGGCATCGCGTGATGCGGGTATGATGTCTCATACAACATGACCAGTTCGAATCCCCCAGGAAGTGTCGCATGGCCACCAACAAGAGCGCACCGCTCTACCAGCAGATCTACGAGGACATCAAGTCCGCCATCAAGGACGGGGTCTATAAGGTCGACGAGAAGATCCCCTCGGAGGCGGAGCTCAGCGAGGAGTACGGCGTGAGCCGCATCACGGTACGGCGCGCCATCGAGGATCTCTGCGCGGATGGCTACCTCACCAAGATGCAGGGCCGCGGCACCTTCGTCGGAAAGCCCCACATCATGCGGCGCCTGTCGCAGTCCAAGGCCACGAGGAGCTTCTCGGAGATATGCCGGGAGGCGGGCGTGACCCCGGGCGCCCATCTCATCGAGCGGCAGATCGTGCCCGTTCGCCCCGACGAGCAGGAGTTCTTTGGCCTGGGGCCCGACGCTCTGCTCATCTACGTGCACCGCGTCCGCACCGCCGACGGCCTCGGCGTCTGCGACGAGAACATGTTCGTCCCGTACGACGACGGCCGCGACCTGCTGACGCTCCCGTTGGAGGACACGTCTCTGTTTGATGCCATCGAGCAGGCGACGGGGCATCGCCCGGCCTCCAACGAGGACTGGAACATCACCGCCGTCAAGGCGACGACCGATCAGGCGTCGCTGCTGGGCATCTCTGTCGGCGACCCGCTGCTGCGCACGCACGTCTCCTTCGTGGACGCCGAGGGCCGCCCGGTCTGCATAGGCCGCCACTACTTCGTGGGCAGCCGCTACGAGCTCGCGATCTAGGCGGCGAGCCGCCCGGCCGTCGAAGCGCGCTACAATCGGGCGAGAAGAGCCCGTCGTCCGGAAATTGGTGCGACCTGCTGGCGGAGGCCCTTCTCGGTACCCGGCCGCACGTCTGTCCGGTGTTGCATGGGCCTAGGCGCTCAGCGGCTCCCCGTACTCCCTGTACATGGCGGCGGAAGTGACGACCCACTGCTTGCCGAACTTCCTCGCGTCGACGCCGGCGACGATCTTTCCGTACGAGACCGCCTTTCGGAGCGTGGATTCGCTGAGCCCCCAGAGGTCGCTCGCGTCGGCGAACGACATCAGACCGTCGAACTCCGTCGTTATGGGCTCGCCGTGCTCCCAGATTTCGTCACAGGAGAGGTCGAGGTTATCATTCCACGAGACGCCGTATCCACCGGCGTCAACCTCGACGTCCTCGAACAGGTGGCCCCTCTTGAGCTCTTGGAAGGCGGCGAATCGCTCGGTGAGGGGCGTCGCATCGTAGAGCTTGGTCGTCCCGTTGACAAACAGCACGCGCAGGCGAAGGTCGGGAAGGGGCGTCACGTCTTTGATTTTGTGAAACATGGGCAAGCTCCTCTCAGTCCAGCGGGTCGAGCTTTCTGAATTCCTGCGTCTGCCACATCTCGACGAGAGCGTCTCGGTGAAGCCCCATCCATTCGCGGACCATGGCGGCGGCCCTTTGGGGAAGCTCCCCGTCGAGCAGGTTGCCGGTCCGTATGTCGAACGCGGCCGTGTCGTCTCCATAGATGGCATGGATGTGCGGAGGGTTGTGCTCCGAGCCAAGAAAGTACATGCGTATGACGATTCCGTAGAAGCGGGCAAGTATGGGCATATCGTGCTTCAATCCCTAGGCATGGCACAGTATATCACGATACCGTGACATAACAAAGGACGCCTCTTCTTTGGGCGATGTGCTCCAAGCACGCACGTCTTCTTTGTGGGCGCCGAGGGCCGCTCGGCCGTCGACGCGCGCTACAATCGGGCGAGAAGAGCCTGCCCCGCAGCAGAAGGAGCCCCCATGTCCCAGGCCGCTGATCGCGCGGACGCCGAGAACGCCGCGCGCCCCGACGCCCCGACCACGCACCCCGAGTTCGACCGCCTCGTGCGCACGATGTGGCGCCTGCGTCAGCCCGACGGCTGCCCGTGGGACCGCGAGCAGACGCACCGCTCCATCACCAAGCACATGGTCGAGGAGGCCTACGAGGCCGTTGAGGCCATCGAGGCGGATGATACGGCCCACCTGGTGGAGGAGCTCGGAGACGTCCTAGAGCAGGTGGTCCTGCACGCGCAGATCGCGGCCGACGAGGGTGCCTTCACCATCGACGACGTGGTCCACGGCCTCAACGAGAAGCTCGTGCGCCGCCACCCGCACGTCTTTGGCGAGCACGTCTCGGCGGGCGACGGCAACGAGGTCCAGGACATCTGGGACGAGGTCAAGGCCGCCGAGCGCGCGGCCTCGGGCGAGAAGGACGCGCAGCCCCAGGGGCTTCTCGACTCCGTGCCGCGCTCCCTGCCGGCGCTCATGCAGTGCCAAAAGATCTCCAAGCGCGCGGCCAAGGCGGGCTTTGAGTGGCCCAGCGTGGAGGGCGTCTGGGACAAGGTCGCCGAGGAGCGCGCGGAGTTCGAGCGCGAGGCGCCCGGCTCCCCGGAGCGCGCCGCGGAGTTTGGCGACCTGCTCTTCTCGCTGGTGAACGTGGCCCGCTGGGAGGGGATCGACGCCGAGGAGGCGCTCGCGCACGCCAACCGCAAGTTCAGGGCGCGCTGGGCCCGCATGGAGGAGCTCGCTGCGAAGGAGGGCCTTGACCTCGAGGGCATTGGCACCGAGGCCCTGAACGAGCTTTGGGACCGTGCGAAGGCGGAGGAGATGTCCTGACGCGCCCCGTCCGCGCGCGTGCGTCTGGTATAACGGGTGTGAGCGGCCCTTTGGCCGCGGCCCTGCCAGAACCGAGCGAGAAACGAAGCGGGCATGAGCGAGAAGACCATGACGGCCACCATGACGGGCGGCGCCGCGAGCAAGTCGGCGCGCAAGCCCGCGCGTCGCGCGACCCCCACGTCGCGTGCGCGAAAGCCTGCCCCCAGAGCCGTCTCCAAGCCAAAGAAGAGCTTCCACAAGGCGGGCGCGCCGGCACGCTCCGTGAGGGAGCGCGCCTTGGACGCGCTGGACAGCCTCGGCAACGCCGCCGTGCCCCTCGCCGTGGTCGCGGTGACGCTCGTCGTGCTCGTGGCGCTGTACGGGCCGGCCAGGGGGCTCTACTGCGCCTGGCGCGACCAGGGCATAAAGCAGGAGACCCTTGACGGCCTCAACGAGAGCATCGACGAGTACCAGGGCGACATCGACCGTCTCCAGACCCGCGAGGGCATCGAGGACGAGGCGCGCAAGCGCGGCTACGTCAACGAGGGCGAGTCGGGCGTGAAGGCCGTCGGCCTGCCCGAGGAAGACGGTGCCGCGCCCGAGTCCGAGGAGCTCCCGTGGTACCTCTCCCTGGGCGACTTTGTCTTCAGATACGGTGAGGAGTGAGCATGCGCCGCGTGGCCTGCATCGACATCGGGACCGTGACCGCGCGCCTCGCCGTCGCGGACGTTGAGCACGGGCGCGTGCTGCGCCTGGCCAAGCACTCGGAGATCTGCAACCTCGGCGAGGGCGTGGACGCCACCGGCCGCCTCTCGGAGGAGGCCATGGGCCGCGTCTTTGCCTGCGTGCGCGGCTACGTCGACTCCGCCCGCGAAGCCGGCGCCGAGGCGGCGTGCTGCACCCTCACGAGCGCGGCCCGCGACGCCGAGAACGCCTGCGAGCTGGGCGCGGCGCTCGACTCCCTGGGGCTCGACCCCATCGTCATCCCCGGCGAGATCGAGGGCGCCCTCACGTTTTTGGGCGTCGCGCGCGACTTTCCCGGCACGCGCATCCTCGTGGCGGACAACGGCGGCGGCTCCACGGAGCTCGCGCTGGGGTCGCTGCGTACCGATGGTGCGCTTGACCTTGGCTTTGTTCGATCCGTCGACGTGGGGTGCCGTCGCGTGACCGAGAAGTACCTCTCCGCGGAGCCCCTTCCCGCGACGACCGACCTCGAGGCGGCGCACGCCTTTGCGGCCGCGGCCTTTGCCCCCGTCATCGAGGAGGGCGGGCTTGCCGCCGCCGGCCCCGAGCGCGCCGTCGAGGGCGCGCCCGAGCGGCTCGTGGTGTGCGGTGGCACCGTGACGAGCCTCGTTGCCATGAACCTCGAGCTCGAGCCCTACGACTCCTCGCGCGTCCACCTCGGCAAGATCACGCTCGAGGAGGTCGAGACGCTGGAGCGGCGCCTCGCGGGTATGACGGTCGAGCAGCGCGCCGAGCTGCCGGGACTTCAGGCCAAGCGCGCCCCGGTCATCCTGGGCGGCGTGGTGGCCATCTCCGAGCTCATGCGCCAGACTGGCTTCACCGAGCTGCTCGCTAGCGAGTCCGACCTGCTCTTTGGCCTGGCGACCACCGCCGCGGCGGCGCTCACCGGCGAGGACTCCCCGGTGATCTGGAAGCCCACCATGCGCCCGCTGCGCTAGGATGTTCTGAGTCGCACGCGGGGGCGTGGCGGAACTGGCATACGCAGGAGACTTAAAATCTTCGGCCGAAAGGATTGTGGGTTCGAGTCCCACCGCCCCTACCAACGACGTCTTTGCGAACGCGGAGGCCCACCGCCCCTAGGCGACGTCTCGGGCCCACGTTCTTCTCGCCCGCCCTCTGGTATACTCTGCCGTGCGTCCCCATCGTCTAGTGGCCTAGGACATCGCCCTTTCAAGGCGACGACACGGGTTCGACTCCCGTTGGGGGCACCATGACACAGCGGCCCGGACCGTCACGCGCGGTCCGGGCCTCTTTCGTGCGCACCTTGCCGGGCCCCGCGAGGGTTTGTACAGCCTGCTCTCAGGGTTTGTACACTTTTCCGGCCTCTCGGCTCTTCTCGTCACTCAATCTACCTGCGCAAATGCTATTGGTCTCAAATCGGACCGTGTACATACCCTGAGGCGCGGGTGTACATACCCTAAAGGCTCAAAGCTCAAGGCGGCCCGGGTGCTCCGTCCCGCGGGCGAGAAGAACCGTGCGGCCGCTACCAGTCCAGGTCGTGGCCCTCGGCAAAGCGCGCCGCGCTCGCCACGAGCCACTCCTGATCCTGGCACCAGGGGATGAAGTCGGGCGTGTCGGCGATGACGGGCTCCGCCTCGCGGACCGCGAGCATGCTCTCCTCGAAGCTGCAGGGAGCCACCTCGGGGCGGTCGGGCAGGTAGAGCTCCACGTAGGTGGGGCGCAGCAGAGCGTAGGCCCCGCCGGGACAAAGGCCGTCGAACCCGCGCAGGGCGCGCCGGGCAGCCGGCATCCGGTCGAGCTTGTAGAGCATGATCGCGCGCGCGAGGTGCGACCACGAGCTCTCCTGACGCGAGAAGCGCGCGCTCACGGCGTCGAAGCCCGCCTCGTCCTCGAGCCGGGCATACGCGAGCATGCAGGTGTGCCGCGCGCCGAGCGGGTCGCTCGGGGAGGCATCGATCACCGAGAGCGCGGCGTCGCGGGCCATCTTGAAGCGCGCGCTGTCGGCGCAGGTGCGCGCGACGGCGGCACGAAGGCGCAGGTGGGGACGATAGAAGACGTCGTCCCAGGCGTCGCCTGCGGGAGGCTCGTCGCAGGAGAAGTCCTTTTCGAGCTCAAGGAGCCCCTCGAGCAGGGGGTCGGGCTCGAGGTCGGCGGTGAGCAGCTGCATCAGGTTGGCGTCGAGGCTGCTCTCGTCGATCTCGCGCGCGAGCACGCACTCCGCGTGGAGCGCGGCCAGCCGGCGGGCGCGCTCGGCCTCGTAGGCCGCGTCGTCGAGGAGGTCGTCGTCTCGGCAGCTCGCCCGGTACGCGTCGAGGGCGCGCGCCATCACGAGGGCGGAGCGCTCGACCGAGGTGTCGACAAACGCCTCCGGGTCGGCGCGGACGGCGAGCAGGAGCTCGGCGTAGGCCTCGTCGGAGAGCGGGCCGATCTTGTCGCGCCGCCTGAGGGCGCAGCGCTGCACCAGCTCGTCCCACGCGTTCATGCCTGCTGCGCCCCCTCTCGCCGCGCGGCCTGCGCCGCCTCGCGCGCCGCCTCGGGGTCGAGGCGCGCGACCTCGCGTGCCACCCACGTGCCGAGCACGCCCTTGCCGCTGCGGTCGTTGCCCTCCTGGAGCAAGACGATGCCCTCGCTCACGGCGAGGATGAGCTCGTCTTCGCTGTAGGGTCGCACGCGGAGACGGGCGAACTCGCCGTCGGGCAGCTCGACCTGGCGGATGAGCGTCCCCGCCGCGCCGGCGTAGGTCGAGAGCAGGCGGGAGAGGTCGGCGCGGGCGCGCTCGAAGTCGCAGCGCTTGTGAGCGAGCGCGATGCGGGCGAGCAAGATCCAGGCGTCATCGGGCCCGCGCAGGGGAGAGATCGAGGCGTAGCGCCGCTCGAGCTCGGCGAGGCCGTCCTCGTCCTCGAGCTTGGCGAGCGCGTAGGCGAGCGTGAAGCGGGCGTCGGAGAGGTCGCGGGCGTCCAGGCGCAAGAGCCGCTCGGCGACGTCGGCGGCGACGCGGTTGCGGCCGCAGATGAGCGCCTCCTCGGCAAGCGACGCCAGCCAGCGCAGGTATGGCCGCATCGCGATGTCTGCGGCGAGGCTCGCGCGCTCGTCGTCGAGACCGGCGACGGCCTCGTCGCGCGCCCGCTCGCACGAGGCGCGGACCTCGTCGGCACGCTCGGCGAGGTGGCGGTAGCGCGCCTCGACGGAGGGCGCCTCGGAGGAGGAGCGCATGCGCGCGGCGTCGTGGCAGGCGGGGTCAAGGGAGAGCGCCTCGTCAAGGAGGTCGCGCCCGCGCTTGATGAGGCCCGGCGCCTGCTCGTCGGTCGCAAAGGGGAGCTGGTAGTCAACGACCTCGGTCGCAAGGACCACGAGGTGGAAGGCGCGGTCGGCGTCCGACTGCGGGAGGCTGTCGCGGTCCTGGGCAAACCGCCGGCCAAAGCTCGCGAACGCGCGCGTCGCCTCGCCCGGGTCGAGCCGGTCAAGCTCGCGGGCAAAGCGCAGGCTGAGCCGCTGGTAGTCCTCGCGCTGTGGGTTGTGCGCCATCTCGTTCTCCTCTCGCGTCCTATGGTAGCGGAGCCGCGCGCGACCGTTCGCCGCGCGGCGAAAAAGAGGTCTGTTGCCAATGCGTTTCTGCTATGCTGTGTGCGGCCCGAGTCATGGAGTTTCGGTGGCCCGGCCGAGGTACTTCTCATTCGTCGAAAACGGGGGAGATGCCCCCGTTTCAAATCCGTCGCGGGGGCGACGGCAAAGGAATTGGAGGAGTGTTATGGGACGTTTCACCAACCCGCGTGACCTGTACTTCGGCGAGGGCGCGCGCCACGAGGTCAAGAACCTCAAGGGCGAGCGCGCGGTCATCGTCACCGGCGGCGGCTCCATGCGTCGCGGCGGCTTCCTGCAGGACGTCGAGGCGGACCTCAAGGAGGCTGGCTTCGAGGTCAAGCTCATCGAGGGCGTCGAGTCCGACCCGTCCGTCGAGACCGTCATGAACGGCGCCGCGGTCATGGCCGAGTTCAAGCCCGACTGGATCGTCGCCATCGGCGGCGGCTCGCCCATCGACGCGGCCAAGGCCATGTGGATCAAGTACGAGTACCCCGAGACCACCTTCGAGGACATGTGCAAGGTCTTCGGCCTGCCCGAGCTGCGCACCAAGGCCCACTTCTGCGCCATCTCCTCCACCTCCGGCACCGCCACCGAGGTCACGGCCTTCTCGATCATCACCGACTACGCCAAGGGCATCAAGTTCCCGATCGCCGACTTCCAGATCACGCCTGACGTCGCCATCGTGGACCCCGAGCTCACCTACACCATGCCCGCCAAGCTCTGCGCGCACACCGGCATGGACGCCCTGACCCACGCCATCGAGTCCTACGTCTCCACCGCCTCCTCCATGTACACCGAGGCCAACTCGCTGCACGCCATCCGTGAGATTGTCGAGTGGCTGCCCAAGTCCTACAAGGGCGACAAGGAGGCCCGCAAGCACATGCACGACGCGCAGTGCATCGCCGGCATCGCCTTCTCCTCCGGCCTGCTCGGCATCGTGCACTCCATGGCGCACAAGACCGGTGCCGCCTTCACCGGCGACCACATCATCCACGGCTGCGCCAACGCCATGTACCTGGGCAAGGTCATCCAGTTCAACGCCAAGGTCCCCGAGGCCAAGACCAAGTACGCCTACATCGCGCACGAGATCCTGCACCTCCCCGGCGAGACCGAGGACGAGCTCGTTGCCGCCCTCGTGCAGGAGATCCGCGACCTCAACGACAAGCTGGACATCCCGCAGGGCATCAAGAACTACGGCAAGGGCGGCGTCAAGGCCGACGAGTCCATCATCGACTACGCCGAGTTCGAGGAGAAGAAGTCCCGCATCGCCGTTGACGCCATCGGCGACGCCTGCACCGGCTCCAACCCGCGCCAGCCCACGCCCGAGGAGATGGAGAAGCTCCTCGAGTGCGTCTACAACGACGTCGACGTGGACTTCTAAGTCGCAGGCACTTCTCGCGCGCTGCTTGTCAGCGAAACTTTGGGGGTCGGGCTCACGGGTCCGGCCCCCTTTTTCGGCGCCGCCGGGTCGCCGTCGCGCCGGGGCCTCCGCGGCGTGCGACGTGTGGCGGATTGTAAGCGAATCCGGCCCGCGCGCTGCGATGGGCGCGGAAGCCTAAGCGCGCCCATCGCGTCAGCCGCGCCAGCCGCGCCAGCCGCGCCCGCGCGGCTACGGCACGAGCTGGATCTTCTCGACGCCCTCGCGGCTCGTCTCTCGGTACAGGACGAACCTGCGGCCGATGACCTGCACGAGCTCGGCGTGGCAGCGCTCCGCCAGCTCCTCGGCGGCCTCGCGCACGTCGAGGCTCGAGGACTCGAGCACGGAGCACTTGATGAGCTCGCGCGCCTCGAGCGCCTTGTCCGCCTGGTCGACGGTCCCTTCGTTGACGTCGGCCTTGCCGACGATGATCACAGGCTCCAGATGATGGGCCAGACTGCGAAGCTGCCTGACCTGCCTTCCCTTGAGCGTCACGTCCTCTCCTTCCAAACGGGGGTATCCACGATACCCGACATGCGGCGCAAAGGACAGGCGGACGCCGCGCCGCCAGAAGGTTCTCCGCAAAACAACGGGAGCTTGCGAACGGCTGTCTCAGCCCCGTGGTGGCGTGCTCCACGCAAAGTGACGGCGGACCGCGGCCTGGAAGGCGTCGGCGTAGGCCTCGCCGGGCCGGCCGAGAAGAACCAGCAACGTGCTTCTCGCCCGGGCGTAGCCGCGCGCGACGGCCGGCTCGATCCCCGCGAGCTCCGTGACGACCTCCGTGGAGAAGCCCTCGAACTCCTGACGGGCGGCCTCGACGAGCTGGCGGCGGTCCCGCGGGTCGCGGCTCTGCTCGACGACGGCGCAGACGTGCTGCTCGGGAGGGAAGAGCAGCTCCCCGTGGCCCTGGGTCGCGGCCATGCAGAGGCCCTCCTGGACCTCGCGGCCGCGTACGCCCAGAAGCTCGAGGACCGTGATGGCGGCGAGCGCGGGAGTCACGTTGAAGACGCCGGGCAGGGGCACGGCGACGCCTCCCTCCCAAGAGGGCGTGTGAGCAACAAACTGCACGTAGCCATAGCCAGCACGCTCCTCGCTCGAGCCCACGTCGGCGAGCGGCACGCGCGAGGAGAAGCTCAGCCCGCGCTCGGCGGTCCGCACCGTCCCGGCACCGCCGGCCCCGATCGAGCAGAGCACGTCGAGCTCGGGGAGGTCGGGGGCTCCCGGGACGCGGCTCGGCAGCCCCAGCACGAGATGGGAGAGGCCGGCCGCGCGGACGTTGGCGAGGTGCTCGTCGATGCGCTCGAGCTCAGCGGCGGTATCGGCGCCGCGCCGATACTCCACCCCATCAAAGACCTCGTGGTCGCCGATCACGCCAACGTGGGCGTAGGGCTCCCCGCGCTCGAGCGCGCAGCGCAGCATCGTCGAGGCGACGGCACGGTCGTGCTCGCCCGCGACGATGCCGATGAGCGCGGGGGAGGACATCTCAGCGGGCGCTGGGGGCGTCGGTGTCGGCGTCTGCGGAATGCGCCCGGTCGTGCGCGGCGATGCCGCGGCGGGCGAGCTCGCCGTCGGAGAGGCAGGGCACGTAGCCGTCGCGCATGTGCATGCGCGTCTCGTGGCCCTTGGCGAGCAGCAGCACCACGCTGCGCCGTCCCTCCGCCAGCTCGAAGGCGCGCGCCGCGGCCTCCTCGCGGTCGATGACGACCTCGTGCGGGAAGCCGTCCGGCAGCGCCCGCTCCATCTCGCGGCAGATGTCGCGCGGGTCCTCGGTCCAGGGGTCGTCGGTGGTGAAGACGAGGTAGTCGACAAAGGGCGCCGCGGCCTTGGGCAGCTCGTGGCGGCGCTCCTGCGCCTTGCCGCCCACGGCGCCAAAGACGGCGATGATCCGGGCGCCCGAGAACGCCGCCCGAACGGCCGAGAGGAGCGACTCGAAGGCAAGCCGGTTGTGCGCGAAGTCCACGATCGCGGTGAGCTGCCGGTCGCGCGAGTGGTAGAACTCCATGCGGCCGGGCACGCGCGTGGCGGCGAGGCCGCGGACGATGTCTTCGGGGCCAATCCCCAGCAGGTGCGCGCAGAGCGCGGCGGCCAGCGCGTTGGAGGCGCTGAAGCTCCCGGGGAAGGGCAGCTCCACGCGGCGCTCCCATCCGTCCAGGTGGAGGGTGAAGCTCACGCCCTCCTCGGAGGCGACGAGCTCGTCCGCCCAGGCGTCCGCCTCAGGGCGCTCGATGCCAAAGGTGAGGGTCCGCGGCGCGCGGGAGGCGGCCTTGAGGATGCGGTCCGCGTGATCGGAGTCGAGGTTCACGACGGCGGTCTCGCACTGCGAGAAGATCTTGAGCTTGGAGGAGAAGTAGTCCTCGAAGTCCGCGTGCTCGACGGGGGAGATGTGGTCGAGCCCGATGTTGAGGAAGCAGGCGACGTCAAGCCCCACGCCAAAGGTGCGGTCGTACTTGAGCGCCTGGCTCGAGACCTCCATGACGAGGGCGGAGAGGCGCGAGTCGCGCGCGTGGGCGAGGTTGCGCCAGAGGTCGGGTGCCTCGGGCGTGGTGTTTCTCGACGGCTCGTCGACCACGCCGTCATAGGTCTCGACGGTGCCGATCATCCCGCACGACCGCGCGCCGCACGCGGCGTCGACGATCGAGCGGAGCATGTAGGCGGTGGTCGTCTTTCCCTTGGTGCCCGTGATGCCCACGGTCCTGAGGTCTCGGTCCGGCTTGCCAAAGGCCCGGGCCGAGCAGAGCGCCATGGCGCGGCGCAGGTCGGACGTGACGAGCGCGGGCACGCCGGGGGCCACGTCCGCGAGCTCGGCGGCGTGGGCCTCGTCGCAGAGGTAGGCGACGGCTCCCCGCTCGACGGCGCTCGCGAGAAACGCGGGGCGGAAGGCGGCTCCCTTGCAGACGAAGAGCTCCCCTGCGGAGACGACGCGGGAGTCGCAGGACGTCCCTGTCACGGCAACGTCTGCACGCGGCGCGGGGGAGGAGAGGATGCCCGCGGCGGCAAGGTCGCCGGCGAGCTCTGTGAGCGTAGTCATGTTCATGCCTCCAGTATAGGCAAGACGGAGGCGGTCGGCCCCGTGCGGCTCATGGTAAACTGCAGACGCACGGGCGATTGGCGCAGCGGCTAGCGCAGGTGCCTTACACGCACAAGGTCGGCGGTTCGAACCCGTCATCGCCCACCAGAAACGTCACGGCCCCGTCGCGTTGCGGCGGGGCCTCTTTGCAGGGAGGTCCCATGGCAGAGATTGAGGTCGCGCGCTCGTTTGGGCGCGGCGCGGGCGAGATGCGCCCCGTGACGCTCACGCCCGGCGTGATGAAAAACGCCGACGGCTCATGCCTCGCGGAGTTTGGCGACACGCGCGTGCTCTGCTCCGCCACGGTCGAGCAGGGCGTCCCCGCCTGGCGCAAGGGGGCCCATGCGGGCTGGGTGACGGCGGAGTACGCGATGCTGCCCGCCTCGACGAGCCGCCGCACCCCGCGCGAGCACCGCGGCCGCAAGGGCCGCTCCATGGAGATCGAGCGGCTCATCGGGCGCAGCCTGCGCTCCGTGTGCCGCCTCGACCGCCTGGGAGAGATCACGATCACGCTGGACTGCGACGTGATCCAGGCGGACGGCGGCACGCGCACGGCCTCGGTCACCGGCGCGTGGGTGGCGCTGCACCAGGCGCTGCTCGGCCTCGTGGAGGCCGGCCAGCTGCCGCGCCTGCCGCTCACGGGGCAGGTCGCCGCCGTGTCCGCGGGCTTTGTCGACGGGCGCGCCCTTCTCGACCTCGACTACCCCGAGGACAGCCACGCCGAGGTCGACCTCAACCTCGTGTGCACCGGCGACGGGCGCATCGTCGAGGTCCAGGGGACCGGCGAGCGCGCCACCCTCGACCGCGCCCAGCTCGACGAGCTGCTGGACCTCGGGCAGGCCGGCGTCGCGCGCCTCGTGGAGCTCCAGTCGCAAGCAACCGGCTACCGCCTCTAGTTTGACAATATCGTCAGGTTATATTGTCAAGCCGCCACATCAAAGGAGAAAACATGTCTCAGGTCGCAATCAACGAGCTCGACCCCGCCGCCACGGTCGTCGTTGCCACCGGCAACGCGCGCAAGGTCGTAGAGATCGAGACCATCCTCGCGCCGGTCATGCCTGGCGTGCGCTTTGTGGCCCTCGGCGAGCTGGGGGACTTCCCTGATCCGGTGGAGGATGGGGAGACCTTCTTCGACAACGCCCTCATCAAGGCGCGCGCCGCGCAGGCCGAGACGGGCCTTCTCATGGCGGTCGCCGACGACTCGGGCCTGTGCGTGGACGCCCTCGACGGCGCGCCGGGGATCTTCTCGGCACGCTGGGCGGGCGAGCATGGCAACGACGAGGCCAACAACGTGAAGCTCATGGAGCAGATGGCCGACGTCCCCGACGAGGATCGCACGGCGCGCTTCCACTCGAGCGTCGTGTTGGTGCGCGGCGACGAGGTCCTGCGCGGCGACGGCGACTGCGAGGGCATGGTGGGCCGCGTCCCCCGCGGCGACCACGGCTTTGGCTACGACCCGCTGTTCCTTCCGCAGGAGACCCCGGGCAAGACCATGGCGGAGCTCACGCTGGACGAGAAGAACCTCATCTCGCACCGCTTCCACGCCCTCGAGGACCTCGCCGCCAAGCTGTAGGTTGACAATCACGTCAGGTTATATTGTCAACCCTCAACCCCCGCCGCGGACGTTTTTGGACCGCTCGCCAAAATGGGTGGCAAAGCGCCCCCGCAATGCGGCAAGATTAGGAATTGTCCGGGGCGATGCGCCTCGGGACGCCGTGGACGGGCAGGGGCCTCGACTCGGCGGTCCTTCTCATAGCTTTTGGCGGCCTCGCCCTGGTGGTCGCAGTCACATTGGCCGCGGCCGATGGGGCCGCGCGGCGGGTGGGGAGCCCGCCGCCTATGGAAAGGATGCGTTATGAGAATCGTTCGCGCCAAGGATTACGAGGACATGAGCCGCAAGGCCGGCAACATCATTGCCGCCCAGGTCGTCGCCAAACCCGACTGCGTTCTCGGCCTTGCCACCGGCTCCACGCCCATCGGCGCCTACAAGCGCCTCATCGAGGGCTATGAGGCCGGCGACCTCGACTTCTCCCAGGTCAAGACCTACAACCTCGACGAGTACCGCGGCCTGCCCGGCACGCACGACCAGAGCTACCGCTACTTCATGAACGTGAACCTCTTCGATCACGTGAACATCGACAAGGCCAACACCCACGTGCCCGACGGTCTCATGGAGGACTACGAGGCCGCCTGCGCCGAGTACGACGCCGCCGTCGCCGCCGCCGGCGGCCAGGACCTGCAGCTCCTGGGCATCGGCAACAACGGTCACATCGGCTTCAACGAGCCCGGCGACGCCTTCGTCAAGGGCACCCACTGCGTCGACCTGACCGAGTCCACCATCCAGGCCAACAGCCGCCTGTTCGACAGCATCGACGACGTGCCGCGCCAGGCCTTCACGATGGGCATCGGCACCATCATGGCCGCCAAGACGGTCCTCGTGATGGCCAACGGCGAGGTCAAGGCCCAGGCCGTCCACGACATGATCTATGGCCCGATCACCCCGTCCTGCCAGGCCTCCATCCTGCAGCTGCACCCCAACGTGGTGGTCGTCGCCGACGAGGCCGCGCTCTCGCTCTGCCCGGCCGAGTAGGACGGCCCACAGTACGAAGCAAGCCCCGAGCGGAGGTTCTTCTCGCCTCCGCCCGGGGCATTTTGTTGGGTGCGGCGACCCTACAGGACCGTGAGGCCCTTGGGGTAGCTGTTGAGCACCTCGCAGCCGTCCTCGGTCACGATCACCAGGTCCTCGATGCGCACGCCCATGTCCCCGGACAGGTAGATGCCCGGCTCGATGGAGAAGCACTGCCCCGGGCGGACCGGCTCGTCGTGCGCGGCCGAGACGTCGCCCGGCTCGTGGTCCACGAGGCCGATCTGGTGCCCCAGGCGGTGGTTGAAGGCGGGTCCCCAGCCGGCGTCCTCGATGACCTGGCGCGCCGCGCGGTCGATCTGGGCAAACGTCACGCCGGGGCGCACGATCTTCTCGGCCGCCTCGTTGGCGCGACGCACGGCCTCGTAGACCGCGCGCTGGTGTTCGGTGGGCTCGGCCGTGAAGAAGGTGCGCGTCATGTCCGAGCAGTACCAGTCACGGCGGCAGCCCACGTCAAAGAGCACCAGGTCGCCGGGTACAAACGGAGTGTCGTCCGGCTCGTGGTGCGGGTCGGCCGCGTGGTCGCCAAAGCTCACGATGGGCGAGAAGGAATGGCCCTCGGCGCCCAGGCGGCGGTACTCGGCGAGCAGGCCGTCGGCGATCTGACGCTCCGTCGCGCCGGGGCGCACCTGCTCCACGAGCCACGCCATCGCCCGGTCGTTGGTGGCGGAGGCGGCGCGCATGAGCTCCTGCTCGCGGGCGTCCTTGATCGAGCGCGCGTCGTCGACCACGTCGGAGGCGAGCACAAATCCGCTCGCGGCGCGCGACTCCATGAGCGGCACGAGCCAGCGGGCCGCGAGGTCCTTGTCGACGCCGAGCGGCAGGTCGTGCGCGGTCTCGGCGGCAACGAGCGCCACGGGGTCGTCGGTGTCCGAGAAGCACGTCACGCGCGCCCCGCAGCCGGAGGCGTCGGGGAAGAGGCGGTTGGCAAAGAGCACCGGCTCGCCCTCGACGGGCACGAGCAGCGCGAGGAAGCGCTCGTAGGGCTCGGTGTAGTACCCGCAGAGCCACCAGATGGACAGCGGGTCCACGATGAGAGCCTGCGCAAGGCCCTTCTCAGCCAGGTTTGCTCTCACGCGCGCAAGGCGGCGCTCGTCCATGTGGGCTCCTTCCCTCGTCGGCGGCAGCCTCGCCGCGGACCTCTGATTGCGGGCAGTGTAGCACCGCCGCGCCGGCCATGGGCGTGGTCTTCTCATGACAGATGGTTGAGGCGGTTGCCTGGCGTTGTCTGGGGCCATATGATAAAAGTTCCGGAATTATGGGGGTTCCGCCCACGGGGCGTGTGGAGGTCCAAATGGAGAACGAGATTCCGCCCGTCAATCGGGTTGACGAGATTCGCGATGAGCTCAAGAGCCTCGAGGGCAAGCGTCTCAGGGTCAAGGCCAACATGGGTCGCTCTCGCATCGTGGAGCGCACGGGCACGCTCGTCCACGCGCACCCGTCGCTGTTCATCGTCGAGGTCGAGGAGCGCCGCGGCCGCACGGCCCGCCAGTCGTATCAGTACGTCGACGTCCTCACGGGCACCGTCGAGCTCTTCGACATCGAGACCGGCGAGCGCCTCTTCGACTTCGTCGAGTCGGTCGCCGAGTAGCCGGCCGTGGGCGCCACGGTCGTCACGACCCCCTGCAAGGTCAACCTGTACCTCGGCGTGCATGCCGAGAAGGACGAGCGCGGCTATCACCGCGTCGACTCCGTGATGGTGCCCGTTGCGCTGTGCGACACGGTGAGCGTAAGCGACGCCCCCGAGCTCTCCGTGAGCTTTGACCCGCCGCTTTCGATCCCTGCCGAGAAGACCGGCGTGTGGCGCGCCGCCGCCCTGCTCGCCGAGGCGCTCGGCGTGGAGCCGCGCGTCCGGATAGACGTCTGCGCGCGCATCCCCGAGCGCGCCGGCCTGGGCGGCTCGTCGGCGGACGCCGGCGCGACGCTGCGCGCGCTGGCGACGCTCTGGGGCGTAAGCCCGCTCGACCCGCGCGTGATCGCGGTGGCGCGCCGCGTGGGGGCCGACGTGCCCTTCTTCCTCGACCCGCGCCCCGCGCTCTTCTCGGGCGCCGGCGACGTCCGCGCGCGCTCGTTTCCCGCCGTCGAGATGCCGCTCGTGCTGGTCATGCCCCGCGCCGAGGGCGGCTCCACGGTCGAGGCCTATGCCGAGTTCGACCGCTCGGGCGAGAGGCCCGTGGCCCCCGAGCCGCTCTGCGCCGCGCTTGCCTCCGGCAGCGTCGCGGCCATGGCGGCGCGCCTCCACAACAACCTCGCACCGGCCGCCCGTGCGCTCTGCCCCGAGGCGGGGGTCGTCGAGTCGTGGCTGCGCGCCCAGCCCGGCGTGCTCGGCGCTCAGGTGAGCGGGTCGGGGACGTGCTCGTTTGCGATCTGCGACGGCGTCGGGACGGCAGACGAGCTGGCGCGCCGCGCCGAGGAGTGCGGCTGGCGCGCGTGGTCGACAAAAACTGTTGGTTTTGCCGGAGGAATCTGCTAGAATACTCCCTCGCTACGGGTTGTGGCTCAGCTTGGTAGAGCGCTCGGTTCGGGACCGAGAGGTCGCTGGTTCGAATCCAGTCAACCCGACCACGAAATGACGGGGGTCGAGGGCGCAAGCCCTCGACCCCTTTTGCGTTCCGGAGAGGCTGGGCCGTGATTGAGATCGCAGATCTGCGTGACTGTCCGCCATCTGGGCGCCTCTATGGCGGTCGTGCCGGACGCAAGGAGGGCATCCTCATCGATGGGGAGCCCTGGCTCGCCAAGTACCCGCGCTCGAAGCGCGATCTTCGCGGACGCGGGCTGCCCTCGTATACCTCATCGCCTCTCTCCGAGTACCTGGGCTCGCACATCTACGCGCTTCTCGGCATCCCGACGCACGAGACCCGCCTGGGGTACCGCGACGGCAAGATCGTCTGTGCGTGCCGCGACTTCACCTCTCCCGGCGTGGTGCTCTACGAGTTCAGCAAGGTCAAGAGGACGATGGATGACGATGCGTGCGAGGGCTTCCGATGGATACGAGAGGACGAAGAGACTTGCTCGGGCGGCGGATTCGGGAGGCGCGAGAGGTGGCGGGGCTCTCACAACGAGAGCTCTCCCTCATGGCGTCGACGAACCAGTCCTACCTCTGGGAGGTGGAGACGGGCAGGGTCAGCATAGGAATCGACGTCCTGTGCCGCATCGCCGACGCGCTTGGCGTCAGGGTGCGCGACCTCGTCGAGTTTTAGTTCGGCATCCCCGCGGGATCGTCCCTAGAGCGTCCCCTCCCGGCGCGTCGTCGCCAGCATGTGGCGCGGCACCGCGTGCAGCGCGCAGCTGCCGATCACGTGGCCCGCGGCGCGCTTGGCGTCCTCGCTGCCGTTGTGCGTGGCATAGGCGTGCTCGAAGCGCTCGAGCATCGCGATGTCGTTGCCTCCGTCGCCGTAGACCGCGACCTCGTCCTCCGCGATGCCAAGATGCCCGGCCAGCCAGGCCACCGCCTCGCCCTTGTTGACGCTCGCCTCTGTGAGCTCGAAGAGGTCCCCGTCAAACGAGGCGTTCACGAGCGTGTCCTCGTGCTCGGCCACAAAGGCCGCGAGCTCCGCCTTGAGCCCGGGGTCGAGCACGCGGCAGTTGACCTTGCAGATCGTGTGCGACAGGACGTCCTCGTCTGTCTGGTCGAAGACCATGTCCTCGGCGGGGCCGCGCCGACGAAAGCGCCAGGCCACGAACCTCCCGAGCAGGCCGGGCGAGGGGAGATACCCCGCCAGCTGGCTCTCGCGCGAGCCGCGCACAAACGTCCCGTCCGGCGCCACGCAGGTGAAGCAGCAGGTGGGAAAGGCGTCGAGCAGCTCCTCGAGTGTCGCCGGGGAGATCTCCACGCTGCGCAGCAGCTGGCCGCGGGCGTCGTAGACAAAAGCGCCGTTGCCGCTCACCACCTCGAGGGGCAGGTCGTCAAAGCCCAGCTCGGCGCCCGTGCTCGACCAGCGGCCCGTCGCCAGGGCCACGTGTCGTCCGGCGCCGGTCACGCGTCGCAGCCGGCGAAGGATGGCGCCGTCGGTCTGGTGCAGGGCGTTGAAGAGCGTGCCGTCGAGGTCACTCGCAAAGAGCTTGATCAAGAGGTCTCCTTCGTCGTTTTCCCGGTGAAGTATAGTCTTGATGAAAAAGGACTGTCACTTTTCATCATTCATCAGGAGGGGCCCATGGCGGGTTCGCCCAGGTTCGTCTTTGCGTCCGACTCGTTCAAGGGGACGCTGACCTCTGCGGACGCGGCGCGCCTGCTCGAGGCGGCGGCGCGCCGACACGTTCCCGGCTGCGCCTGCGTGGCGGTGCCCATGGCGGACGGCGGCGACGGCACGGTCGAGGCGCTCGTCGCGGCCTGCGGCGGAGACCTGCGGCGCGTTTGCGTGGCCGATCCCTTGGGCCGTCCGGTCGAGGCCGCCTACGGCATGCTGCCCGACGGACGCGCCATCATCGAGATGGCAGCCGCCTCGGGCCTCCCCCTGCTCGCTCCGGGCGAGAAGAACCCGCTGCTCACGAGCACCTACGGCACCGGCGAGCTCATCCGCGCCGCGCTCGACGCCGGCGCGCTCGACGTGACGCTCGCCATCGGCGGCAGCGCGACCAACGACGGTGGCGCCGGCTGCATGCGAGCTCTCGGCGCGCGCCTCCTGGACGTCTCCGGCCGTGAGCTCGCGGGCTGCGGCGCCGACCTGGCGCGCATCGCTTCGATCGACCTCTCCGGCCTCGACCCTCGCGTCGCCCGAACGAACTTCCACCTCATGTGCGACGTGGACAACCCGCTTCTGGGCCCGGACGGCGCGAGTGCAGTCTATGCCCCGCAAAAGGGAGCCACGCCCGCGATGGTCGCCGAGCTCGACGCCGGCATGGCAAACTACGCCCGCGTGCTCGAGCGGACCTTCGGGCGCGACTTCGACGTGCCGGGCGCCGGCGCGGCGGGCGGCCTGGGTGCGGGCGCGATGGCGTTTCTCGGTGCGCAGGCGGGCAGCGGCATGGCGCGCGTCCTCGAGCTCACGCGCTTCTCGGAGGTGCTGGCGGGGGCGGACCTCTGCGTCACGGGGGAGGGGCACGCCGACGCGCAGACCGCGCGCGGCAAGGTCGTGGCTGGCGTGGCGGCAGCCTGCGAGGCTGCGGGCGTGCCCTGCGTGGCGGTGGTGGGCGGCATGAGCGCGGACGCGGCGGCATCGGTGCCCGGCGTCGCGGCGTGGGTGCCCACGGCCATCGACGCGATGCCGCTCGAGGAGGCGCTCTCCCGCGCGGAGGAGCTCTATGCCCTCGCGGCCGAGCGGCTCTTCTCGCTGCTGGCGCTGGGCGCGCGCCTGGGCTGAGCGCCGGCCCGCCCCGAGACGGCCCGGCCCCTACTGCACGACGACGGCGCCCTCGGGCAGCGCGAGCTCCGCGTCCGTCGCCACGACCACGTTGTTGCCGGGCTTGCGCGGCTCGTCCGCCCACTCGGGGACCACGGCCACGTGTGCGAACTCGCGCCCGAAGGCGTCCTCCACCTCGCGCAGCGGCCTGGCACCGGGTCCCTCGCAGGAACAGCGCACGTTTGCTAGGTAGACGCCGCCCTCGGCGAGCCGCGAGCGCAGCACGCGCGCCCCCTCCGAGGTCTCCAGCGGCCCGAGCGGGCGCTTGCCGGAGAAGGCGTCGTTGACGATCACGTCGTAGGGCTCGGTCGCCGCGCGCAAAAACGCCCAGGCATCGCCCGTCACCAGCCGGAGCCGCCCGTCCTTCTCGGCCCCCGTCTTCTCGAGGCATTCGTCGAGGAAGAAGCGCTCGCGCGCGAGGCGCGTGATCGCGGGGTCCACCTCCACCACGTCGGTGCGTGCGGCGGGCACAAAGGCCGCCAGGTACTTGGGCAGCGAGTAGCCGCCCCCTCCCATGACCATCACGCGCACGGGCCGGTCCAGCCCCTCGATCACGGACGCCATGACGCGGTGGTAGACGCAGGCAAGCTCAAAGCGCAGGCCATCGGGCACGTAGCTCACGGACTGGAAGGTTCCGTTGACGTTGAGCAGGCGCACGGGCGTGCCGTCGGCGTCGGCGGAGTCAAAGACCAGCGTGAGGCCAAACTTGGTCCGGCGCATCTCCACGCCGCGCCGGCGCAGCAGCCATGGCAGCGCGGCCAGGATGGCCGTGCAGACAACGGTCAAGATCGCCAGGCCGATGAAGAACTCTTTCACGGGACCTCCCCGGGGCCTCTCGCGAGCCCGCGTGCCGCGGCAATTCTCGCGTTTAGAGATTGTGAGTAGGGTGCAACGTCGGCTATACTAGCTGATGCTGTATTGGGCCTGTGCGCCCACGAGACACATCGCACCGGAAGGACACTTCATCATGATTCTTGGCCTGGGTATCCCTGAGCTGCTCATCATCCTCATCGTCATCCTCGTCATCTTTGGGCCCAAGAACCTGCCCAAGATCGGCTCCGCCCTCGGCAAGACCGTGAAGAACGTCCGCGAGGGCATGGAGGAGGGCTCCGAGGACAAGTCCGAGAGCCCCGTCGAGTCTCACGACGAGCCCGTCGAGGTCATCGAGGACGAGGATGACGCCGACGCCCCCGAGACCAAGTTCTGCTCCAAGTGCGGCACCAAGAACTCCGCCGACGCGGGCTTCTGCTCCAAGTGCGGCACCAAGCTCGACTAACCTCACGCGCCAGATAGGGAGCAGAGCATGGACAACACCAAGAAGATCGAGCTCACCCCCGAGGGCCGTCAGCGCCTGGTGGACGAGCTCGCCTATCGCGAGGGCGAGAAGCACGACGAGATCGTCGAGCGCATCAAGGAGGCCCGCGGCTTTGGCGACCTCTCGGAGAACTCCGAGTACGACGCCGCCAAGGAGGAGGAGGCCCGCAACGCCTCCCGCATCAACGAGATCCGCCAGATCCTCTCGATCGCCACGGTCGTCGAGGCCGGCAGCGGCGAGCTGACCGTCTCCATCGGCACCACGGTCGAGCTCGAGGACGAGAAGGGCGCCAAAACGAGCTTCACGATCGTCGGCACCACCGAGACCAACTCGCTCGAGCACAAGATCTCGAACGAGTCCCCCGTGGGCGCCGCCCTCGTGGGCCGCAGGGAGGGCGACAAGATCGAGGTCATGGCGCCGTCCGGCAGGAGCAGGAGCTACACCATCACGGCGATCAGCCGCTAGCGTGCCCTGACCCCGCAAAAGTGAAACGTGGCGCCCCGTGTCTGCGGCATCGCAGGTGCGGGGCGCAGTCTGTGAGACATGAGGAGAGACCATGGCCCAGGAGACCACCGTCGGCGCCCCCGCCGGCACCGCAGCAACCACTGACGAGCGCTCGATGCGCCGCGCGCGCCGCCAGGCGCTCATCGACGCGGGCGTGAACCCGTACCCCATCGCGTCCGAGGTGACGGCCCACGCCGCCGAGCTTGAGGAGAAGTACGCCGGCCTCGAGGACGGCGCGGACACCGAGGACGTGGCAAGCGTCGCCGGCCGCATCAGGGCGCTGCGCAAGCAGGGCAAGGCCGCCTTCATCGTGCTCGAGGACGTGAGCGGCTCCATTCAGCTCTTCTGCCGCCACGACGTGCTCGGCGACGAGGGCTGGGCGCTTCTCTCCAACCTCGACCTCGGCGACATCCTGGGGGCCACGGGCACCATCCTGCGCACCCGCCGCGGGCAGCTCTCCGTCTCGCCCGCGCGCCTCACGATGCTCTCCAAGTCCCTGCGGCCGCTGCCCGAGAAGTTCCACGGCCTCACCGACCGCGAGGTCCGCTACCGCCAGCGCTACGTCGACCTCATCATGAACCCCGAGGTCCGCGACGTCTTCCGCAAGCGCAGCCAGATCGTCTCCCTCATCCGTCGCTTCATGGAGGCCGACGGCTATATGGAGGTCGAGACGCCGATGATGCACGCCATCCTCGGCGGCGCCAACGCCAAGCCGTTCGTCACGCACTTCAACGCGCTCGACCGTGACTTCTACCTGCGCATCGCCACCGAGCTTCCGCTCAAGCGCCTCATCGTGGGCGGCCTCGAGCGCGTCTTCGAGATCGGCCGCAACTTCCGCAACGAGGGCATGGACCTCACGCACAACCCCGAGTTCACCTCGATGGAGGCCTACTGCGCCTACGCCGACCTCGAGGGCATGAAACGCCTCTCCGAGGGCCTCTTCAAGATGATCGCGCGCGAGGTCTGCGGCTGCGAGGAGGGCCACGAGGTCATCACCTACCAGGGTCAGACGATCGACATGTCCGGCACCTGGGCGAGCCGCCCGCTCTCCGAGATCGCCTCCGAGTGCGTGGGCGAGCAGCTTACGATGGACACCCCCATCGAGCACCTGCGCGAGCTCTGCGAGAAGAACGGCATCGAGGTCCAGCCGAGCTGGGGCCCCGGCAAGCTGCTCTTCGAGCTCTACGACGAGCTGGGCGAGAAGACCATCGTCAACCCCACCTTCGTCTGCGACTACCCCGAGGAGGTCTCCCCGCTCTCCAAGCGCAAGCCCGAGGACCCGCGCCTCACCGACCGCTTTGAGCTGGTCATCGCCGGCCACGAGTACGCCAACGCCTTCTCCGAGCTCAACGACCCCGTCGACCAGGCGGGACGCTTCGCCGAGCAGGTCGCGGCCAAGGGCCTGGGCGACGACGAGGCCATGGGCTACGACTACGACTACGTGCGCGCGCTCGAGTACGGCATGCCGCCGGCGGGTGGCATCGGCTACGGCATCGACCGAATGGTCATGCTCTTCTGCGACCAGCCCGCCATCCGCGACGTGCTGCTCTTCCCGGCCATGAAGCCCGAGACCATCACCAAGGCGGACATCGAGGCGCAGGTCGCCGGCGTCGTGACCGACAACACGGCCGCCTCCGTCGACGCCATCGCCGCCGACAGCGAGAAGGTCGCGGCCGCGGTCGAGGGCCCCGCGGCGCTTGTCGCCGGGATCTCCCGCGACGAGGCGCTCGCCCTGCTCGCCGCGCACAACAAGGAGGAGTTCCACCTCGAGCACGGCGCGACCGTGGGCGGCGTGATGCGACAGTTTGCGCTCCAGGAGGACCCCGACAACGCCGACTTCTGGGAGGTCGTGGGCATCCTGCACGACCTCGACTGGGAGGAGCACGCGGACGACCCCGTGGGCCACACCACCTACGCCGGCGAGCTGATCCGCGCGGCGGGCGGCTCCGAGGCGCTGGTGCGCGCGATCCAGTCGCACAACTCGATGAACAACCCCGACCTGCCGGCGCCGGAGCTGCCCATGGAGAAGGTCCTGTTTGCCGTTGACGAGCTCACGGGCCTCATCGGCGCGGCGGTGATCATGCGCCCGAGCAAGTCCGTCATGGACTTCGAGGTGAAGTCGCTCAAGAAGAAGTTCAAGGACAAGCGATTCGCCGCGGGCTGCAACCGCGACGTCATCCGCCAGGGCGCCGAGCTCTGCGGCATGGAGCTCGACGAGCTCTTCGCCCGCACGATCGCCGCGATGCAGGCCATCGCGCCGGACCGCGACACGTTTGGCAAGTAGCGCCTCCCCGGCAGCGCCCGCGCCCGCGAGCCCGCCCGCACTTCTCGGCATCCCCCGGGAGGCGCCGCGCACCCGACGCCGCCCGCTGCGAGCCCGCCCGCACTTCTCGGTATCTGCCGAGAAGGACCCCGCACCCGACGCCCCGCGCATCGAGTGCGGGCCCCGGCGCACTGGATGCGCGCACTCGACGGCAGGCGTCGAGAAGAGCCCCGCACTCGGGCGCGCCCCATGCGGAAATCGCCCGCACTTCTAGCCCGCACTCGTAAGTGCGCGCAAGAAGTGCGGGCTTTTCTCGATGGGGGGCGCCACGCCAAGGGGTGCCGGGCCAGGGGGGCGCCACGCTAAGGGCGCCGGGCCAAGGGGTGCCGGGCGCCCTCACTACCAGCTGGGCTTCTCGCTAGGTATGGCGGGAAGCGTCTGGCTGAGAAGGACCTTCCTCGCGTGCGTCGCCCCTGCGTCTTCGAGCGTGCGTCGAACCCGTGCCTCGAACTCCGGCCCCTCGGTCTTGGCGAGCGAGTGCGCAATGCTCGCGAGGTAGCCGCTCAGGGCGTGGACGGTGCGCACGTTCTTGTAGCTCGCGGGGAAGACGGAGATGCCGCACCTTTGATAGTCTCGAATCCGTCGCTGGTCCTCCTCGAAGGCCGCCTCGCTTATGTGGTCCTTGCCGTTGTACTCCCCGGCAGTCAGGTGTCCGGGCCAGTTAAAGTCCGGCCGCATCTGCTTGTGCTCGATGAGATGGCGCACATCCTGCGGCCAGTCGATGGGCTCGTTCTCAAGAAAGGCGGGAGCCTCGATGCCGCCGAGGTGCTCGGGCAGCTTGAACGCGAGCGAGAGCAGCGTCTCCTCTGGCGATCCTGCGCCGCTCTGCACGAGCGCGGCTGCGCGACGCGCCTGTCTCAGCCCCCGGATTCCCTCGAGGTTGCCCAGAAGCCCGACGATTTTCTCGGGTGATTGAACCGGCTCGAGCTCGAAGGCGCAGGGACCGTGCGCGGGGTCGCTTGGGTCGCGGGCGTATAGCCCGCACGCCTCCATGGGAAACGTGAGCAGCTTGATGAAGGCGGCGTTTGGCGTGAGGGCGTCACGTTTGACGAGCCTCTGGACCTGCTGCTCCATGCGCACCAGGCTCAGTCCGGGGGACTCGACGAACAGGTGGAGCTCGCCGCTCCCCGCATAGGGCCAAGGATCCCCGTTGGCCTGAATGACCTCTAGAAACGAGTCCTCGGGAAGGCGGGTGAGAAGGGCGCGGGACGAGAGGCACGCGGCAGACGAGCGGCTTTCGCGCGAGAAGAACGTGAGCGAGAGAGGCTCGGCGGGAGAGAACGAGCACAGGTCCTCCGGTAGAGCGAGCCTGAGGGCGGCGATGTCAATGGGGGATTGGCGGGAACGGCGGTGGGCGTTGCCGGCGGGCACGAGGGCGAGGTCCGGGTCCTTGCGAGCGATGCGCGTCAGCTTGAGCGAGTCGGTTCCGGCGAGAAAGACGTCCACGCGAGCCTCCTTTCGAGTGGCCCTCCTTAAGGGGGTTGGCTTCTTGGCGGAAAAGCCTAGCAAGGCGAGCGTACGGAGAGCTGCGTCTTAGCTTGGTGGGAGCTTTCGCGCAGCTTTCGGATGGCCGCGGGTGAGAGGGGCCGCGCAGGACACGGCACCGGAACAAGAGGGCTCCATTCGCGCGGGATGGGCGCGGCTCTGCACGGGAAATCCACGGGTCGCGATGTTTTGCCTGTTCGGAGGATTGGGCGAGATGCTGGCGCTCGTCCCCGGAGGAGGCCTTGTGCGAGAAGTGCGCGCTGGGCCGCACTCTATGCGCGCACTTATGAGTGCGGGCGAGAAGTGCGGGCGGATTTTGGGCGGGGCGACCTCGAGTGCGCGGTCCTTCTCGGTATTTGTCGTCGAGTGCTCGCATCCAGTGCGTTGGAGCCCGCACTCAATGCGCGAAGTCTCCAAGTGCGTTGTTCTTCTCGACCGATGCCGAGAAGTGCGGGCGGGCGTTCGGGCGGGCTCCCGGGCTCCGGCGAGAAGTGCGGGCGGGCTCCCGGGCTCCGGCGAGAAGTGCGCTCATCGTCACGTGCGTCACAGAGAAGTGACGCCCCGTTTGCGCGGACGGGCGTGTGGGTACAAACTATAGCTGTGAAACTATCGCGAGAGGACAACCTCAATGTTTGAGAAGTTCACCGACAAGGCGCGCAAGGTCATGAGCCTCGCGCAGGACGAAGCCAGAAGCCTCGGGCAAATGTACGTGGGCACCGAGCACCTGCTGCTCGCCCTCATCAAGGAGGGCGAGGGCGTCGCCGCCCAGGCCCTCGCCAAGCTCGACATCACCTACGACGAGACGCTCGCCACGGTCCGCGGCCTCACTGCCAGCGACAACGAGCCCGTCCCCGGCGGCCACATCCCCTTCACGCCGCGCGCCAAGCGCGTGCTGGAGGGTGCCTACCGCGAGACCATGACGCACGGCCAGAACTACATCGCCACCGAGCACCTGCTGCTCGGCATCGTCTCCGAGGGCAACGGCCGCGCGATGGACGCCCTGCGCCAGATGGGCGTCTCGGGCGACGCCGTCCGCAACGCCGTGGCCGAGCTCTCCTCCAAGCAAAGCGAGGCCCCCCGCCAGCCGGCGGCCGCCGACGTCCGCATGGCGGGCTTTGGCGGACCGCAGCAGCAGCCCGGCGAGGAGGGCTCCGTGCTCGAGCAGTACGGCCGCAACCTCACCAAGCTGGCCACGGACGACAAGCTCGACCCGGTGATCGGCCGCGACCGCGAGATCGAGCGCGTCATGCAGGTCCTCGCGCGCCGCCAGAAGAACAACCCGCTCATCCTCGGCGACCCGGGCGTGGGCAAGACCGCGATCGTCGAGGGGCTCGCGCAGCTCATCGCCTCGGGCAACGTGCCCGACATCCTGCGCGGCAAGCAGATCTGGACGCTCGACCTCGCGAGTCTCGTCGCCGGCTCCAAGTATCGCGGCGAGTTCGAGGAGCGCATGAAGAAGGTCGTGCGCGAGCTCGAGGAGTCCGAGAACGACATCCTATTCATCGACGAGATCCACACCGTCATCGGCGCCGGCTCGGCCGAAGGCTCCATTGATGCCGCATCGATCTTGAAGCCGCCCCTCTCGCGCGGCGAGATCCAGGTCATCGGCGCCACCACGGCCGAGGAGTTCCGCAAGCACGTCGAGAAGGACTCGGCGTTCGAGCGCCGCTTCCAGCCGGTCAGCATCGGCGAGCCCAGCCCCGAGGACACCGTCAAGATCATCGAGGGCCTCAAGGACCGCTACGAGAAGCACCACCACGTGAGCTACACCGACGACGCCGTCCAGGCCGCGGTGACGCTCTCGAGCCGCTACGTCCAGGACCGCTTCCTGCCGGACAAGGCCATCGACGTGCTCGACGAGGCCGGCGCTCGCACGCGCGTCCACAAGATGGCGCTGCCGCCCGAGATCGCCCAGGTCGACGCCGACCTGGCACGCGTGCGCGAGGAGAAGTCCGCCGCCGCGGCGGCCCAGGAGTTCGAGGACGCCGCGCGCCTGCGCGACGAGGAGAAGGCCCTCGTGTCCCAGCGCGACGAGCTCGAGGCCGCCTGGCGCGAGCGGCTCGCCGCCAACGTGGTGACCGTCGACGAGGACGACATCGCCGACGTGGTCTCCTCCATGACCGGCGTGCCCGTCTCGAGCCTCACCGAGGCGGAGGCCTCCAAGCTCCTGCGCTGCGAGGACGTGCTGCACCAGCGCGTCGTGGGCCAGGACGAGGCCGTGACCAAGGTCGCCAAGGCCATCCGCCGCAGCCGCTCCCCGCTCAAGGACCCGCGCCGACCGGGCGGCTCGTTCATCTTCCTGGGCCCCTCGGGCGTGGGCAAGACCGAGCTCGCCAAGGCGCTCGCGGAGTTTCTCTTTGGCTCCGAGGAGGCGCTCATCAGCTTTGACATGTCCGAGTTCATGGAGAAGCACACCGTCTCCAAGCTCGTGGGCGCCCCTCCCGGCTACGTTGGCTACGACGAGGGCGGCGAGCTCACCAAGGCGGTGCGCCGGCGTCCCTACTCGGTCGTGCTCTTCGACGAGGTCGAGAAAGCTCACCCCGACGTCTTCAACGTGCTTCTCCAGATCCTGGAGGAGGGCCGGCTCACCGACGGCCAGGGCCGTCACGTGGACTTCTCCAACACCGTCATCATCATGACGTCCAACATCGGCGCGCGCGACATCGCGCAGACCACCACGATGGGCTTCTCGGCCCAGGGGGCGTCGGGCCTCTCCGACAAGGAGATCACGAGCCGCGTCATGTCCGAGCTCAAGAAGCACTTCCGCCCGGAGTTCCTCAACCGCGTGGACGAGGTCGTGGTCTTCAAGTCGCTCACGCCCGAGCAGCTGCGGGGCATCGTCGAGCTCATGGTCGCCGACCTCCGCGAGCGCCTCATCGCGCAGGGCATGTCCATCGAGCTCACCGACGCCGCGCGCGACCTCGTGGCCAAGGAGGGCGCCGACCCGGTCTACGGCGCACGCCCGCTGCGCCGCGCCATCCAGACGCTCATCGAGGACCCGCTCTCCGAGGAGCTGCTGCAGGGTCTGTGGCATCGCGGCGAGATCATTCGCGTGGACGAGAAGGACGGCCAGCTCGTCTTTGAGCACGCCGTCGGCGAGATCCCCGCGCCGCGCCGCCGCGAGCACCTCATGGGCCCGGAACCGGCGCCGCTGCCCGAGCCCTCCTCGGGCGCGCCCGGAGCCGGCGGGCTGCTCGCTTCCGGGGCGTAAACAACGTCCTGGCACTGAGCACCTAGCCGTCAAAACGGGGCGGGGCGGCATGTGACAATTCAACCTGCCCTAATTGTCACATGCCGACCTGCCCCGCTTCGCGCCGCGCGATATACTCAGACTCAATAAGGGAGCCGGCCCGCATGCGTGCCGGCAGCGCACGAAGGGCCGCCCATGGATGCCACCCAGCTTGACACCGGTGCCGCCGACCGCGAGCAGCGCCTCCAGGACGCGATCAAGAACACCGCGCCCGGGACCCCGCTGCGCTTGGCGCTCGACATGATCCTCGCGGGCCACCTCGGCGCCCTCATCTGCGTCGGCGACACGGAGAACGTGCTGGCCGCCGGGGACGACGGCTTCAAGCTCGACGTCTCGTTCACGGCCAACCGCCTCTTCGAGCTCTGCAAGATGGACGGCGCCGTGGTCATCGACCGCGACTTCACCAAGATCTTGCGCGCCAACTACCACCTCAACCCAGACCCGTCGTTGCCCACGTCCGAGACGGGCACGCGCCACCGCACGGCGGCCCGCATGAGCCTGCTCACCCGGGCGATGGTCGTCTCGGTCTCCTCCCGTCGCTCGATCATCAACGTCTACGTGGACGGCAAGGGCTTCCAGATCAAGCCGGTGAGCGATTTGCTCACGACGGTCAACCAGCTGACCGTCGCCATGCAGAACACCCGCTCCCAGCTCGATCGCAACCTGCTGCACCTCACGAGCCTCGAGCTCGACAACATGGTCACGCTCGGTGACCTCACCGACCTCTTCTACCTCTTCGAGGCGCTGCTCACCGCCGGCAGCGAACTCGACGACTGCATCGTCCAGCTCGGCCGCGAGGGCAAGATCGCCCAGATGCAGCGCGACGAGTACCTCGCCGGCGTCGACGAGGCCTACACCCTCATGATTCGCGACTACGCCGCGGACTCCTCCGAGGAGACCGCGCGCACCGTGCGCCGCCGCCTGCATGACACCGTCAACACGCAGCTGCGCTCCGCCAAGACCGTGGCGCGCATCCTCGGCTTTGGCGACGACTGCGGCGAGGACAGCATCATGACCCCGCTCGGCCTGCGCACGCTCTCGCGCGTGCCCGTCGTGCGCGAGGGCATGGCCGACAAGATCGTCGACGAGTACGGCTCGCTGCAGGAGGTCCTCGAGGCCGTGGACGACGACCCCTCACGCCTCGGCAAGATCGGCGTCAAGAATCCCGACGTGCTCGCCAACAGCCTGCACCGCATGTGGGGGAAGGGCGAGTGATGGGCGCCGGCGCCCCCTGCCCCGAGGCGTGCGCCTGCCGCGTCGGCTCCGCCGAGCCCCCCGCCGACACCTGCGCCGTCATCGTCGCGGGAGGCTCGGGCGAGCGCTTTGGCGACCCGCGCGGAAAGCAGTTCGTCGAGCTCGCCGGCCTGCCCCTCATGTGCTGGTCGATCGCCGCGTTCGAGCAGGCGCCGTCGGTGGCGCGGCTCGTGGTGGTCTGCGCCCCGGACCGGGCGGCGCAGGTCGAGAAGGACGTGCTCGCGCGGCTCTCCCTCAAAAAGCCGGTGGCGCTCGCCCCGTCCGGGGCGACCCGTCAGGATTCGGTGCTCTCCGGGCTGGGGGCGGTCCCCCGCGACCTGGAGTTCGTCGCCGTCCATGACGCCGCGCGGCCGCTGGTGGAGGCCGAGATGATCGAGGCCGCGATCGCGGCGGTCCGCCAGGATCCGGCGCTTGCCGGCGCCATCCTCGCGACGCGCTCCGTCGACACCCTCAAGCTCGTCGAGGGTACGACCATCGTGGCGACGCCCGACCGCAGCTTCTATTGGGCCGCCCAGACCCCGCAGGTCTTTCGGCGCCGGGTCCTTCTCGCCGCGCACAAGGCCGCCGCGCGCGACGAGTACCTGGGGACCGACGACGCCTCCCTGGTGGAGCGCATGGGCGGCAAGGTGCGCGTGGTCGAGTCCTCGCGCGACAACATCAAGGTCACGCTGCCCGAGGACCTGGCCCTTGCCGAGGCCGCTCTCGAGCGGCGACTGCTTGGGTGACCCAGGGGGCAGGGGCTTGGCAGACTTGACAATCTCGTCAGGTTATATTGTCAAGCGCTCGCGCTTGACAATATAACCTGACGAGATTGTCAAGTCTGCCAGAAAGGAACTGTCATGCTGCGCATCGGACACGGCTTTGACGTGCACGCGTTCGCGGAGGGGCGCCGTCTGGTGCTCGGAGGCGTCGACGTGCCGTGCGAGCGGGGGCTCGCCGGCCACTCCGACGCCGACGTGCTCGCCCACGCGCTCATGGACGCCGTGCTCGGTGCCATGCGTGCGGGTGACATCGGGGGTCTCTTTCCGGACACCGACCCCGCCTACGAGGGCGCGGACTCGCTCGTCCTGATGCGCCGCGTGGCCGAGCTCGCGCGCGAGCGCGGCTACCGCATCCTCGACGTGGACTGCACCGTCGCGGCGCAGGCGCCCAAGCTCGCGCCCCACCGCGATCAGATGCGCGCCAACATGGCTGCCGCGCTGGGCGTGCCCGTGGATGCCGTGGGCGTGAAGGCCACGACCACCGAGCGGCTCGGGTTCGTGGGCCGCGAGGAGGGCATCGCCGCCTGGGCCGTGGCCCTTCTCGACGACGGCCGGTAGTCCTTCTCGGCCTGCTGAGCTCGCGCGACGGGCGCCGCGCCGCGTAATGCGCCGCGTTGCTTAGACTTTCCGGCCCATCGCGCTGACAGTCCGTTTTGCGCTTACAAATCCGCGCGAATCGCAGCCGCCCCGCCCGCGGTGCTTACGAATCCGGGCCCATCGCAGCTAGAGGTCCCGTGGCGCTTACGAATCCGGGCGAATCGCTGGGCGTGCGCCCGTGCGACTCTCTCGCGCGTGCGACAAGCGGCAATCCGTAAGCACCGCGGGGGCTCCCGCCGCGACAAGCGGGGTTTAGTAAGCGCCGCGCCCTCGTTCCGCGCGAAGCCCGGCAATTCGTAAGCACCGCGCCCGCCCGCGCCCCGCCCCCGCGCCGGGCGAGAAGAACTCACCCCGCGGGCGCCGCGCTATACTGGTCGGAACGTTTCCGACAGACACCCAAGGAGCGCGCATGCTCGTCTACAACAGTCAGACGCACAAGAAGGAGGAGCTCGTCCCCATCGAGCCCGGCAAGATTCGTATGTACGTCTGCGGCCCCACCGTCTACGACCAGATCCACATCGGCAACGCGCGGACCTTCCTCGCGTTTGACGTGATCCGTCGCTACCTCATGTACAAGGGCTATCAGGTCACCTTTGCCCAGAACCTCACCGACGTGGACGACAAGATCATCAACCGCGCCAACGAGTGCGGCCGCACCGCGGCCGAGGTCGCCGAGGAGTGCTCGGCCGCCTTCATCGAGCAGATGCACCGCTTTGGCGTGCTCGACCCGGACATCCGCCCGCGCGCCACGCACGAGATCGAGGCCATGCAGGAGATGATCACGCTCCTCATCGAGCGCGGCGTGGCCTACCCGGTGCCCTCCGGCGACGTCTACTTCTCCGTGCGCGCCGACCACAGCTACGGCATTCTCTCCGGCCGCGACCTCGACCAGATGCGCGCCGGCGAGCGCGTGGAGGTCAACGACGAGAAGCGTGACCCGTTTGACTTCGCGCTCTGGAAGGCCGCCAAGCCCGGCGAGCCGAGCTGGCCCAGCCCCTGGGGCGACGGCCGTCCCGGCTGGCACACCGAGTGCTGCGCGATGATCCACCGCTACCTGGGCACCCCCATCGACATCCACGGCGGCGGCGCCGACCTCATCTTCCCGCACCACGAGAACGAGACCGCCCAGGCCATGTGCGCCTGGGACACGGCGCTCGCCAACACCTGGATGCACACGGGGATGCTGCGCGTCAACGGCGAGAAGATGTCCAAGAGCCTCGGCAACTTCTACACGCTCAAGGAGGTGCTCGACAAGTACCCGGCCGACGCCGTGCGTCTGCTCATGCTGCAGACCCACTACCGCGCGCCGCTCGACTTCTCCTTCGAGCGCCTCGAGGGCGTGGCCGGCACGCTCGAGCGCCTCGAGACCTGCGCGCGGAACCTCCGCTGGGCCGCCGAGCGCTCCCCGCAGGACGGCGAGCTCAACGACGCCGACCGCACCCTCGGCCGCAAGATCGACGAGGCGCGCGAGGAGTTCTGCCGCCAGATGGACGACGACTTCAACACTGCGGGAGGCCTCGCCGCGATCTTCTCGCTGGTGACCGCCGCAAACACCTATCTGGCAGAGGCCGCCGACGACACCTCCACCGCCGTCTGCCTGCGCGCTGCGGATATGCTCTGCGAGCTCGCCGACGTGATGGGCATCGGCCTGGGCCGCTCCGCCGGCGACGACGACCTGCCCGCCGGGCTCGTGGACCTCGCGCGCGACCAGGCCGGCTACGAGGGCGCCTCTGCCGCCGAGGCGGCCGAGGCCCTGCTCGCCGCGCGCCAGGCGGCACGTGCCGAGAAGAACTGGGGCGTCGCCGACGCCATCCGTGACGGCATCACCGCGCTCGGCCTCGTGGTGGAGGACACCGCCTCGGGCGCGCGCCTGCACCGCAAGGAGTAAGCGTGGCAAAGAATCAGTCTCGTACGCCCGGCCGCGACGTGCGCGGCGGCAAGGGCAAGGGCGGACGCCCCCAGGCGGGGCGCTCCGGGCGCCCCGGGTCGGGCAGGGGCCAGCGTGCCGAGAAGGGCCGCGTGCCCCGTCCGCTGCCGGGGGCCGCGCGCCGCGGGCCGCAGGAGCGCGGCGACCTGATCGAGGGACGCCGCGCCGTCGAGGAGGCGCTCGCCTGCGGGATGCCGCTGCGCTCGGCGCTCGTGCAGGAGCGCTCCGGCGAGCGCGACCAGGCGCTCGAGAAGATCGCCGCGCGCCTGGGCGAGGCGGGCGTGCCCGTCGAGCGCGTGCCGCGCGGCAGGCTCGACGCGCTCTCCAGCCACGGGGCGCACCAGGGCGTCGTCGTGCGCACGCGCCCCTTCGAGTACGCGTCGCTCTCCGAGGTCATCGCCGCGGCGGGCGAGGGTCCGGCGCTCGTCGTGGTGCTCGACCATGTGACCGACCAGGGAAACTTCGGCGCCATCGTGCGCACGGCCGAGGTCGTGGGCGCGGCGGGCGTCGTGGTGGCCAAGGCGCGCGCCGCCTCGGTGGGCGTGGGCGCCTACAAGACCTCCGCGGGCGCCGTCATGCACCTGCCCATCGCGCAGGTGCCCAACCTCGCGCGCGCGATCGAGGAGCTTCAGGCGGCGGGCTTTTGGGCCTGCGCCGCCACCGAGCACGCCGAGCAGGACGTCTGGCACGCGCCGTTTGCCGGGCGCCTCGCCCTGGTGATGGGCTCGGAGGGCGAGGGCATCTCGCGCCTGGTTGCCGAGAAGTGCGACTTTTCGTGCCGCCTGCCTCAGCGCGGGCGCGTGGAGTCGCTCAACGTCGCGCAGGCCACGACGGTGCTCTGTTACGAGTGGCTGCGCCGGCAGGAGACGGGCGGCGAGGCGGGTGCCTAGGACCGGCGCCTCGCGCGAGCTGCTCGTGGTGGACGGCTACAACGTCATCTACAAGTCCTCCCGCTACCTCGACCGCATGGACGAGACGAGCGAGGGCGACCCCTTCGAGCAGGCGCGCGAGCTGCTCATCTCCGACGTTGCCGCCTACGCGAAGGGCCGCTTCGAGCCGGTGATCGTCTTCGACGCCGCGGGCAACGTCTCGCCGGAGCGCCCCGACCTCTCCCGGGCCGGCGTGCGCGTGATCTTCTCGGCGGCGGGGGAGTCCGCCGACGCCGTCATCGAGCGCCTGGTCACCGAGGCGCGCCTCGCGCCGCACGCGGTGACGGTGGTGACCTCGGACCGCACGATACGAGCGACGGTGGGCGGCATCCCGGTCACGCGCGTCTCGAGCGACGTGCTCGTGGCCGACGTGGGCGCCCTCGCAGTGGAGTATCGCCGAGAAAACGATGCGCGGCAGACCCAGCACATGCGCCTCGAGGACCGCATCGACCCGGCCGCGCGCGAGAAGCTCTGGCGGATGCTGCGCGGCTAGCAGTCGGGGCGCGAGACAAACGAGCCTGTCCCCTCGTCTCACGCCCCCTCGTCCCATCCGTTCCGCTATCATTGACGAACGCGCCGGCATGGCTCAATGGCAGAGCAACGGTTTTGTAAACCGTGGGTTGGGGGTTCGACTCCCTCTGCCGGCTCCAGAAATATTTTTCGAGGCCGTGGCCCAAAAGGGTCGCGGCCTCGCGTTCTTCTCGGTAAAAATAAAGTGGTTGACCTGCGGATGTGTGCTGCTCGTGATGATGGATACGCCCGGCTGGGGGGTATACGTTGACAAGTTCTTGCGCACGCCGTATTCTACTATCCGCTTGCGAGGGAGAACGCGCCTCGCGGGTGGCTGAAAACGGAATGGGGATGTGGCACAGCGGCAACTGCGGCGGACTGTAAATCCGCTCCCTCTGGGTTCCTTGGTTCGAGTCCAAGCATCCCCACCATCTGCCCGTGTAGCTCAGTCGGTAGAGCACTTCGTTGGTAACGAAGAGGTCACCGGTTCAAATCCGGTCGCGGGCTCCATTTCCGCCATTCAGTCGCAAGGCACCACGCCGGTGTAGCTCAGTTGGTTAGAGCACGCGGCTCATACCCGCGATGTCACTGGTTCGAGTCCAGTCACCGGTACCAGAGTTCTTGGCGGCGCTTCGGCGCCGCTTGGCATAAGAACGAAGCAAGTACATTGGAAGGCCAGAAGGTCGGTTCCAGAAGGAGGATGGCAATGGCCAAGGAGAAGTTCGATCGTTCCAAGCCCCACGTAAACATCGGTACCATTGGTCACGTCGACCACGGCAAGACCACCACGACCGCGGCCATCACCAAGGTCCTCTCCGAGACCGAGGGCTGCAAGGCCGACTACACCGCCTTCGAGAACATCGATAAGGCTCCCGAGGAGCGTCAGCGCGGCATCACCATCAACGTTGCCCACATCGAGTACGAGACCTGGGAGCGCCACTACGCTCACGTCGACTGCCCGGGCCACGCTGACTACATCAAGAACATGATCTCCGGTGCGGCTCAGATGGACGGCGCCATCCTCGTCATCGCCGCCACCGACGGCCCCATGGCCCAGACCCGCGAGCACATCCTTCTCGCCCGTCAGGTCGGCGTCCCCTACATCATCGTCTTCCTGAACAAGTGCGACATGGTTGACGACGAGGAGCTCATCGACCTCGTTGAGATGGAGACCCGCGACCTCCTCACCGAGTACGACTTCCCCGGCGACGACCTGCCGATCATCCGCGGCTCCGCTCTCGGCGCCCTCAACGGCGAGCAGAAGTGGGTCGACTCCATCGTCGAGCTCATGCACGCCGTCGACTCCTACATCCCGACGCCCCCGCGTGACAACGACAAGCCGTTCCTGATGGCCATCGAGGACGTCATGACCATCTCCGGCCGCGGCACCGTCGCCACCGGCCGTGTCGAGCGCGGCGAGCTCAAGCTCAACGACCCCGTCGAGATCGTCGGCATCCGCGAGAAGCAGACCTCCGTCGCCACCGGCATCGAGATGTTCCGCAAGACCATGGACTTCTGCGAGGCTGGCGACAACGTTGGCATCCTCCTGCGCGGCATCAAGCGCGAGGACATCGAGCGCGGCCAGGTCATCTGCAAGCCCGGCTCCGTCCAGCCGCACCAGAAGTTCACCGGCGAGATCTACGTCCTCACCAAGGAGGAGGGTGGCCGTCACACCCCGTTCTTCGCCGGCTACCGTCCGCAGTTCTACTTCCGCACCACCGACGTCACCGGTGACATCTCCGAGCTCACCGACACCAACGGCACCAAGGTTGAGATGGCTATGCCTGGCGACCACATCACCGTCACCTGCGAGCTCATCCACCCGATCGCCATGGAGCAGGGCCTCAAGTTCGCTATCCGCGAGGGTGGCCACACCGTCGGCGACGGCCGCGTCTCCTCGATTCTCGACTAACTTCACCAGAAGCTAGTTCAAGACCCGGCGTCCTCGCGACGCCGGGTCTTTTTTGCGCGTCCTTCTTGCTATTTGCGGATTTTGTGATGCGAGCCGTGTCATCGTCAGGGGGTTGACAGTTCGGGCAGACCGATGGTATCGTTCTCCATCGCGTCACGTTCGAGGGAAACCCCCTCCAACGAGAAGTTCTTCAGGAGGATCAATGCGTACTCTAGTTACCCTCGCGTGCACCGAGTGCAAGCGCCGCAACTACACCACGGACAAGAACAAGTCCAACAACCCCGATCGCATGGAGTTGAAGAAGTACTGCCCGTGGTGCCGTAAGCACACGCTTCACAGGGAGACCCGCTAACCAAGGTGGGTTTTCATCACAGGCCAGTAGCTCCAATGGTAGAGCGGCGGTCTCCAAAACCGTTTGTTGAGGGTTCGAGTCCTTCCTGGCCTGCCAGATTTCACCACCGGCTTTCCCTTCGGGGTTAGCCGGTTTCCATGTAAGGGACCGTTTTCTTAGGAGTCGAGGGATGGCCAACAAGGACCGTAACAAGAGGAGCGTCCGCAAGGCGCGAGCCGAGGAGCGCGCTCGCGTCGAGGCTGCGCGCGCCGCCTCTGAGCCCGAGGACGCCAAGAAGGCGGTCGAGAAGAGCGAGAAGGCCGCCGCCAAGGCAGAGAAGAAGGCCGCCAAGGAGGAGCGCGCCAAGGCGCACCCCGGCCCCATCCGCCGTCTGCGCAACTATCTCGGCGACGTCCGCTCCGAGATGCGTCGCGTTGTGTGGCCCTCCAAGAGCGAGCTCAAGAGCTACTCGGTGGCCATCATCGCGATGCTCATCGTCTTTGGCATCATCATCTGGCTCGTCGACTCCGGTATCGTCGCCGCGCTCGTCGGCTACACCGGCCTGAGGGGGTAGACCATGGCTAAGCGCTGGTACGTGATTCACACCTACTCAGGGTACGAGAACAAGGTCAAGGCAGACCTCGAGCACCGCATCGAGACCTATGGTCTTGAGGACAAGGTCGTGGACATCCAGATCCCGACCGAGGAGGTCACCGAGATCAAGGACGGCGGCAAGCGCGAGACCAAGGAGTCCAAGGTCTTCCCGAGCTACGTCCTCGTTCGCATGGAGATCGACGACAACACCTGGGCCGTCGTGCGCAACACCCCCGGCGTGACCGGCTTCGTCGGTCTCGACGGCAAGCCGACGCCGCTTCGTCGCGACGAGTTCGACAAGATCATGCGTCGCTCCGGCGGCCGCGGCACCTCCGCCCCGGCGCCCAAGCGCACCGCCACCAACATCGAGGTCGGTCAGTCCGTCAAGGTCCTCTCCGGGCCCCTCGCGGACTTCGACGGTCTCGTGTCCGAGGTCATGCCCGAGTCCGGCAAGGTCAAGGTCATGCTCACCATCTTCGGCCGCGAGACGCCCGTCGAGCTCACCCTCGACCAGATCTCGGTCATCGGATAGCAGACATCCCGCCCACCCGGCATCGGTGAGGATAGCTTCTCGGGCTGGGCGCCTTCATAGATCGCAACGACAGAGTCCCCAAGGAGAGAGACATGGCCAAGAAGCAGGTCACCAACTTCATCAAGCTCCAGATTCCCGCCGGCGCCGCCAACCCCGCGCCTCCCGTCGGCCCCGCCCTCGGTGCCGCCCAGGTCAACATCATGCAGTTCTGCCAGGCCTTCAACGCCGCCACGCAGGACAAGGCCGGCGACATCATCCCGGTCGAGATCACGGTCTACGAGGACCGCAGCTTCGACTTCGTCTGCAAGACCCCGCCTGCCGCTGAGCTCATCAAGAAGGAGCTCGGCCTCAAGGGTGGCTCCGGCGTCCCCCAGCGCGACAAGGTCGGCCAGCTCTCCCAGGAGCAGCTCACCAAGATCGCCGAGATCAAGATGCCCGACCTCAACGCCAACGACATCGAGGCCGCCAAGAAGATCGTCGCCGGCACCGCTCGCTCCATGGGCGTCACCATCGCCGAGTAGCCAGCACTGATGAAGAGGGACCGTCCCTTTTCGTCATCGATGTGGGAGGGCGAGAAGCCCGCTGACCACAGGAGGTAAGAACATGCCTAAGCACGGAAAGAACTACAAGGCCGCCGCCGCCAAGGTCGACAGCACCAAGCTCTACACCCCGAAGGAGGCCATGGAGCTCGCCAAGGAGCTGTCCCCCGCCAAGTTCGACGAGACCGTCGAGGTCGCCGTCCGTCTCGGCGTCGACACCCGCAAGGCCGACCAGAACGTCCGCGGCTCCATCGCGCTGCCCCACGGCACCGGCAAGACCGTCCGCGTCGCCGTCTTCGCCGAGGGCGAGAAGGCCCGCGAGGCCGAGGCCGCCGGCGCCGACGTCATCGGCTCCGATGACCTCGTGGCCCAGATCCAGGCTGGCGAGCTGAACTTCGACGCCGCCATCGCCACGCCCAACATGATGGGCAAGGTCGGCCGCCTCGGCAAGATCCTCGGCCCCCGTGGCCTCATGCCCAACCCCAAGCTCGGCACCGTCACCATGGACGTCGCCAAGATGGTCGGCGAGCTCAAGGCCGGCCGCGTCGAGTACCGCGCCGACCGCTACGGCATCTGCCACGTCCCGATGGGCAAGGTGTCCTTCGACACCCAGAAGCTCGTCGAGAACTACGGCGCGCTCATCAACGAGCTGCTCCGCGTGAAGCCGTCCAGCGCCAAGGGCAAGTACGTCAAGTCCGTCGTCGTCTCCACCACGATGGGCCCTGGCATCAAGATCGACTCCACCAAGACCCGCAACCTCATGGACGAGTAGCGGGAGCGCGTTCTTCTCGCTTGGAGATTTCTTGATTGCTTGACGGGCGTCCTTTGCCGTGACACAATGTCACGCGCAGGACGCCCGTCCTGCGTTACGTCCGCACGTTCCGCTGCCAAAGACAGCCGGTGCCGCAAGGCTTAATGGGAAATCCCGCCTGCCGAGGTGGTCTCAGAGATTGCATCCTCGAGGACCCCGCTTTGGCTGCGCCAGCGGGGTCTTCTTTTGCGGAGGGCCCGCCTGTTGGCGGCTCGTGCCCGAAGCTCTATGAGGAGGTGTACAGAACACATGCCGTCCAAGTCCAATGTCGCTATGCTCGAGAAGGTCGCCAGCTCCCTGGAGGCCGCCGGTGGCGTCTTCGTTGTTGACTATCGTGGCCTCTCCGTCAAGGAGACCCAGGAGGTCCGTCGCGCCCTGCGCGCGGCCGGCGCCGAGATGAAGGTCTACAAGAACAACATCGTCAAGATCGCCCTCGAGAACGCCGGGATGCCCAACATCGACGAGATGCTCTCCGGCACCTGCGCCTACGTCTTCTACGAGAAGGACCCCGTCGATGCCGCCAAGGTCATCAAGGAGCAGTCCGATAAGCTCAAGAAGATGGCGTTTGTCGGTGCTATCGCCGATGGCAAGGCTCTCACGGCCGATGAGGCCAAGGCCTACGCCGACCTGCCCAACCGCGAGCAGCTCATGGGTCAGATCGCTGGTCTCATCAGCGGCTTCGCCCGTGGCATCGCCGTGTGCGTCAACGAGGTCCCGTCCGGTCTCGCCCGCACCATCAGCGCTGTCTCCGAGCAGAAGCAGGCCGCCTAGCGGCCAGACGCGGCTCGTCCGCACCCCGAGGGGCGCATCGCGCCTCGCAACCACACAGACCATCCGCGCACGACGCGCGGGATCGAAAGGAAACCAAAAATGGCTAAGCTTACCACCGAGGAGATCATTGACGCCCTCAAGGAGATGACCCTTCTCGAGGCCTCCGAGCTCGTCAAGGCTATCGAGGACACCTTCGGCGTCTCCGCCGCCGCCCCCGTCGCCGCCGTCGCCGCCGCTCCGGCTGCCGGCGCTGCCGCCGAGGAGGAGGAGAAGACCAACTTCGACGTCGTCCTCGAGTCCTTCGGCGACAACAAGATCGCCGTCATCAAGGTCGTCCGCGCTCTGACCAGCCTCGGCCTCAAGGAGGCCAAGGAGGTCGTCGAGGGTGCCCCCAAGGCCGTCCTCGAGGGCGCCAAGAAGGATGACGCCGAGGCCGCCAAGAAGCAGCTCGAGGAGGCCGGCGCCGTCGTCACCCTCAAGTAAGTTCGCTTACTTCGGGTCACGCGATCGCGTACCTTCAAGGGGTCGGGCCCACGGGTCCGGCCCCTTTTTGTGTGCGTGCAGAGCCTGCGCCGCGTGCACGCACTTACGAGTGCGCGCATCGAGTGCGGGCGAGGAGTGCGGGCGGATTATGGGCGGAGGGGCCCCGGGTGCGGGGTCCTTCTCGGCATATGGCGTCGAGTGCGCGCATCGAGTGCGCTGGAGCCCGCACTGGATGAGGACTGCCGAGAAGTGCGGGCGTCCTCCCGGCCGATGCCGAGAGGTGCGGGCGTCCTCCCGGCCGATGCCGAGAGGTGCGGGCAGCCAGCAGGTCCTTATCGGCGAGCGGTAGGGCCGGCTTCACAGGGCACCACCGAACCTTCACAACAAGGTTCTTCTCGGCAGCATATATCCGCAGGTAGATTGAGTGAGCGAGAGAACATACTCGAAAACGGGAGGCAAGTCAAGGCTTTTCATTGACCGGGGAGAGGCGTTTCGGTAACTTATTACGTTGCGACAATTGCCGCCTTCCACCCTTTTTGAAGGAGGAAAAGCCTGGTGTCTACCGCAAAGACTGCTCTTACGAAACCACAGGGAACGACCGGACGCAAGACCTTTAGCAAGATTGCTCCCGCGATGGAGCTGCCGAACCTGATCTCCGTGCAGAAGGAGTCGTTCGAGCGCTTCATGGGGGAGGGGCTTGCCGAGTCCTTCGCGGAGTTCTCCCCGATCGAGAACTCTGCCCACACCCTCCAGGTCACCTTTGGTGACCACCAGTTCGGCGACCCCGCGCACACGATCGCGGAGTGCCGTGCCAAGGACATCTCCTACCAGGCCCCCCTCTTCGTTGACGTGCGCTTTGTCAACAAGGAGACCGGCGAGATCAAGGAGCAGCTCGTCTTCATGGGCGACTTCCCGCTCATGACGGAGCGCGGCACCTTTGTCATCAACGGCACCGAGCGCGTGGTCGTCTCCCAGCTCGTCCGCTCCCCGGGCGTCTACTTTGCCTCCGAGATGGACAACGGCGTCCGCGTCTTCAAGGCCCAGTTCATCCCCGCGCGCGGCGCGTGGCTGGAGTTTGAGGTCGACAAGCGCGGCCACCTCGTCGTGTCCATCGACCGTAAGCGCCGCCAGTCCGCGACGATGTTCCTGCGTGCCCTCGGCATCGCCGAGACCGACGACGAGATCCTCACCCTCCTCGGTGACTCCGACGTCGTCCGCAACACGCTCGAGCGCGACGTGGCCACCACGCGTGAGGACGCCCTGCTCGAGATCTACCGTCGCCAGCGCCCCGGCGAGCCCCCCACCGTGGACTCCGCCCGCTCCCTGCTCGACGGCCTCTACTTCAACGAGCAGCGCTACGACCTCGCCCGCGTGGGCCGCTACAAGGTCAACAAGAAGCTCGGCATCGACTCCGAGACCGGCGAGCGCGTCCTCACCGTCGACGACATCGTCGAGGCCCTGCGCTACCTGCTGGCGCTGGCCGCCGGCGACCCGTCCAAGCGCCTCGACGACATCGACCACTTCGGCAACCGCCGTGTCCGCACCGTGGGCGAGCTGGTCCAGAACCAGTTCCGCATCGGCATGAGCCGCATGGAGCGCGTGGTGCGCGAGCGCATGGCCTCCCAGGACGTGGACGACATCACGCCGCAGAGCCTGATCAACATCCGCCCGATCGTGGCCGCGATCAAGGAGTTCTTTGGCTCCTCGCAGCTCTCCCAGTTCATGGACCAGGCCAACCCGCTGGCCGGCCTCACGCACAAGCGTCGCCTCTCGGCCCTCGGCCCGGGCGGCCTCGCCGGCCACAAGTCCGGCTCGAGCCGCCGCACCAACGTCCCCACCGCGGTGCGCGACGTCCACAACTCGCACTACTCCCGCATGTGCCCGATCGAGACGCCCGAGGGCCCCAACATCGGCCTCATTGGCTCGCTCGCGCTCTACGCGCACGTCAACGAGTACGGCTTCATCGAGGCCCCGTACCGTCGCGTCGAGAACGGCGTGGTCACCGACAAGATCGACTGGATGACGGCCGATGAGGAGGAGGCGCACAACATCGCCCCCGCCAACACGCCGTTTGACCCCGAGACCGGCCGCTTCGTCGAGGTCGACTCCAAGGGCAACGTCACCCACCCCGACCGCGTCATCGCGCGCACCCGCGACTTCGACGGCTCCTTCGGCGCCCCGGCGCAGGTCCCCGTCGACGAGGTCGACTACATGGACGTCTCGCCGCGCCAGCTGCTCTCCGTCGCGGCCAACCTCATCCCGTTCCTCGAGCACGACGACGCCAAGCGTACCCTCATGGGCGCGAACATGCAGCGCCAGGCCGTGCCCCTGATCCGCTCGAGCGCCCCGTACGTGGGCACGGGCATGGAGGAGCGCGCCGCGCTCGACTCCGGCGAGCTCATCTGCGCCGCCCACGCCGGCATCGTCTCCGAGGTCGACGCCGCCCACGTGGTCGTCTACTCCGACGCCTACGGCTCCAAGCGCTACGACCTCCCCAAGTACCAGCGCTCCAACCAGTCCACCTGCATCAACCACCGCCCGATCGTCCACGCGGGCGACCACGTCGAGGCCGGCCAGCCCCTCGCCGACGGCACCTCGATCGACCACACCGAGCTCGCCCTGGGCGCCAACCTCACCGTGGCCTACATGCCGTGGGAGGGCTTCAACTACGAGGACGGCATCATCGTCTCCGAGCGCGTGGTCCAGGAGGACCTGCTCACCTCGGTCAACATCTCCCGTCACGAGATCGACGCCCGCGACACCAAGCTCGGTCCCGAGGAGATTACCCGCGAGATCCCCAACCTCTCCGAGGACATGCTCGCCAACCTCGACGATGACGGCATCATCCGCATCGGCGCCGAGGTCGGCCCCGGCGACATCCTCGTCGGCAAGGTCACGCCCAAGGGCGAGACGGCCCTGACCGCCGAGGAGCGCCTCCTGCGCGCGATCTTTGGCGCCAAGGCCCACGACGTCCGCGACACCTCCCTCAAGATGCCGCATGGCGCCTACGGCCGCGTTGTCGACGTGGTGCGCTTCAGCCGCGAGGCCGGCGACGACCTGCCGCCCGGCGTCAACGAGCTCGTCCGCGTCTTCGTCGCGCAGCGCCGCAAGATCCAGCAGGGCGACAAGATCGCCGGCCGTCACGGCAACAAGGGCGTCGTCTGCAACGTCCTGCCGGTCGAGGACATGCCCTACATGGCCGACGGCACGCCCGTCGACGTCCTTCTAGACCCGCTGGGCGTCCCCTCCCGTATGAACGTCGGCCAGTTGCTCGAGTGCCACCTCGGCTGGGGCGCCTCTCACGGCTGGGACGACGAGTCCGAGAACTCCGAGCGCTACGTGCCCGGCCCCATCCGCGTGGCCACGCCGGTCTTTGACGGCGCCACCGACGACGAGGTCGCCGAGCTCCTGCGCCGCACCAACATCAACCTCATGAACAAGGCCAAGCTCGACTACGGCGACCGAATGCGCGAGGAGTTTGTCCCGCAGCTGAGCGACCTCGGCAAGACCACGCTCTACGACGGCCGCACCGGCGAGCCCTTCGAGAGCCCGATTACCGTGGGCACGAGCTACATCCTGAAGCTCGGCCACATGGTCGACGACAAGATCCACGCGCGTTCGACCGGCCCCTACAGCCTCGTCACCCAGCAGCCTCTCGGCGGCAAGGCCCAGTTCGGCGGCCAGCGCTTCGGCGAGATGGAGGTGTGGGCCCTCTACGCCTACGGCGCGGCCAACGTCCTCCAGGAGATCCTCACCGTCAAGTCCGACGACACCAACGGCCGCGTGAAGACCTACGAGTCGATCGTCAAGGGCGAGAACGTCCCGTCCGCGGGCATCCCCGAGTCCTTCAAGGTCCTCGTCAAGGAGATTCGCTCGCTCGCGCTCGACATCGAGCCGATCTCCTACAAGAAGCGCGCCGAGCGCGCCGCCCAGGAGGAGCAGGCCGTCGCGGAGAGCTCCGTCGACGTCTTCGCCGACATGGTCTCCGACGGCGCCGAGCTCGCCGATGACCCTGAGAACGCCGAGGCCGCCCTCGTTGGCGACGCTCTGAGCGATAAGGAGTAGCGACTGTGGCAGATTTCGACACCACCGACTTCGACGCGATCAAGATCTCCCTTGCCTCCGCTGACCGCATTCGCAGCTGGTCGTGCGGCGAGGTCAAGAAGCCCGAGACGATCAACTACCGCACCCTCAAGCCCGAGAAGGACGGTCTGTTCTGCGAGAAGATCTTTGGCCCGCAGAAGGACTGGGAGTGCGCCTGCGGCAAGTACAAGGGCATCCGCTTCCGCGGCATCGTCTGCGAGCGCTGCGGCGTCGAGGTGACCACGGCCAAGGTGCGCCGCGAGCGCATGGGCCACATCGAGCTTGCCGCCCCGGTGAGCCACATCTGGTACTTCAAGAGCCCCACGAGCTTCCCGCTGGCCCGCCTGCTCGACATCAAGAGCAAGGACCTCGAGAAGGTCCTGTACTTCGCCAGCTACATCATCACCAACGTCGACACCGAGGCCCGCGAGGCCGACGCCGACGACCTCAAGGAGGAGCTGGCCGCCGACCTCGAGGAGCTCGACGCCGAGCGCGACGAGCAGATCGAGCGCCTGAAGGAGCAGGGTGAGGCCCCCGAGGACGAGTTCGGCGACGTCGAGCCGCTCTCGGCCGACGAGATCCGCGCCGGCATCGCCGACCTCGAGGAGGAGTACGAGGAGGAGAAGGCGCTGCGCCGCGACGCCTACGAGAAGTTCATGCAGCTCGAGGAGCGCGAGCTCATCTCCGACGAGGGGCTCTTCTCCGAGCTCAAGCGCTACTACGGCATCTACTTCAAGGGCGGCATGGGCGCCGAGGCCGTGCGCGAGCTGCTGCGCGGCATCGACCTTGAGTCCGAGGCCCAGACCCTGCGTCAGATCATCGCCTCCGACGACGCCCAGAAGCAGAAGCGCGAGAAGGCCATCAAGCGCCTGGAGATCGTCGACGCCTTCCTCAAGGGCGGCAACGACCCGGCCAACATGATCCTCGACGTCATCCCCGTCATCCCGCCCGACCTGCGCCCGATGGTGCAGCTCGACGGCGGCCGCTTCGCGGCGTCGGACCTCAACGACCTCTACCGTCGTGTCATCAACCGCAACAACCGCCTCAAGCGCCTGCTCGACCTCGACGCCCCGGCGATCATCGTCAACAACGAGAAGCGCATGCTTCAGGAGTCCGTCGACGCCCTCTTTGACAACGGCCGTCGCGGCCGCCCGGTCACCGGCCGCGGCGGGCGCCCGCTGAAGTCGCTCGCCGAGGCCCTCAAGGGCAAGCAGGGCCGCTTCCGTCAGAACCTGCTCGGCAAGCGCGTCGACTACTCCGGCCGCTCGGTCATCGTCGTCGACCCCAAGCTCAAGCTGCACCAGTGCGGCCTGCCCTCGCAGATGGCCCTCGAGCTCTTCAAGCCCTTCGTGATGCGCCGTCTCGTCGAGCTCGGCAAGGTCGAGAACATCAAGGGCGCCAAGCGCGCGATCGACCGTCAGATGCCGGCCGTCTGGGACGTGCTGTCCGAGGTCATCCAGGACCGCCTCGTTCTTCTCAACCGCGCACCTACGCTGCACCGTCTGTCCATCCAGGCCTTCGAGCCGGTTCTCGTTGAGGGCAAGGCCATCCACCTGCACCCGCTCGTGTGCGCCCCCTTCAACGCCGACTTCGACGGCGACCAGATGTCGGTGCACGTGCCGCTCTCCACGCAGGCCCAGACCGAGGCCCGCGTGCTGATGCTCTCGTCCAACAACCTGCGCAGCCCCGCGTCCGGCAAGGTGCTCACCGTGCCATCGCAGGACATGGTCTTCGGCGCCTACTTCCTCACCACCGAGAAGGGCGAGAAGAGCGACTCCACCCCGGTCTTCGCCGACTTCGACGACGCGCTGCTCGCCATCGACATGAAGCGTGACCTCGGCATCCAGGAGCCCGTCATCGTGCGCGTCTCCGCCGCCGACGCCAACGTCGATCAGGACGGCCGCAAGATCTTCCGCGTGCTGTCGAGCAAGGGCGTCTTCGAGGACTTCGACGTCACCGAGCACAGCGCCCGCTTCGAGACCACGCCGGGCCGCATCATCTTCAACCGTCAGTGCCTGCCGGCCGACTACCCCTTCATCAACTACAAGATGGTGAAGAGCGACATCTCCGCGCTGGTCAACGACTGCTGCGATCGCTACACCACGGCCGAGGTCGAGCCGATCCTCGACGCCATCAAGGAGACCGGCTTCCACTACGCCACGATCGCCGGCCTGACGGTCTCGGTGTGGGACGCCGTCATCCCCGAGGACAAGCCGCTGCTGCTCGACGAGGCGCAGGCGCGCGTCGACGAGATCAACGAGTACTACGAGGACGGCTTCCTGTCCGAGCGCGAGCGTCACGTCGAGGTCGTCAACGCCTGGACCGAGTGCACCGACCTTCTCGGCTCCGAGATGCTCGAGGGCTTCGCCGAGGACAACCCCATCTACATGATGGCCGACTCCGGCGCCCGTGGCTCCAAGACCCAGCTCCGCCAGCTCGCGGGCATGCGCGGCCTCATGGCCGACATGTCCGGCGAGACGATCGACCTGCCGATCAAGGCCAACTTCCGCGAGGGCCTCGAGCCGCTCGAGTACTTCATCTCCACCTACGGCGCCCGCAAGGGCCTCGTCGACACCGCGTCGCACACCTCCGACTCGGGTTACCTGACCCGTCGTCTGGTCGACGTGGCCCAGGACGTCATCGTCCGCGAGGAGGACTGCGGCACCGACGAGGGCGTGACCTACCCGCTCATCAAGCCGGGCGAGACGAGCGTCGACACCGACCTCATCGGCCGCTGCGCCCTGAACGACATCTGCGACCCTGCCACCGGCGAGGTCCTCATCGCCAAGGACGGCTACGTCGAGTCCAAGGACGACCTCGAGATGCTCGTCGAGCACGGCCTCATGAAGATCGAGCTCCGCGCCCTTCTCACCTGCAAGTCCAAGTACGGCGTCTGCCAGAAGTGCTACGGCTGGGACCTCTCCACGCGTCGCCCCGTCAACATCGGCACGGCCGTGGGCATCATCGCCGCCCAGTCCATCGGCGAGCCGGGCACCCAGCTCACGATGCGCACCATTCACTCCGGCGGCGTCGCGGGCGCTGACGACATCACGCAGGGCCTCCCCACGGTCGCCCGCATGTTCGACGTCGTCGGCAACGTCAACGAGAAGATCCTCGGGCGCGAGGCCGACCTGGCCCCCGTCTCCGGCACCCTGCGCATCACCCCGGAGCAGACCGAGTACCTGCTGCGCATCTACGACACCGAGGACCCCTCCCGCATCATCGAGGAGTGGCGCGTCCCGGCCTCCGTCCGCTTCATGCCGGGCGTCGAGGACGGCGTCGAGGTCCGTGCCGGCGATCAGATTACCCGCGGCTTCGTCAACTTCCGCAAGCTGCGTCGCCTCACCGACATCGAGTCGACGATGCACATCTTCGTCGAGTCGGTCAAGGACGTCTACACCTCCCAGGGCGTCGACCTCAACGACAAGCACATCGAGGTCATCGCTCGCCAGATGCTGCGCCGCGTCCAGGTGACCAACCCCGGCGACTCCCAGTACCTGCTGGGTCAGTACGTCGACCGCTACGTCTTCGCGGACACCGTGCGCAACGTCACCCTCGCCGGCGGCACCCCGCCCGAGGCCGAGCCGGTTATCCTCGGCACCCTCAAGGTGGCGAGCTCTATCGACTCCTGGCTCTCCAGCGCGTCGTTCATCCGCACCGCGGGCGTCCTCACCGAGGCCGCCATCGAGGGTGACGTCGATCACCTGCTCGACCTCAAGTCCAACGTCATCGTGGGCAAGCAGATCCCGGCCGGCACCGGCCTCTCCGCCTACCACGACGTCAACCTCACCTACCACGGGACCAAGATCGACGGCCCCACGTCCCCGCTCGCCAAGAGCCTGCCCGAGTGGGCGCCCGACGAGCTCAAGGGCATCGAGGAGCAGCTGCCCAAGCAGCTCGACTGGGTTGGCGACGACTACGGCTTTGGCGGCGTGTACTCCAAGAACGGCCGCACGCTCTCGAGCGAGGACGCCAAGCTCTACCTCTTCGACGACCTCGGCGTCTCGCAGCGCTGGACCAACAAGTTCAGCGAGGTGGGCATCGAGACGGTGGGCGACCTCATCGGCAAGACCGAGGACGACCTGCTGCGCATCGACGGCATCGGCGCCAAGGCGATCGAGGAGCTCCGCGACGGCCTCGAGGCCCGCGGCCTGCTCTACATCCTCGAGCCCGATGACTCCGAGGCTGACAGCGAGGACCTGTCCCAGCTTCTGAACATGGTCTTCTCGCCTGACGCCGACGCCGACATCATGCTCGGCACCGCGGCGCCCTCCACGCACCACTTCGATGACGACGAGCTCATCGGCGGCTCCGAGGCGCCGTCCAGCGACTCCGACATCATCAACGAGGATCTCGGCTCCCTCGACGACCTCCTCTCGCAGGTGGTCCGCCAGGAGTCCGAAGAGGAGTAGCGCTCGACTACGAACCCGTTAGAGCGGCCCCGCCCTTCTCTCCGGCTCACTGTGCTTCGCGCAGAAGTCGCCGGATGAGAAGGGCGGGGCCGCTCGGCCTTCTTATCGAAGGGCGCGGGCAACCAAAGGGCTGGGTTGTGAGGCTGCCTGCGGTGCGAGGTAGTCGCGGCTCCGGCGAACTTTGTGTACAGAAAAGTCAGAGTTTGCTCGGGGTGGCGGGTCGCAGGGAGGCTTGCTCGGCTGAGAAGAACGCGGGGCCGTCAGCGGTCTCCAGCACGGCGCGGCCCCACGCGTCCACGGTCTCGAGGCGCCCCGCGGCCAGGGGCTCGCCCTCGGGCGAGAGCGCCACGACCGGCTCCCCGAGCCAGGCGAGGCGCGCCAGGTAGTCGTCCCGGATGCCGGCCAGCGGCTCGACGCCGCTGCTCGCGGCCCAGCCGTCGACTCGCGCCACGATGCCGCTCCGCAGCGCCTCCGCAAGGGTCGAGAAGGACGGCGCCGCCCCCAGCTCCGTCAGGCAGACGGCCCCCAGCCCGCGCGGGGCGCTTTCGACATTGATGCCCAATCCGCACACGGCGAACGCCTCGCCCGCGCCGTCGCGCCCGGCCTCCACGAGGATGCCGCCGAGCTTGCGTCCGCGCGCGAGCACGTCGTTGGGCCATTTGAGCTGCGGCTCGTTTGAAATCCCCAGAGCCGCGAGCCCGTCGAGGGCGCCCAGTCCGCACGCTGCCGCGAGCCCCGGCAGCCGCGAGGGCGCCACGCGGGGCCGCAACAGCACGGAGAGATAGAGGTTGCCGCGAGGGGAGGCCCACGCGTGACCGCGCCTCCCGCGCCCGGCAGTCTGCCGGCGCGCGGCGACGGCCGTCCCGGCAGCGGCGTTCTTCTCGGCAAGGTCGCGCGCGACGTCGTTGGTGGAGCCCACCTCGTCGAAGATCAGGATGTCGGGCAGGACGCCCATGCTGCTCCCTCCTACGCTTGCGGAAACGATTGTATCCGCAGATGCGCATGTGAAGGACTCGTGGCAATATTGAGAAGCTTGAAAAGCTGGCGACACGGGCGCCCGGCTTTGACTAGCCTACGTAACAGATGTTGACGGGTTAACAACGAGGGAAGGCGGGCAGGTGGGCTTTCGTATTCTGGGAACGGGGTCGGCGCTTCCGGCCCGCTCGGTGACCAACGAGGACCTTTCCGAGTTCCTTGACACCTCCGACGAGTGGATCTTCCCTCGCACCGGCATCAAGAGTCGTCGCATCTGCACCGCCGAGTCGCTCGACGAGCTCTCGGTCGAGGCCAGCCGCGCCGCCCTCGAGGCCGCCGGCGTCACGCCCGACCAGCTTGACCTCATCATCTGCTCGACCACGAGCGGCGACCACCTCATCCCGGCCCAGGCCTGCGCCATCGCCGAGCTTCTCGGCGCCTCGTGCCCCGCCTTCGACGTCTCCGCGGCCTGCGCGGGCTTTGTCTTCGCGCTCGACCTTGCGGACGGCTACTTCGCGCGCGGTCGCGCCGAGCGCGTGCTCGTGGTCGCGGCGGAGAAGATGAGCCGCCTGGTGGACTGGGAGGACCGCGCCACGTGCGTGCTCTTTGGCGACGGCGCGGCCGCGGCCGTGCTCGCCGCGGGCGGCCAGAACCCGCTCGCGATGCGCCTCTCGACCGAGCCCTCCGTCGAGATCCTCCACGTGCCGGGCGTTGCCGGCAGCTCCCCGTACGACGAGACGGAGCGCCCGGCGAGCGTCCTCTCCATGGAGGGGCGTCGCGTCTTCAAGTTTGGCGTGAACGCCATCTGCACCTCGGTGACCGAGCTCGCCCGCGAGGCGGGCGTTGCCGTCGAGGACATCGACCACTTCGTGTTCCACCAGGCCAACGAGCGCATCCTCTCCTCGGCCGTCTCCCGCCTCGGGCTTGACGACGCCAAGGTCACGCGCTCGCTCGCGGAGACCGGCAACATCTCGAGCGCGTGCGTCCCGCTCGCCCTCGACCGGCTCGCCCGCGCCGGCAAGATCACTCCCGGCCAGCTCGTTGCCCTCGTGGGCTTTGGCGCTGGCCTCGACACGGGCGCCTGCCTCCTTCGCTGGGAGTAGGCGCCGCATCACGTCCATTGGAGCGCCCGTCGGGCGCATGGAAAAAGAAGGAGTACCAACAATGGCAGACCAGAGCACCTTTGAGCGCGTGTGCGCGATCGTCCGCGAGCAGGGCGGCCTCGACGACGTCGAGCTGACCGCCGAGACCACGCTCGCTGAGGTTGGCCTCGACAGCCTGGCCACCGTTGAGGCCGTCATGGCCTGCGAGGACGAGTTTGGCATCGAGATTGACGCCGAGTCCAACCCCACCACCATCGGCGAGTTCGTCGAGATGGTCGACTCCCTTCTGGAGAACTAGTCATGCTGCGCACCCCCATCTGCGACCTTCTCGGCATCGAGAAGCCCGTCTTCCAGGGCGGGATGGCCTGGATTGCCGACGCCTCCCTGGCCTCGGCGGTCTCCGAGGCCGGCGGCCTGGGCATCATCGCGGCCATGAACGCAAACGCCGACTGGCTGCGTGACCAGATCCACGAGCTTCGCAAGAAGACCGACAAGCCCTTTGGCGTGAACGTCATGCTCATGAGCCCGTTTGCGGACGAGGTCGCCCAGGTCGTCATCGACGAGCAGGTGCCCGTGGTCATCACGGGCGCAGGGAACCCGACCAAGTACATGAAGGCCTGGAACGCGGCCGGCATCAAGGTCATCCCCGTCGTGGCCTCCGTGGCCATGGCCAAGCTCGTCCAGCGCGCCGGCGCCGTCGCCGTCGTCGCCGAGGGCACCGAGTCCGGCGGCCACATCGGCGAGACCACTACGATGGCGCTCGTCCCCCAGGTCGTCGACGCGGTGAAGATCCCCGTCATCGCCGCCGGCGGCATCGCCGACGGTCGCGGCGTCGCCGCGGCCTTCATGCTCGGCGCCGTGGGGGTCCAGGTGGGGACGCGCTTCCTCGTTGCCAACGAGTGCACCGTGTCCGACCAGTACAAGGACCTGGTCCTCAAGGCAAACGACATCTCCACGCGCGCGACGGGACGCTCCACCGGCCACCCCGTCCGCGCCCTCAAGAACCCGTTCTCCAACAAGTACGCCCAGATGGAGTCCGCCGGCGCCTCCGAGGAGGAGCTCAACGCCCTCGGCACCGGCGCCCTGCGCAAGGCCGCCAAGGAGGGCGACTACGAGAACGGCAGCTTCCTGTGCGGGCAGATCGCCGGCATGGTGAAGGAGCGCCAGAGCGCGCTCGAGATCGTGGACGACCTCGTCAACGGGGCCGAGAAGGTCCTGGCAGGAGCGATGCAATGGGTAAGGTAGCGTTTCTGTTTGCCGGCCAGGGCGCCCAGCACCCCGGCATGTGCGCGGACCTCATCGAGTCCGAGGCCGCGGCCAAGGCCGTCTTCGACGCCGCCGACGCCGTGCGTCCCGGCACCACCGAGCAGTGCCTCTCCGGCACCAAGGAGGAGCTCTCGCAGACCATCAACACGCAGCCCTGCGTCTTTGCCGCCGACCTCGCCTGCGCCCGCGCGCTGGCCGCGCGCGGCGTGACGCCGGACGTGGTCGCGGGCTTCTCGCTCGGCGAGGTCGCCGCGCTCACGTTTGCCGGCGCCTACACCGACGAGCAGGGCTTCGAGCTCGTGTGCCACCGCGCCGAGCTCATGGCTGACGCCGCCGAGAAGAACCCGGGCGCCATGCGCGCCGTCGTGAAGCTCGACTCCGCCACGGTCGAGCGCCTCGCGGCCGAGGCCGCGGGCGAGGATGGCGCGTGCTGGCCCGTGAACTACAACAGCCCGCTGCAGACCGTCGTCGCCGGCACGCCCGAGGCTTGCGAGCGCCTCGACGCGCTGGTGAAGGAGGCCAAGGGCCGCGCGATGAAGGTCGCCGTCTCGGGCGCCTTCCACAGCCCATTCATGGCCGAGGCCGAGCGCGGCCTCGCCGCCTACCTCGAGGACGGCCACGCGCCTGCCGAGCCCACCGTGCCTGTGCTGGCCAACCGAACCGGCGAGGCCTATCCGGCCGACGAGGCGGGGCGCGTCGCCCTTCTCGCCAGCCAGGTGGCAAACCCCGTCCAGTGGGTCCGCACCCTCCAGAACATGGCGGCGGACGGCGTGGACATCTTCGTCGAGGTCGGGCCCGGCAAGACCCTCACGGGTCTTGTGACCCGCACGCTCGAGGGCGTCACCGCGCTGCCGTGCGAGACGGCCGAGCAGCTCGAGGCGGTTCTCGCCGCCCTGTCAAAGGAAGGGGAGTAGCCATGGCCGAGAAGAGCGGCGCCCTCGAGCGCGACGCCTCCCGCCGCGTGGCCCTCGTCACCGGCGCCTCGCGCGGCATCGGCCGCTCGGTCGCCGAGGGGCTGGCGGCGGACGGATTTGACCTCGCCCTCGTCTACGCGGGCAACGAGGCCGCGGCCGCCGAGGCCGTCGCCGCCTGCGAGGCGGCCGGCGCCACCGCGCGCGCCTACCGCTGCGACGTCTCGGACCCCGAGGCCGTCAAGGCCACGGTCGACGCGGTCCTCGCCGACTTTGGGAGCGTCTGGGCCCTCGTCAACAACGCGGGCATCACCCGCGACGGCCTGCTCGTGCGCATGAGCGACGAGGACTTCTCCCGCGTGATCGACGTCAACCTCAAGGGCGCCTTCCACACCGCCCGCGCCCTCGCGCGCGCCTTCATGCGCCAGCGCGGCGGCCGCATCGTGAACATGGCGTCGGTCGTGGGCCTCATGGGCAACGCCGGCCAGGCCAACTACGCCGCCTCCAAGGCGGGCCTCGTGGGCCTCACCAAGTCCCTCGCGCGCGAGCTCGCGCCGCGCGGCGTCACCGTCAACGCCATCGCGCCGGGCTTCGTGGAGACGGACATGACCTCGGTGCTCGCCGACGAGGTCCGCGCCAACTACGAGACGCAGATCCCCCTCGGCCGGCTTGCGAGCGCCGACGAGGTCGCCGCCGTCGCCCGCTTCCTCGTGAGCGACGCCGCGTCCTACGTGACCGGTGAGGTCATCCGCGTCGATGGCGGCATGGCGATGTAAACGGACCGAAGGGGGGAGCGTCCCCTTCCGGCCCATTGGCATACGTCAAGAGGGGACCGTCCCCTTTTGACCCGTTGGGAGATGAGATGGAGCACAGGGTAGCAATCACGGGCATCGGTGCCGTCACGCCGCTTGGCAACACGGCCAAGGAGACGTGGGAGGGCATGGTCGCCGGCCGCTGCGGCATCGGCCCCATCACCCACTTCGACACCGAGAACTTCAAGGTCAAGGTCGCGGCCGAGGTCAAGGACTTCGACGGCGCGGCCCTTCTCGGCAAGCAGGAGGCGGCGCACCTGGACCTCTTCTCCCAGTACGCGCTCGTCGCCTCCGACGAGGCCATGGCCGACTCCGGCCTCGACGTCGAGGGCGTCATCGACCGCGAGCGCCTCGGCGTCTACGTGGGCTCGGGCGTGGGCGGCATCAACGCCTTCGCCGACAACGTCCACGTCATCTCCGAGCGCGGCCCGCGCCGCGCCTCCCCCTTCATGATCACGATGATGATCGCCAACATGGCCTCCGGCAACATCGCCATCCGCCACAAGGCGCTCGGCCCCACCCTGCCCGTCGTGACCGCCTGCGCCACCTCCGCCCACGCCGTGGGCGAGGCCTTCCGCGCCATCAAGCACGGCTACGCCGACGCCATCCTCGCGGGCGGCGCCGAGGCCGCGATCATGCCCGACTCCATCGCGGGCTTCACGAGCTGCCGCGCCCTCACCACCAACCCCGACCCCGCCACCGCGTGCCGCCCGTTCGACGCGGAGCGCAACGGCTTTGTTATGGGCGAGGGCGCCTGCGTGCTCGTCCTCGAGGAGTGGCAGCACGCCGTCGAGCGCGGCGCCCACATCTACGCCGAGGTCGTGGGCTACGGCAACACCGACGACGCCTACCACATCACGAGCCCCGACCCCGAGGCCGACGGCATCACGCGCGCCATCCGCCTTGCGGTGGAGGAGGGCGGCGTCAAGCCGGAGGAGGGCCTCTACATCAACGCCCACGGCACCTCGACCAAGCTCAACGACGCCTCCGAGACCCGCGGCTTCAAGCAGGCCCTCGGCGAGGACGCCGCCCGCGCCGCGCACGTCTCCTCGACCAAGTCGATGACCGGCCACATGATCGGCGCGACGGGTGCCGTCGAGGCCATGGCCTGCGCGCTCGCCCTCGAGAACGGCGTGGTGCCCCCCACCATCAACTACCGCACGCCCGACCCGGAGTGCGACTTGGACTACACCCCCAACGAGGCCGTCGAGTGCGAGCTCACCTGGGCGCTCTCGACCAACCTCGGCTTTGGCGGACACAACGCGGCGCTCGCCCTGCGCGCCGTGGAGAGGAGTGCGTGATGGACGCAGCCAAGATTTCCCAGATCGCCGACGTCATGAGGAGCCACGGCCTCTCGCGCGTGCGCGTCGAGG
>NZ_JANRHO010000005.1:0-160779 GCF_024733715.1 Thermophilibacter sp. ET337 | reverse complement strand
CGCCCCGCCGCGGCGTGAATCCGCGGGTTCACGATTTCTGCACAATCGGGGGGGGCTAGAAGCCCGACCTTACGAGCTCGCAGGCAGCCGCAAGCAGTGCGTCTCGGTCTCGCGCGTCGGTCGCCTCAGCATAGACCCTGACCACCGAACTGGTCCGAGAGGGTCTGATGAGCACCCAGGAGTCGTCCTCGAACTGCGCGCGGAGGCCGTCGGCGTGGGACACCTCGACGGGGAGCTTCCCGGCAAGCTCCCCGGGGTTGAGGCCGGGGAGGACGTTGCGGAACGCCTGGCTTGCGGCGGACTCGAGACGGATGTCTCTTCTCGCATAGGACATGGTCCCGATGATGGCCTCAAGCTCCTCGGTCATCGTCGAGACCGTCTTCCCGGAGCGTGCGAGCATCTCCACCGCAAGCAGGCACACGAGCAGGCCGTCGCGCTCCCTCAGATGGGAGGGGACGCAGACGCCTCCGTACTCCTCGACCCCCATGATCACGTCCGAGTCGAGCGTCTCTCTATAGATGCGTGAGAACCCAACGGGGACCGAGGTCGTCTCGCAGCCCAGGCGCGCCGCCTCTCGGGCGATGCACGCGGAGCACGTGAGCGTTGTCACCACGCGGCCGTGCGCGCCGTGACTCATGACGAGGTTGCCCAGCAGCATCGGAACGATCACGCGCGCCGGAAGGAGGTTGCCGCGCTCGTCAACTATCGAGGCCCGGTCGGCATCCCCGTCGAGCAGAAGGCCCATGTCGGCACCATGGACCACCACCGCCTGCTCGCAGGCGTCCGCCCACGGGTCACGCGGTTCGGGGTGGATGCCGCCGAAGTCCTCCCTCGGCTCGACATGAATCTCGATCACGTCGCACCCAAGATCGGACAGAAGCCCGGCAAGGTGCCCCGTCCCCGAGCCGCACATCGCGTCGACCACCACGCGCGGACGGCGGGCGGCAATGGATGCCCCATCGACGAGCGAGGCAAGGTCTGCAAGGTACGGGCCGACCAGGTCGATCTCCTCGAACGCCCCCCGAGCCTGGGTGGGCGCAGCGGAGATGGCCTGCTCGACATTGTCCAAAAACCCACGAGAAACCGGGCCGCCGTCAAAGCCCCTGACCAGCAGTCCCCCATATTCGCTGGGCAGCTCGCTCGCAGTGACGATCACCGCGCCGTAGGCGGCATCGTCGCGCGAGCAGCACCAGGAGACCGCAGGTGTTGGGCAGGGGACGTCGGAGACCTTGGCAACGAGGCCGTAGGACGCCAGGATGCCTGCGATGAGAAGGGCAAGGTCTCGCGCGTCATGACGAGTGTCGTAGCCGACGTAGATGGTTGCCCCCGGGGCGGCGTCCGCCCAGACGAGGCCCAGCGCATCGGCGACGCGCGCCACGCTATCGGCGTCGAAGCCATCCTCGAAGCGCGCCTGCCACCCGTCGATTCCAAAACGGATGATGTCAGACCTTCTATCCAAAGAAGCGCTCGCCCTTCTCGCCAAGCTCCTCGCGAAACGCCTCGGCGAAGGCCGGGTCCTCAAGCGCCATACGCGCGTTGGTGGCGGCCCAGGCGGCGGGGGTTCCCGTGTCGCAGCCCTCGGACGGGTCGACGACCAGGGCGTACATCTCCTCCTCGGCCAGCAGGCGCTCCATCGCGTCAGTCAGCTGAATCTCGTTGCCGGCACCGGGGCCCTGTGTGGCGAGCAGTTCCATGATGCGCGGCGAGAGCAGGTAGCGCCCGACGATAAAGAGGTGCGACGGGGCGTCCTCGGGCCGCGGCTTCTCGACGAGCCCGGTCACCTTCCACACGGCGCCCTCCTGCTCGCCCGTGGCCTCGGCGCCCGGCAGGCAGCCGACGCACTCGCCGGCGATGATGCCATAGCGGCTCACCTGGTCCGCGGGAACCGGCGCGACGGCGATGACGGAGACTCCGCCGTGGGCCTTGGAGACCTCGGCCATGCGCACGCACATCTGGCGGTCAGGGACAAAGTAATCGCCGAGAAGGACGAAGAACGGGTCCTCGTCAACGGTCTCGGCAGCCTGCAGGACCGCGTGGCCAAGGCCGCGGGCCTCGTCCTGATAGACGAAGGAGACCGGCAGGGTCGAGGCGGCGTGAACGCGAGCCGCCTCCGCCTGCTTGCCGCGCGAGCTCAGCATGTCCTCAAACTCCTGGTCGACGGAGAAGTACGCCTCGATCTGGGGCTTCTCGTGCGAGTTGATGATGACGACGCCATCGACCCCCTCGGGCTCGAGGGCCTCCTCGACGACATACTGGATGACGGGCTTGTCGAGAACGGGCAGCAGCTCCTTGGGGGTGCACTTGGTGGCGGGAAGGAAGCGCGTGCCGAGACCGGCAGCGGGGATGATCGCCTTCATCAACGTCCCTTCAATCGGATGAACCGTGTTCCTCCGGCGCGTGCCGGCGGCACAAGAAACATACCCCATTGGCTCACCCAGATTTCAACTAAGCCGTAAGCGGACTAAGAAGCGCGCCCTCCGTCGTGTCGGGCGCGCTTCATCACAGGGCGTTCATATAGTTGGAAAGCCGAGCCTCTCGACAGGCCTACTCGGGAATGTCGAGCCCCTGGCGCTCGAGATAGGCGATGAGCCTCCCCATGGTGTCTTCGGAGAGAACGTGCTCCATGAGGCAGGCCTCCTCGTCCGCGCGCTGCGCCTCGACGCCGAGGTCGGACTCGAGGAAAAGCCGAATCGCCCGATGCGCGCGCCACACCAGCGCCGCGTACTCCCGGCCGCGCTCGGTAAGGGTGACGCGGCCATAGCGGCTCTGCTCGACCATACCGGACTCCTTGAGCGTGGAGAGCGCCTTGTTGACGCTCGCCTTGGAGACGCCGAGCTGCTCGGCAACGTCCACGGAGCGAACCGTCCCGTCACCCGCTCCCTCGAGCGAGAGGCGATAGATCGTCTCGAGGTAGTCCTCGCTCGCCTTGGTGAGCGCGTGATCTTCGTGAAGCGCGTCGTTGGTCATGCCGGCCTCCGCCCAGTCTGTCTCCCCCACGGGCCAGAGGCCCTAGAAGCACTCGTCTTCGACGTCGGGCACGGTCGCCCGCTCGATCTTGGCGCCAAGAGACGCGAGCTTCTCGACAAAGCCCTCGTAGCCGCGGTCGATGTGATGGATGTCCGAGACCGTGGTCGTGCCGTCCGCGACCAGGCCCGCCATGACGAGCGCCGCGCCGCCGCGAAGGTCCGGCGAGCGGACCTCGGCGCCGGAGAATCTCTCGACGCCGTGCACGATTGCGTGATGGCCCTCGATGACGATGTCAGCGCCCATGCGGGAGAGCTCGCTCGCGAACATGAAGCGGTTCTCGAAGACGTTCTCGGTGATGATGCAGCTTCCCTTTGCAAGTGCGAGCAGGCACATGGTCTGCGCCTGCATGTCCGTGGGAAACCCGGGGAACGGGAGGGTCTGGATATCGGCGGGGAGCAGCGGCCGGTCGCGCCAGACGGTGCACTCGCGCGTCCCCCGCTCGACCGTGGCGCCCATCTGCTCGAACTTTTTGAGCACAAGCCCGAGGTGCGACGGGGCGAACCCGGTGACCCTCACCGGATCCCCCGTCAGCGCGCCAATGGCAAGGAAGGTGCCCGCCTCGATACGGTCCCCGACGACCTGGTGCGTGACGGGATGAAGCTCGGAGACGCCCTCGACCTCGATGACCGGGGAGCCGGCGCCGGAGATCTTGGCCCCCATCTCGTTGAGAAGGTTGGCGAGGTCGACGATCTCGGGCTCGCGGGCGGCGTTGTCGATGGTGGTCGTCCCCTTTGCGAAGACCGACGCCATCATGAGGTTCTCCGTGGCGCCGACGCTTGCGAAGGAGAGGGTGACCGTATCGCCGACGAGGCCGTTTGGGGCGCTCGCGTAGATGTTGCCGTGGTCGACCTTGAACTCGACGCCGAGCGCCTCGAGGCCGAGGATGTGCATGTCGATCTTGCGCGCGCCGATGTTGCAGCCGCCGGGCATGGCGACGACGGCGCGGCCGAAGCGGGAGAGCAGCGGCCCGAGCACCGCCGTCGAGGCGCGCATCTGTGCGACGAGGTGATAGGGCGTCTCCCAGGAGTCGACGTCGGAGGTGTCGATCTTGAGCTCGTGCTCGTTGACGACCTCGATCTTGGCGCCGATGTTCTTGAGCACCTTGCCCATGACGTGGACGTCCGCGATGTTCGGGACGTTGGTGAGCGTCGTCGTTCCCGGCGCCATGATGGTCGCAGCCATGAGCTTGAGCGCCGAGTTCTTGGCGCCCTCGACCTTCACAGACCCCGTGACGCGATGACCACCCTCGACTCGAATGACGTCCATGTAACCTCCGTGCTAGTGGGAAGACGGCGTGGCGCTTCCCATTGACTGCTTGAGCAGAAGGTTACACCACTTGATCTTCTTCTCGTAATACGCGCTGCGGTAGTCCCCGTGCCCGAGCTCCTCGAGCGCCTCGATCGCCTCGTCGCGCGTGTTGCGCACCACGTCGGGGTCAATGTCGTCGGTCCGGCGCGCGTGGTCGGCCAGGATGATCACGCCGTCGCGGTCGATCTCCGCGTAGCCGCCGGAGACGACGACGTCATACTCCCCTCCGCCGTCCTCGGGCCGGCGCCTGATGCGCACGACGCCGTCGCCCAGGGCGACGACCTCGGGCGCGTGGCCCGGCCACACCCCGAGCTCGCCCGCATAGGTGACGAGCACGAGGTTTGCGACCGGGCCCTCGAACAGCAGCCGGTCGGGACGGACGAACTGGCAGTTGAGCTCGGCCATGGGCCTACTCCTTCGCCTCGTCGGACGCCGTCATGGCGGCGGCGCGACGACGCACGTCCTCGATGTTGCCGGCAAAGCGGAACGCCTGCTCGGGCAGGTCGTCGCACTTGCCGTCGACGATCTCGGCAAAGCTGCGGACGGTATCCTCGACGGTGCAGTAGACGCCGGGGTTGCCCGTGAACTTCTCGGCGACGTGGAACGACTGGGAGAGGAACTGCTGGATCTTGCGGGCACGCGCGACGACGTGCTGCTGCTCCTCGGAGAGCTCGTCCATGCCGAGAATGGCGATGATGTCCTGCAGGTCGGAGTACTCCTGGAGCGTCTCCTGGACGGCCATCGCCACGCGATAGTGCTCCTCGCCCACGATCGAGGGGTCGAGCGCGGAGCTCGAGCTCGCCAGAGGGTCGACCGCAGGGTAGATGCCGAGGTCGGTGATCGCGCGAGAGAGGACCGTCGTGGCGTCAAGGTGCGTGAACGTCGTCGCGGGGGCAGGGTCGGTGAGGTCGTCGGCGGGGACGTAGACGGCCTGGACCGAGGTGATCGACCCCTCCTTGGTGGAGGTGATGCGCTCCTGGAGCTCGCCCATCTCCGTCGCCAGCGTGGGCTGGTAGCCAACAGCGGACGGCATGCGGCCGAGAAGCGCCGAGACCTCGGAGCCCGCCTGGGAGAAGCGGAAGATGTTGTCAATGAAGAGAAGGACGTCCTGGCCCTGGTCGCGGAAGTACTCGGCGGTGGTGAGGCCGGCCAGCGCGACGCGCATGCGGGCTCCGGGCGGCTCGTTCATCTGGCCGTAGACCAGGCAGGTCTTCTCGATGACGCCGGACTCGGTCATCTCGAGGTAGAGGTCGGTGCCCTCGCGGGTGCGCTCGCCGACGCCGGTGAAGACCGAGGTGCCGCCGTGCTGCTGCGCGAGGTTGTTGATGAGCTCCTGGATCAGGACCGTCTTGCCGACGCCGGCGCCGCCAAAAAGGCCCGTCTTGCCGCCACGGACGTAAGGCTCGAGCAGGTCGATGGCCTTGATGCCCGTCTCGAAGATCTCGGTCTGGGTGGTGAGCTCGTCGAAGGAGGGCGCGGGGTGGTGGATCGGGTAGTACTGCACGTCCTCGGGCACCGGGCGGCCGTCAACCGGCTGTCCCATGACGTTCCAGACGCGCCCCAGGGTCGAGGGGCCCACGGGCATCATCATGGGGTGCCCCGTGTCGCGGACCTTCAGGCCGCGCGTGAGGCCGTCGGTCGAGGACATGGCGACCGTGCGGACGATGCCGCCCGGAAGCTGGGACTCCACCTCAAGGACGGTGCTGACGTGCCCGACGGGCGTGTCGCCGTCGACCACGAGGGCCGTGTAGATGCCGGGGACCTGACCGTCGAACTTGACGTCGACGACGGGGCCGACGACGCGCACGATCGAGCCCATGCCGACGGTGCGGTTGAGCTTGTTGTACGCCGCCTCCTCGAGGGCGGTGCGCGTCTCTTGGTTCTTCTCTGCCATCAGTTGTCCTCCAATGCGGAAGCGCCGCCGATGATCTCGTTGAGCTCGGTGGTGATGGAGCCCTGGCGGACTCGGTTGAACGTGCGCTCGAGGTTGCCCAGAACCTCCTGGGCGTTGTCGGTCGCGGACTGCATGGCGCGGCGGCGCGCCCCGTGCTCCGCGGCCGCCGAGTCGAGCAGCGCGTGGAAGATGACGGTCCTGAAGTAGGCCGGCATGAGCTTGCCGAGCACCTCCTCCGCGGACGGGTCGAACGCGAAGTCGGTGTAGGCGTGCCCCTCGACGCGCGAGAGCGCCTCGCGCTCACGCGGCTTGTTGGGCATCGTGAGCTGCTCTTTGGTGATGGGGAGCAGCTGCTCGATGACCTGGGTCTGCTCGACGCGGTTGCGAGCGTGCCAGTAGTAGAGCACCACGCGGTCGATCTCGCCCTGGGCGTAGCCGCGCATGACGTAGGACGCGATGCGGTCGGCCTGGTCCTGGTTGGGCTCGGAGGAGATGCCGACGAAGGACATGACCGGGGCCATCTTGCGGTACGTGAAGTACTCGGTAGGCTTGCGGCCGCAGGTGATGATCGAGGACGAGACCCCTTGGGCCTTCAGGCGGCGCACCTCTGCCTCGACCGCGCGCTGTGGGACGATGTTGAATCCGCCCGCGAGTCCCTTGTCGGAGGCGACCACGATGAACAAGGCGCTGCGCTCCTCCGCGTGCTTGGCGAGAAGGGGCTGCCCGGTCGTGAAGCCGGCCTCGGCGACGTTGGCGAGCATGCGCGTGATGGCATCCTTGTAGGGCTCGGCCTGCTCGGCGCGGGCGAGCGCCCTCTGGATGCGCGCGGTCGAGATCATCTCCATCGTGCGCGTGATCTGCATGGTGCTCTTGATCGAGCTCATGCGACGCTGTATTTCACGAAGGTTGGCCATCGCTTACTGCTCCTGGCCGTCCAGCGGCTCGTGCCCGCCCTCGGGCGGGGCGGTGACCGTCTGCTCCGCCGCCTGCTCGACGTCCTCGACGCGGCGCCGGTTGGGGTGCTCGGCGAGGAAGAGCTTCTTGTAGCGCGCGATGCGTGCGCGCAGGCGGCTCGACGTCGCGTCGTCGAGCTTGCCCTCGAGCACGGAGGCGCGCAGCTTCGGGCAGTGGTCGGCCATGTACTTGGCGAGGCCGTCGCGGAACAGGGTCACGTGGTCGAGGTCGATGTCGTCGAGGAAGTCCTCCTTGGCGGCAAAGATCGCGATCACCTGGTCGCGCACGTCAAGCGCAGAGTAGCGCTGCTGCTTGAGCAGCTCCATCATGTGCTCGCCGTGGTTGAGCTGATACTGCGTCGTCGCGTCGAGGTCGGAGCCAAACTGCGAGAAGGCCTGCTTCTCTCGGAAGGCGGCGAGATCGAGGCGCAGCGTGCCCACGACCTGCTTCATGGCCTTGATCTGCGCGTCGCCACCGACGCGCGACACCGAGATGCCCACGTCAACGGCGGGACGCTGGCCCTGGAAGAACAGGTTGGACTGCAGATAGATCTGGCCGTCCGTGATCGAGATCACGTTCGTGGGGATGTAGGCCGAGACGTCTCCCTCCTGCGTCTCGATGATCGGGAGCGCCGTGAGCGAGCCGCCGCCGTTGGCGTCGGAGAGCTTGCAGGCACGCTCGAGCAGACGAGAGTGCAGGTAGAAGATGTCGCCGGGGTACGCCTCGCGTCCGGGCGGACGGTGCAGCGTAAGCGACATCTGACGATAGGCGACGGCCTGCTTGGAGAGGTCGTCGTAGACGACCAGCACGTGACCGCCGGGGTGCTCGGCGTCGGCGGGGTTGCCGTGCTCGTCGTTGTACATGAAGTACTCGCCGATGGCGGCGCCCGCCATCGGGGCGATGTACTGCATGGGGGCGGACTCGGCGGCAGTCGCCGCGACGATGACCGTCTTGTCCAGGACGCCGTGCTGCGAGAGGGACTCGCGGATCGCGGCAACCGTCGAGGCCTTCTGGCCGATGGCGACGTAGATGCAGATCATGTCGGTCGCGCGCTGGTTAACGATGGCGTCAATGGCGATGGCCGTCTTGCCCGTCTTGCGGTCGCCGATGATGAGCTCGCGCTGTCCGCGGCCGATGGGGACCATGGCGTCGATGGCGAGCAGGCCCGTCTGAACGGGCTCGCACACCGGCTGACGCTCCATGATGCCGGGGGCCTTGAACTCGATGGGACGGCGATGCGTCGTGTTGATCGGACCGAGGCCGTCGATGGGCTGGCCGAGCGGGTTCACCACGCGGCCGAGCATGGCGTGTCCGACGGGGATGTCCATGACGCGGCCCGTCGTGCGGCACTCGTCGCCCTCCTTGATGTCCTCGACCTCACCGAAGAGAACCGCGCCGACGTCGTCCTGGTCGAGGTTTTGCACCAGGCCGTAGACGTCGCGGCCCGTGGCGGAGCTGGTGAACTTGAGAAGCTCGCCGGACATGGCGCTCTTGAGGCCCGAGACGCGGGCGATGCCGTCGGCGACCTCGGTGACGACCGAGGCCTCCTGACGGTCGACCGTCGCGTTGATGCGCGCGAGCTCCTCGCGCAGGGTGCTCATAATCTTCTCGGAGCTGATGGTTTCCATTTATCGTTCCTCGCCTTCGATGAAGGTCGACGAGAGCGTCTTTCTGATGTTGGCGAGCTGCGCGCGCACCGAGGCGTCGTAGCGCTTGCCGCGCACCTCGAGCATGATGCCGCCGATGATCGAGGGATCGACGCGCTCGACGAGGTAAACCGGGGCGTCGAGGTCTGACTCGGCCTTGGCGCGCACCTTGGCGCGGAGGTCGTCGTCGAGCGGGACCGCCGTGGTGACCGTGACGGAGACCGTGGTGTCCTGGGAGTCGAGCAGCTCCTTGTAGCGCTTGGCGACCTCCTCGAGCAGGCCGATGTCGTCCTCGCGCTGCATGGCGGCCAGGGTCTCGAGCACCTCGGGCGTGAACTTGCGGGCATGCTGCCACTGCACGAGGTCCGCGTTGGCACGGCCCTCGGAGCGGGCCGCCTCGAGCAGCGCCCGGGTGTACGCCTCGACCTTCTCGGCCTGGCCGCGCTTACTTCCGCTCATCGGGCGCGCCCACTTCCGCAAGGTACTTCTCGGCAAGGCGACGCTGCTCGTCCTCGGAGAGGTCGTTGCCAATGATCTTGCTCGCGATCTCCACGGACAGGTCCACCACCGAGCTCGAGAGCTCGATCATGGCCTTGTGGCGCTCGGAGTCCACGGCGCCGTGCGCCTTGGCGATGATGTCAGCCGCCTCGCGCTGGGCCTTGGCGAGCACCTGGGAGCGGACCTCCTCGGCCTCCTTCTTGGCCTTGGCGATGATGGCGTCGGCCTCGTGGTGTGCCTCGAGGATCTTACTCTCGTAGCTCTTGACCTCCTCGGCCGCCTCGCGCTTGGAGCGCTCCGCCTCGTCGAGGTCGGACTGGATCTTCGCCTGGCGCTTCTCCATCATCTCGAGGACCGACGGCCACACGAGCTTGCTGAGGACCGCCAGGATGATGAGGAAGGCGATGAGCGCCGGGACGAACTCGGCCACCTTGGGGATGAGGATGTCGGGGCCGACCGCCGACTCCTCAGCGAGCGACACCACGGGCGCGGACCACGCGGCCACGCCCGTCGCGCCCGCGAGGGCGGCAAGCTTTCTAGCAGTGTTGTTCATGCGTGCCTCCAACTCGCTCGTCCGACAGCCCTACTTTACGATGAGGCTGACGACGAAGCCGATGAGGGCGAGCGCCTCGACGAAGGCGGAGCCCAGGATGAAGACCGTGAACAGACGGCCCTGGACCTCAGGCTGACGAGCCATGCCCTGCGCGACGCCACTGGCGGCCAGGCCAATGCCGATGCCCGCGCCGATAACGCCGAGACCATAACCAACGACACCGAGAGCTCCCACTGTTCCTCCTTTGACATTCGCCCCGATGGGTGTTGTGAGCCGGGACGAGTTTCAAACCAACGTGCTATTCCTCAGCGGGCGAACACCCGCGAGTTACCGTTCTTCTCGCCTACTCCTCGTCGGACTCGGCGATCTGGATGTAGACGGCGGAGAGAAGCGCGAAGACATAGGCCTGGATGGCGGCCACCATGATCTCCACGACGTAGATGACGAGCAGGATGCCCACCCACAGGACCGACGCCCCCGCCTGCGCGGCGGTGGCGATCGAGAAGGCCTGCACCATGGGCTCGAAGAAGAGCGAGGCCAGAATCGCGAAGGTTCCCATGACCACGTGGCCCGCGAAAAGGTTGCAGAAGAGTCGGACGGCGAGGGTGATGAGGCGCAGAATCGTGGAGAAGACCTCGATCAGCCACACGAGCGCGTTGAGCGGGAAGGCCACGCCGGCGGGCGCGAGGCTCTTGGCATAGCCGAGCGCGCCCTTCTTCTTGACGCCGCAGGCAATGAAGTAGACGAACGAGCAGATGGCCAGGGCGGCAGTGGTGGAGATGGTGCCCGTGCCGGGCTTGCAGCCCGGGATGATGCCGACGATGTTGTTGGCGAGCACCACGAGAAACACCGTGGCGATGAAGGGGAAGTGGCGCTTCCAGGAGTCGCCGAGCAGGCCCTTGCACATGTCGTCGCGCACGAACTCGATGACGTACTCGACCCCGTTGACGAAGGCGCCCTGCGGAACGAGGCTCTGCGCCTGCTTCTTCTTGAAGACAAAGAGCACGACGAGCATCAAGATGACGGCGACCGCGAACCAGAACGAGTACTGCGTGAAGCCGATGGAATCGAGGCTGCCCACAATCGGCTGCGACGTGAAGCTCGCAACGAGCTCGTTGACCTCCTCGCCCAGGCTGTCCAGAGGATTGCCCACGCTCTGTCCTTTCCTCCCGGCCTAGCGGCTGCCATTGGCGGCGCGCCAGCCCCTCACCGCCTCGATAACCCAGAAGAGCAGAAACGAGGCGACCATAGAGCTTCCGAACTCCAAGAAGCCCGTGTCCGTGGCAGTGTACACCACAAGCAGGACGACGGTCAGCGACACCATGGAGGCGCCCACCGCCGCGATGCCGGACGCCAGACTCAGGCCGGCACCGCCCCTCAGAGCCCGCTCGAACAGGGCCGCTGGCGCGGCGCAGCCCAGAAGGCCGAACAGCGCGCCCGCGATGACGGCAACCGAGAAGTCCATGGCCTCCGTCCCGTCCGAGCGATTCCGAAATACGAGAAGTCTAGCGCGCCGACCCCAAACGTCAAGGGGGGGCGCCCGGGCGCCCCCCATTCGTCATAAAGAGCGGATAAAGACGCCCGGCGCTACTTGGTTCCGTAGATGCGGTCGCCCGCGTCGCCGAGACCCGGCAGGATGTAGGCGTGGTCGTTGAGCTGGCGGTCGAGCGCGCAGGTGTAGAGGCGGACGTCCTTGTCGAACTCGAGCGTCGTGCGCACGCCCTCGGGGGCCGAGACGAGGGTGAGGCAGCGGATGTCACGCACGCCCGCCTCACGCAGGAATTGAATCGCAGCGGTGAGCGAGCCGCCCGTGGCCAACATCGGGTCGACGACGAGGCAGATGCGGTTCTGAATATCATCAGGGAACTTGCAGTAGTACTGGTGCGGCTCGTGGGTGACCTCGTCGCGGTACATGCCCACGTGTCCCACGCGCGCCGAGGGGACGAGCTCGAGCAGGCCGTCGACCATGCCCATGCCGGCGCGCAGAATCGGGATGATGGCGACCTTCTTGCCGGCGAGGCGCTTGCAGGTCGTGACCTCGAGCGGGGTCTCGACCTCGACGTCTTCGAGCGGGAAGTCGCGCATGGCCTCGTAGCCCTCGAAGATGGCGAGCTCGTTGACCAGCTCGCGGAACTGCTTGGTCGAGGTGGCCTTGTCGCGCAGGATGGAGAGCTTGTGCTGGACGAGCGGGTGATCGATGACCGTGAAGCGCTCGGTGTCGAACTCCTCTGCCATTTCTGGTCCTTTCTGTCAATTGGGGACAGTCCCCAACGTACATATGTGAGTTGGGGACTGTCCCCAACTCGCAGACACTACAGCTCGGGGTAGAGCGGGTGCTCGGCGAGCAGCTCGCGGACCTCCATGCTCACGCGGTCGAGCAGCGCGGGGTTGTCGGACGAAGCGACCACCTCGCCGATGAGCTGACCGATGCGCTCGCACTCCTGCTCGGAGAAGCCCCGCGTGGTCGCGGCGGCCGAGCCCACGCGGATGCCGCTCGTGACAAACGGGGAGCGCTTCTCGCCGGGGATGGTGTTCTTGTTGACGGTGATGCCCACCTCGTCCAGCGCGCGCTCGGCGTCGCGGCCCGTGACCTCGCCGGCAGGCGTGAGGTCAACGAGCAGGAGGTGGTTGTCAGTGCCGCCGGAGACCAGCCTCAGCCCGCGCGACTCCATGCCTCGCCCGAGGGCCTTGGCGTTGGCGAGGATGGCGTCGGCGTAGTCCGCAAACTCCGGGCGCAGGGCCTCGCCAAAGGCGACGGCCTTGCCGGCGATGACGTGCTCGAGCGGGCCTCCCTGACTGCCCGGGAACACCGCGGAGTCGAGTCGCTTGGCGAGGTCGGGGTCGTTGGAGAGGATGAGGCCGCCGCGCGGGCCGCGCAGCGTCTTGTGCGTGGTGGTGGTCACGACGTCGGCGCAGGGCACCGGCGAGGGGTGGCGGCCCGTCGCCACGAGGCCCGCGATGTGGGCCATGTCGACCATGAGGTAGGCGCCCACGGAGTGGGCGATCTCAGCGAAGCGCTCGAAGTCGATGAAGCGCGGGTAGGCGGAGGCGCCGGCGATGATGACCTTGGGCCTCTCGGCCTCGGCCAGCGCTGCGACGGCATCGTAGTCGATGCGCTCGGTCTGGGAGTCAACGCCATAGGAGACGACCTGGAAGAGCTTGCCCGAAAAGTTGGCGGGAGAGCCGTGGGTGAGGTGCCCCCCGTTGTCGAGCGCCATGCCCATGATCTTGTCGCCCGGCTGGGCGAGCGCGGAGAGGGCCGCGTAGTTGGCCTGCGCGCCCGAGTGGGGCTGCACGTTGGCAAAGGCGGCGCCGAAGAGGCGCTTGGCGCGCTCGCGAGCGAGGTTCTCGGCCTCGTCGACCGCCCAGCAGCCGCCATAGTAGCGCTTGCCGGGAAGACCTTCGGCATACTTGTTGGTGAGCGGAGAGCCAACAGCCTCCATCACCGCCATCGAGACGAAGTTCTCCGAGGCGATGAGCTCGATCGAGGAGCGCTGGCGGCGCAGCTCGTCGCTCACGGCAGCGAAGACTTCGGGGTCGGACGCGCTCAGGTGCTCGTAGGCCATAAAACCCCTCCTTTATGCGCTGTGCAGAATGCCCGTCCCGGCGGTTGCAGGACGCCGCAGGACAACTGTAGCACGGCGCGGGCAGACGTCCCTGCGCCGGGCCCGCAGATTGAGGCGAGATGTAACGCTTAGGAGCGGCAGGCGAGAAGGACCTCGGCCTCGGTCAGGGCGCCCTCGCGCAGGATGCGAGGCTCGGAACCGGTGGCGTCCACGATCGTCGAGGCGACCCCCACGGGCGCGGGCCCGGCATCGACCACGAGGTCGACCGCCGCGGCGATGCCGGGCTCCAGTTCGGCGCCAGACGCCGCGGCGGCCTCGCCGTGCGTGTTGGCGCTCGTCTGGGCGACGGGACAGCCCAAGGCGCGCACGATGGCGCGGTCGAGCTCGGAGCCGGGCACGCGCAAGGCGATGGTGAGGCCGTCCGCTCCCTCCTGCGCGTACTCCGGGGAGACGGCCTCGGAGGCGCGCACCACGAGTGTGAGGGCGCCCGGCCAGAAGTGCTTGGCGAGACGAAGCGCCCATTCGGGCACGTCCTTCCCGTAGACGTCAAGGTCGGCGACGTCGGCGACGAACCACGGGAGGGTCTGCGCGCGGTCGCGGCGCTTCACCTCGAAGATTCTTGCGTGCGCGGGGTTTGCGGGCGTCGCGGCGCAGCAGATGCCGTAGACGGAGTCGGTGGGCAGCACGGCAACGCCGCCGTCGCGTAGAACCTCCACGACGCGCGCGACCATCAGGGACTCAGGACGATCCTGTCCCCGAGCGAGAAGAACCTCCATCACTGTCCCTCCCTCACGGCAACGAGCACCCGCGGGCGGCGCGTGAGGTCCTCGCGCACCTCGACCGTCGCCCAGCCGGCCCGCTCGCGCACGAGCGCCGCGGCGGCATCCAGCGAGCCCTCAAAGAGCTCCACGGCAAGCATGCCCCCAGGCGCCAACGCCGCGGGGGCCAGATCGAGCAGGCGACGAAAGACGTCGAGCCCGTCGTCTCCGCCGTCGAGCGCGAGCTGCGGCTCGAAGTCGGCGACCTCGGCGGGAACCTCCTCGCGCAGGACCTGCGTGGGAATGTAGGGCGGGTTTGAGACGAGCACGTCGAACGAGCCCATAAGCTCGGGGTCGACCCCGGAGGCAAGGTCACACTCGACGATGTCCACAGCCTGCTCGAGGCCCAGAGCCTCACGATTGCGCATCGCAAGCCCGACGGCGCGAGGCGAGAGGTCGGTGGCCGTGACGAGCGTGCCGGGGCGTTCGGATGCAACGGAGAGCGCGATGCAGCCCGTTCCCGTGCCGACCTCGAGCACGCGGACGGGGGCCTCGGCCTCGCCGCCGCGCTTGGCCTTTGTCGCGTCCACGCCCTCGAGCGCCGCGTCCACCAGAATCTCCGTCTCGGGACGGGGGATGAGCACGCCGCGCTCGCACTTGAGGACGATGTGCCGGAAGGCCATCTCTCCGGTCACGTACTGCAGCGGCTCTCCCGCCGCACGCCGCTCGATGGCCGCGTGCATGGCGTCGAGCTCGCTTGCCTCGAGCGGCTTGTCAAAGTTAACGTAGAGCTCCACGCGCGAAAGGCCGCAGACGTTGGCAAGCAGCCACTCGGCGGAGAGGCGGGGATGCTCGTCACCCTTGCGCTCGAGGTAACCGCTCGTCCAGTCGAGCACCCTCTTGATTGTCCATGGCTCGGTGCGTGGCATCGTCCTCCCTCCGGCTGTGCGTCATAGCATCATAGCGTGCCGCAGGGGCCTGCTCCAGCGTTGCCGCCCTGCAAAATCAGCCCTCGGTCCATATTCGCGCGGGCCGGGAAACAAAACCTGCCTTCGATCCATGGCTTTTTCGCGGCGCGCCCCTGCAGCCAATCGCGTTTTCCCAGTTGATGAGAAGACGACCTCGCTCCGACAGACGCCAGAAGCGGTTTTGCTGGCCAAAACGCATGGATCGAAGGCAGGTTTTGTTTCCCGGCCCGCGCGAATATGGACCGAAGATCACTTTTGCAGCCCGCGACGCAAAGCCGCCCGTGCCGAAGGCACGGGCGGCCTTGTGGTGTGCGATGTGTGGGACGCTACACCGCCTGGGCCAGCTTCTCCGCGCGCTCGGCCGCGGCAAGCGCCTCGATGACGCTCGACAGCCCGTCACCGAGCAGGACGCCGTTGTAGGTGCTGTTGAAGCCGATGCGGTGGTCGGTCACGCGATCCTGCGGCTGGTTGTAGGTACGAATCTTCTCGGAGCGGTTTCCGTGACCGATCTGGGAGAGGCGCGCGGCCCCCTGCTCGGCCTGCTGCTTCTCGAGCTCCATCTCGTAGAGGCGGGCGCGCAGCATCTGCATGCAGACCTCGCGGTTCTGGATCTGGGAGCGCTGGTCCTGAGACTGCACCACGGTGTTGGTGGGCAGGTGCGTGATGCGCACGGCGGAGTAGGTGGTGTTGACGCACTGACCGCCGGGACCGGAGGCGCAGTAGGTGTCGATGCGCAGGTCGGACTGATCGATCTGGATGTCGATCTCGTCGGCCTCGGGGAGCACCGCCACGGTGGCCGTAGAGGTCTGGATGCGACCCTGGCTCTCGGTCTTGGGAACACGCTGGACGCGGTGCACGCCGGACTCGTACTTCATCACGGAGTACACCTTGTCGCCGGCGACCTTGAACTCGATGGTCTTGAAGCCCCCGGCCTCGCTCGGAGACGAGGAGAGGATCTGGATCTTCCACCCGCGGCCCTCGCAGAAGTGCTGGTACATCTTGAAGAGGTCGCCGGCAAAGATGGCCGCCTCGTCGCCGCCCACGCCCGCGCGAATCTCGACGATGGTGTCCTTCTCGTCGTTGGGATCGGCCGGGATGAGCAGGAACTTGATGTCGTCCTCGAGCGCGGGAAGCTTGGCCTCGTTGGCCGCGATGTCCTCCTGGAGCATCGCCTTCTCCTCGGCATCGGCCTCGTGCAACATCTCCTTGGCTGCGTCGATGTCGTCGAGCGCGCCAAGGTACTCGCGAGCGCGCGCCACGAGCTCGGCCTGGCTCGCGTGCTCCTTGGCAAGGCGCGCGTACTCCTTGGGGTCGGAAACGACGGCAGGGTCCATGAGCTTCTTCTCGAGCTCCTCGTAGGCAATGATGATCTTGGTGAGCTTGTCTCGCATGATGACTCCTTGGGGAGAATGTGGGGATAACAACGTCGAGCCATGCGGCAGTGCCGCCTTGGCGCAGCTAGAGCTTGTCAAACCTCAGATACACGGGACCTCCCCGGAGTCTCGTCGTTTCAGCCATCACATCATACCCCGAACGTCGCGGGCCGCACGCATCTGCGCAAAGTCCACGCGAGCCCGGCAAACAGCAAAACGCCCCGCTCTTGTGAGAAACTAGGGACCAGAAGTCAGGAGGTGCACCCATGCCGGACGAACCCAGGCCAGAGCGCGACGCGCAGGCCGAGAAGAACGAGGGGCCCGCCTCGGACCCCGGCGAGACGCTCGCGGGTGAGACGGCGACGCTCTCCCCGGAGGGTCCCCAGCCGGGCGAGACCGAGCGACGTCCCCCCGTCGAGGCGACCTCACCGCAGCCCGAGTCCGCGAGCGAGGCGGGGCTGCACGACGTCACCGGAGCACTGAGGAGCTATCTGCGCGGTCGCGCGGGCTCCCTCGCGCGGCTCGTGCGCGCGCACCGGGTCGCCGCTGCGATCGCCGCGTTCGCCGTCGTCGCAGCGGCCGTCGCGGCGATTGCCGCCCTGACCGCAGCGCCGCAGCTCCCCGCCCGAGAGCTCGTCGAGCAAGACGCCCTCGCCCTCGAGGCGCCCGTCTACGCCCCCGGCAGCTTTGGCCATGACGACATCCTCGTGGCCCGCGAGGCTGAGGTTCGATCGATCGTCGCGGGCGACCAGCGTGAGACCGCCCGGGCCGAGGTGCTCGTCACCTATCTCGGAAGCTACGTCAAGGCCGAGAAGGTCACGACCATCGGCTACGCCCTGAGCGAGGGCTCCTGGGTCGCAGATGGCAGCTCCGAGGACGCGCGCGTCTCGTGGAGCGCCCTCGAGGGGCCCGACGCGGGAAAGATCGTCTCGAACGTCGGCGTTCTTCTCGCCCGGGCGGATCAGCAGCTCTCCGGGCAGGGGGAGGACGGGGACGCCACGCTCGAGCAGCTCTACCAGGGCGCTAACGTGCGACTCGACCTTCTTGAGTTCGACTCCGAGAGCGGGAGCTGCTCGATGGAGCTCACCTGCACCAAGACCGAGACCTTCGAGGCGTACGAGTGCCGCCTGAGCGCCGGGCTCGCCTTCCGCTCGTCGAACGGCAAGTGGGAGCTCGAGCGACTCTCCGTCGCGGACGGCGGCAAGACGCGCAGCCTCGAACCGCTCGTCGGCACGTGGTCGGGCACGTTCGTGAGCCAGGCAACTGACGGGACGAAGTGCCTGGCGGGCCGGCCGTCAGGACTTTCTCTCAATGTCGAGAGCACCCGCACCGAGGGCGGCGTCACGCAGGCCACGGGCACCGTCTCGGGCGTCGCCCACTACCACGGGCACCCGTCGCGCGACGCCGAGGGCTGCCCGGGCGACCTCACGCTCACCGAGGTGCCCTTCACCGCCACGCTCGTCGATGACGAAGACGGGACGCTCGTGCTCGAGGCGACGCTTCCGGAGGACGTCGACGGCACGACCACGCTCACCCTGCGTCTGGGCGAGAAGGACAATCCCGCGGCCGCCGTCGCCGAGCTGACGAGCTCCTCCACGCAGACGGGCTCGATCCTGTTCTTCCCCGTCGAGGAGACGGTCGCCTACACCGACACCTTCTCGCTCGTCCGCACGGCATAGCATGTGACAGGCGCCTTAGAGGCGCCATCCGCGCATCACAAAAGGGCGCCCCGCGGACACGCAGTCCGCGGGGCGCCCCTCACATGCCGTGAAGCAGGTGCTACTCGGCGGCCTCGGTGGTCTCGGCGACCTCGGCGGGAGCCTCCTCGACGGGAGCCTTGGCAGCCTCGGCCTCGGCCTTCTTGGCGTACTCGGCGGCACGCTTGGCCTTCTCAGCGGCCTTGGCCTCCTTGGCGGCCTTCTTGGCAGCGGCCTCCTCGGCGGCCTTGGCGGCCTTGGCGGCCTTGGCCTCCTGGGCCTTCTTCAGCTGCGCGGCAGCGGCGCCACCGAACTTGTCGGCGAAGCGCTGGACGCGGCCGCCGGTGTCGACGAGCTTCTGCTGGCCGGTGTAGAACGGGTGGCACTTGTCGCAGAGGTCGACCACGATCTCCTTCTTGGTGGAACGGGTCTTCCAGGTGTTGCCGCAGGTGCAGCGGACGGTGCACTCCACGTAGTCGGGGTGGATACCTTGCTTCATGGCAGGACTCCTCTTCATCGGCCCTGGTTTCCGACCAGGGCGGGGGTTCGTCTCGGTTCCGACCGAGACACAATAGCCGTATGACTATATCAGAAAGGCTGTGACACGTCTGTGAAGATTTGCGCGTAAGATGGGGCGAGAAGAACGCGCCGCCTCGGGCGGCAGCCATCCGGGAGGTGCCCCATGTTCCTGGCGATCGACGTCGGCAACACCCAGACCACGCTCGGCCTCTTTGACGACGGGGGCGGGCTCGTCCGCGGCTGGCGCATGTCCACCACCGCGGCGGACACCTCCGACATGCTGCACTCACGTCTCTGGGGCTTCTTCATGAAAGACGGCCTCGACCTCGAGGACGTGACCGACGCCGGCGTCGCGAGCGTGGTCCCCGCCCTCGAGCGATCCTGGAGGCGCTGCCTCGAGGCCCATCTCGGCCACGAGCCCATCGTCGTGAGCGCGGGCGAGGGCTACGGCATGGACGTCGCCATGCCCAACCCCCGCCAGGTGGGCGCCGACCGCATCGCCAACGCCATCGCGGCACGGAGCACCTACGGCTCGCCGGTGATCGTGGTCGACTTTGGCACCGCCACCAACATCGACGTGGTGGACGCGGCGGGCGCCTACCGCGGGGGAGCCATCTCCCCGGGGCTCATGCTCTCCGCCTCCGCGCTCTTCTCGCGTGCGGCGAAGCTCGCGAGCATCCCCATCGAGGCCCCCGAGCGGGCGCTTGGCGACAGCACCGAGGCGGCGCTGCAGTCAGGCCTCGTGATCGGGGCGGCCGCCCAGGCGGAAGGTCTCGTCGCACGCATCCGCGCCGAGCTCGGCGCGCCCAACGCGACGGTGGTGGGAACCGGGGGGCTCGCTCGCACGGTGGCGCGGGCCACGGACCTCTTCGACGCGATCGACCCCGACCTCACGCTGCGCGGCATCCGGGAGATCTGGCTTCGAGAGCGCGCCCGCGCGTAGCCGGACGCCGAGGCGCACAGGAGCAAGACGCTAGGGGAGCACCCGCAGCGTCGCCTGCTCCGGAGCGAGCTCGAGCTCGCCGCCGCCCTCACGGCTCACCGTCACGCGTCCCCAGACGTCGACGCCGGAAAGCGTCCCGCGCGCGACCACGCGACCCCCGCGCACGACCTCGACTCGCTCGCTCATGCCGCGGAGGGCGTCGAAGTAGTCGCCCAGGATCGAGGCGAGCGGCCCGGCCTTTCCGCGGCCGGCGGCATAGGCCTGCTCCCAGGCGCCGACCGCCTCGGTCGCCGCGCGCTCGAGAGCGGCGGCGTCAAGGTTCTTCTCGGCGTCCCACGTGAGGTCGCAGCGGACAAAGACGCCCAGCTCGTCGTAGCCGGCGCGGGCATCAACGTGAACGAGCGGCGTGCCCTCGGCTGAGACCACCTCGTGAGGCCACGCCACGCGAGCGCCAAGCTCGCGGGCGACGGCGAGGGCGCACACAAACGGCACGCCCGTCGAAAACCCCATCGGGACGCCCGGACGCAGGGTCACCGACGTCCCTACTCCCATGCGACCTCCCCGAGATCGGACGTCACATGGCCGACGCGCGCCTCGCGCTCGGCGACGTCGACGCCCTCGTGGGCGAGGAAGCGCTCGGGGCTGTGCATGAGGTCCTCCATGGGCACGATCACGTAGTCGCGCTCGCCGGCGCGCGGGTGCGGGAGCGTGAGACGCGTGCCAAAGTGGCGCTCCCCCTCCACCCACACGAGGTCACAGTCGATGGTGCGCGGGCCCGACCCGGGCTTTTTGGGGTCGCGGTCCTTCTCGCGGATTCTGCCGAGCTCGTCTTCGACCTCGAGCAGCTTGCCCATGAGCACGAGCGGGTGCAGCTCGGTACGAATCTCGGCCACGGCGTTGGCGACGGGCGTCGCGATGCCGTAGGCAGGCTCGGTCTCGTAGGCGTGGCTCACGCTGACGACGCACGTCAGCGGGATCTCGTCGATGAGCCGGACGGCGCGTGCGATGTTGCCCACGCGGTTGCCCACGTTGGAGCCGAGGCTCACGAACCCCTGGCGCGGGTCCTTGTGCGAGACGGCCCAGTAGGCGTTGACCGCCTGCGCGGCGCCCGCCACGTCGTGAACGCGCAGGATGCGCGCGCCACCCTCGATAGCGGCGATGCAGATGCCGGCGGTCGCGGCGTCGCGCGCGGCCGCGTCGGGGACGCCGGAGACGGCGCCGACGAAGCGCTTTCTCGACACGGCGCACACGAGCGGATAGCCCATGGAGGCCATCGAGCGCGTCGAGCGCTGGATGACCACGTCCTCGTCGGCGAGCTTGTCAAACCCCGCGCCGGGATCGAGGCAGATGCGGTCGCGGCCCACGCCGGCGCGCAGCAGCGTCCGCGCTTGGTCGCCCAGAAAGCCCATCACCTGGCGCATGATCGGCGCCTCCTCGGGAAGCGTGAAGCGGCGCTGGGAGAGGACGGGTCGCGGGAGGGCGCTCCCGTTGGGGCGGCTCTGGTCGAGGGTGACCTGGCGGCGCGGCGCCCGCGTGCCGAGACCCTCGTGGCTCCAGTGCATGATGACGCAGCCGCAGGACGTGTCCGCGGCCACCTGGACCATCTCGGGATCGGTGAAGCCCGAGACGTCGTTGATGATCGAGGCGCCCAGGCGCACGCACATGCGGGCGACCTCGGCGTGACGCGTGTCCACCGAGACGATCGCGCCCGCCTCGACCAGGGCGCGCACCACGGGGACGACGCGCTCGGCCTCGACCTTCGCGGAGACGGGCGTGTGCCCCGGGCGCGTGGACTCGCCGCCCACGTCGATGATGTCGGCCCCCTCGTCGAGCATCTCGAGGCCGCGGACGATCGCCGCCTCGGGGTCGACGTTCTCGCCGCCGTCGGAGAACGAGTCCGGGGTGACGTTGAGGATGCCCATGATGCGCGGGCGCGCGAGCGAAATCTCGTGGGCGCCACAATGCCAGGTGGCGTAGTTCTCTCGAAGCATGACCATCCCCTTTCGGGCCGACCGCCGTACTCGTCCATTGTACCCGGGCCGCCGACAATGAGGACGGGTTCAATCGCCGGGGGCGCTCCTTCCTCAGAAGTCGAACGCGGCGGCGATGTCGCAGGCGCAGACGAGGTCGGCACGGGAGTCTGCCGGCGTGGGGTCGCGGTTCACGACCACAACCTCAGAGCCCCCAAAGTAGTCCACGAGCCCCGCCGCCGGATACACCACCAGCGACGTTCCACCGATGACCAGCAGATCCGCCTGCGCTATCGCCTGGACGCTGGCGATAAGAACGCGCTCGTCCAGGCTCTCCCCGTAAAGCACGACATCGGGCTTCACCAGTCCCCCGCACTTCTCGCACCGGGGCACGCCCTCGGACTCAAGGACCCACTCCGCCGAATAGGTCTCGCCGCACCGCTGGCAGACGTTGCGGTGCACCGAGCCGTGCAGCTCGTGGACGGCGCGCGACCCGGCCATCTGATGGAGCCCGTCGATGTTTTGCGTGACCACCGCCGCGAGATGCCCTTCGCGCTCCAGCTCGGCGAGCCTCGCGTGGGCGCGATTGGGCCGCGCCGTGAGGCAGATCATCCGCTCGCGATAGAAGTCGAAGAACTCCTCGGTGTGGGAGATAAAGAAGCCGTGGCTGAGCATCTCCTCGGGCGGGTAGGCAAAGTGCTGGTGATAGAGGCCGTCCGCGCTTCTGAAGTCCGGGATGCCGCTGGCGGTGGAGACCCCCGCCCCGCCGAAGAAGACCGCCCTTCTCGCCCGATCGAAGCGTTTGGCGAGCTCAGACGCCGCTTCCTGGGAATCAGTTATCGTGCATGCCATGTGCCGTCCCTTCGTCGCCGCGAGCCATGGTGCCATGGTATGCCCCCGGGACACATGATGGAGAATCCGTCGGCGACGGTTCGGGCAGCGGCGTTTGGGGAACAACAAGGTTTATGCGCGACAGACGCCTCCGGGGCATCTGTCCTGCGTATCTGTCACGTGATCCGCCGCAGCGCGCTCGGAGGAGGTTGTCATGGAGTCACCCGTCAGCAACGTGTTCGACTGCGCCCTGGTGTTCGAGGGGGGCGGCTATCGGGCGAGCTACACCTGCGCCTTCGCGAACGTCCTGCTCGAGCAGGGCATCTACTTCGACTACGTCTGCGGTCTTTCCGCCGGGGCCAGCAACACCGTCAACTATCTCTCCCGCGACCGCAAGCGCGTCCGCGACGCCTTCATGACAGACGGCCCCGCTCGCGGGCTCGTGGGCCTGCGCTCGCTGCTTCGCGGGCACGGCTACTTCGACGCCGACGCCCTCTATGAGGGGGCGCTGCGCGAGGGGACCCTCGTGTTTGACTGGGAGACGTTCTCCGCCAACCCCGCCCGTCTGCGCATCCAGGCCTTCGAGCGCGACACCGGCCGAACGGTGCGCTTTGGCCGAGAGGACATGACCGACCCGATGCGCATGATCGACCTCGTCCGCGCAAGCTCCACGCTGCCCGGCATGATGAAGCCGCTCGAGGTCGACGGGCGCGTGCTGCTTGACGGCGGCCTCGGAGAGGGCGCGGGGATCCCGGTCTGCATGGCCGAGGAGGACGGCTTCGAGCGCCTGGTCTTTGTGGCGACTAGGCCGCGCGGGTACCGCAAGAGCGAGCCCGGCGCCAAGGACAGGCAGATGTTCAAGGCCGTCGCCAAGGACCACCCCTACCTGCGAAAGGCGCTGCTCACCCGCTGGGAGCGCTACAACGCCGCGATCGAGCACGTCGAGCAGCTCGCCGAGCAGGGCCGAGCGCTCATCCTCTACCCCGATAAGATGCCCGTGGAAAACGCGACGGTCAATCCCCGCAAGCTCGCCGCCGCCTACGACGCCGGCCACGCCCAGTACCTGCGCGAGATGCCGCGCGTCCGCGAGTTTCTCTTCGGCTCGGCCGACGGGGGCCCGACGCCCAAAGACCCCGACGCCGGCACCGGCTACATCACGCTGGGCTAGGGCGACGGCGCGGGCCCCGTCCTAGAGCTCGATCGTGAGCTCGACGGGGCAGTGGTCCGAGCCAAAGACCTCGGAGAGAATCGAGGCGCCGGTCACGCGATCGGCGATGTCGTTGGAGACGAGGAAGTAGTCGATGCGCCAGCCTGCATTGTTCTTGCGCGCGTTGAAGCGGTAGCTCCACCAGCTGTAGGCGCCGGTCACGTCCGGGTGACGAGCGCGGAAGGTGTCGGTGAAGCCGGCGTCGAGCAGGCGCGTGAAGCTCTCTCGCTCCTCGTCGGAAAAGCCCGCGTTGCCGCGGTTGGGACCGGGGTTTTTCAGGTCGATCTCGTTGTGCGCCACGTTGAAGTCCCCGCACGTGACCACGGGCTTCTCGGCGGCAAGTCCCACGAGAAAGTCGCGGTACGCCGCATCCCAGGCCAGGCGCGTGTCGATGCGCGCGAGCTCGTTTTGGGCGTTGGGCGTGTAGACGTCGACGAACCAGTAGCCCGGAAACTCGAGCGCGCAGACGCGACCCTCGTCGTCCGCCTCGGGCGCGCCGATGTGGTTGATGACCCGCAGTGGCTCCTCCCGTGAGAAGACGGCGGTCCCAGAGTAGCCCTTGCGCTCGGCGTAGCTCCAGGTCTGGTGGTAGCCGGGCAGGTCGAGCTCGATCTGACCCTCCTGGAGCTTGGTCTCCTGGACGGCAAACACGTCGGCGTCGGTGGCGGCAACGACGTCGGTGAAGCTCGGATCCTTCTTCATGACGGCGCGCAGGCCGTTGACGTTCCAGGAGACGAGGCGCAGCTCGCGTGGGCTCGGCATGGGAATCCTTCCGCTCGGGGTCCCCGCCATCTTACCCGTTTGCCGCCCGCCGGCGAAAGCGCGCCGCCTGCGAAACGTACCGCAAGCTGACGGCGGTGGGCACCCGCGCGACTTTTGTACGGCGAAATACCCTCATCCCACATTTCATCGATTCTTTTCCCAGCTCACAGCCCTGCCCTCGGGCGAGAAGAACTTTCTCGCCATACATTTCTCGAGAATCGCGGCACGGGTTCGACCCACGCCGCAAGCGCGCCCGTCACGTTGGTGCTAGCGTCACTTCATGGAGACGATTCTGTGCGACAGATCCGCGTTTCTCTATTGGCGCACACCGCCGATAGCGCGCCTCCTGGCATCGGGCCCGGAGGATGATCCCATGCTGCGTGCCCTGCTCGACGTCGGGACGATCAGAGCGCTCCGCCTTGAGCTGCTGGAGTCATCCGAGCTCGTCTCCAGCTCCTACGGACTAACTGGTCGCAGGTCGCACTGCGGCATCGCCGGGCTGCGCGTCGCAGGCACGCTTCCTCTGCTTGCCACCAATTACGGAGGACCGGTGGATGTGCTGGCGGCAACCCCTGAGGACCGAAGGCCGTCGGGGGTCATTCGGCCACGCGTCTGGGGAGCGACGCTTCCCGACAACTCGACGAGCGTCATCCGCGAGGGGGTTGAGGTCGTCTCCCCCGAGCTCGCGCTCCAGCAGCTCGCGGTTCGCGCAGACGCTGTTCGGACAGCCCTTCTCCTCTCGGAGCTTCTGGGGACGTTCTCTGTTTACCAGGCTCCCGGCCCGCTTGCCAAGGTGCTGCAGGAGCTGGCAGACCACAATCGACTTCCAGCGTATCGGGGCTGGCGGGCCGCAAGAAACAACGGCGGGAAGCTGACGGGGCTCTGGTCGCGTCCTCCCCTGCTCAGCCTCGACCGCCTGCAAAACCATCTCGCGCTCGCCTCGTCCCGAGGAAAGAGGGCGCTGACCGAAGCGGCGCGACGCGCTCGGGTGGGCGCCGCCTCGCCTTTTGAGGCGCAGGCGGGCATGCTGCTGGCAGAAAGCGTGCGTCACGGTGGCGAGGGCTACCTCGGACTCGAGCACAACCGCCGCGTCACCCTCTCGGCGGACGCCAAAAGGCTGTGCGGCCTGAGCAGCTGCTATTGCGATCTCTTCTGGGAGCGCGAGGGCGGCGACGTTGACGTGGAGTGCCAGAGCAGCTCTCATCACTTTGGGTCAAGGAGCTCGGTTTCCGACGCGGACAGGTCAACGGCGCTCCAGATGATGGGCATCGAGGTGATTCAGCTCACCTACGCGCAAATGGAGAATGCGCAACGCTTTGAAGCGTTCTCTCGGCTCCTTGCCGAGAAGCTCGGCGTCGAGCGTCAAGAGAGGACCCAGCGAGAGAAGCGGGCTCAGGAAGACCTGCGCGCGAGCGTGCTCGTTGACTGGGAGAGCCTGCCAGACGTATAGGGGCACGGATGCGCCCCGCCCGACAACGCCGTGCCATACTCGATCGAGATATGTACGGCGAGCACGTTCTTCTCGGTAAAGTGGAACAGCGTGACCTGCGGAAACACTGGCTCGTACCGAGAGGGCTGCATTCTCGCCGTACAAAACTCGCCCGCCACCCACACGGACAGCGAGGGTCGAACACGCGGCGGGCGCAGGGCTGGGGTCCGAGGCCGAGGACCCGTTAGAACTCCGGCACCGTGAGCCCGGCGCCGGCCATGGCGGAAAGAAACGCCTCGGCGGAGCGCGTGGCGATGAGCTCTTGGGGGAAGCGGATCTCCTCGAGAAGGGCGAGCGCGTGCGGCGTCCTGCCGACGGAGCTGCTGATGTGGGCGTCGGTGTTCACGACGATCTGGCAGCCCAGCTCCGCGCACGTCTCGGCGATGGCCCGGCAGCTCGTGTGGGTGCGCCCGTCGGGACGGGCGGTCTCGAGGCTGTGCTCGTTGATCTCGATGAGCTTGCCGAGGCGGGCGGCCTCCCCCACCACCTCGCGGACGTCGAAGGGAACGCCGGCGCGCCCGGTATGGCCGAGCACGAGCACCTTGGGCTGCGCGAGGGCGCCGAGGTACATCTCGGTGGTCTGCGCCAGCGACGCGCCCTCGGCGAAGTCCTTGTAGTGAACGCTCGCGATGACGTAGTCGCATCCCGAGCACGCGCGGGCGTAAAGGGACGCCGCCGAGCGCGCCGGCCGCCCCGTGATGTCCGAGGCGACCTCGATGGCCTGACCGAAGAGGCTCCCGTCGAGCGCGCGGATGTCCGCCTCCATGCCATGAAGGAGCCGCACGCCCTCCCAGACGCGGGGCCAGACCCGCATGTTGATGAAGTGCTGGTAGTCGCGCAGGTCGGCATGGGCGAGGTCGGTCCTCGGGAAGAGCATGTCGCTGAAGTGGTCCGTCACGCCGAGCAGCTCGAGGCCCGCGTCGCGTGCCGCGAGCACGTTCTCGCGCACCGTCGAGTAGGCGTGGCGGGAATAGAGCGTGTGGGTGTGCGTGTCGCAGCGGTTCTCGTACATGGCTCTCCTCATGCGGAAAAGGGCGGGCCCTCCGCGCTACCGGTAGGACTTGGCGAGCTCCTCCCAGGCGGGCAGCGAGTTCACGATGGTCTCGTAGGAGACGCAGTAGCCCACGCGGACCCAGCCCGGGCACCCGAAGGAGTCCGAGGGAACGGGGAGCAGCTCGAGGGCCTTGGCGCGCTCGAAGAACGCGCTGGCATCGGGCTCGAGCGCCTTGACCCAGAGATAGAAGGCCCCCTCGGGCGCGATGAACTCGTAGCCCAGGCGGGCGAGGCCCTCGGTCAGCGCCTGGCGGTTGCGCGCGTAGGCCTCCACGTCGCTCGGCTCGTCGACGCAGTCGATGAGCACGCGCTGGAAGAGCGCCGGGGCGCACACGAAGCCCAGCTTGCGCCCAGCGCCCGCGACCGCGAGCACGAGCTCGTCGTGATCGGGGTTGGTGGGGGGCACGAGCACCCAGCCGATGCGCTCGCCCGGGAGCGAGAGCGACTTGGAGTAGCTGTAGCACACGATGGAGCGGTCGTAGACGGAGGGCACCCAGGGCACCTCGGCGCCGTAGGTGATCTCGCGATAGGGCTCGTCCGCAACGAGGTAGATCGCCGTGCCGAGCCGCGCCTCGGCGTCAGCGAGGGCGGCGGCGAGGGCCTCGAGGTTGCCGCGGGAGTAGACCGAGCCCACGGGGTTGTTCGGGGAGTTGATGACCACGGCCTTGGTGCGCGCGGTCAGCGCCGCCTCGACGGCCGCGACGTCGATCTGGAAGGTCTGGGGATCGGCGAGCACCTCGACGCACGTGGCGCCCGCGGTCTCGATCCAGACGCGATACTCGGGGAAGTACGGGGCGATCACGATGACCTCGTCGCCGGGGTTCACGACGGCGTGGAACGTGATGGACAGCGAAGCCGCGGCCCCGCAGGTGAGATAGAGGTCGTCCGCGGACGCCGCGCCCTCGCCAAAGCGCCGCGAGAGACTCGCCGCGACGGCCTCGCGGGCGGCGGGCAGGCCGCTGGCGGGCGTGTAGCCGTGAAGCTGCGTGGCGGGAAGCGCCAGGCAGCGCTCGATCGAGGCGCGAACGGAGTCGGGTGCGGGGATGGAGGGGTTGCCAAGAGAGAAGTCGAAGACGTTCTCGGCGCCGATCTGGGCCTTGCGGGCCCCGGCATACGCCGCAATCTCGCGGATGGACGACTTCTGCGCCCCGTAGGCGCGGCTCTTCTCGTTAATGGACATGGGGCCTCCTCGCGCAACGTGTCTGCTCGCTCTGTGCTGCAAGGCCATTGTACTCGCGCGGGACAGCTCCGAAGGCAAGACGGCGGGCGAGAAGGACTATGAGAGCTCGTCCTCCGGATGACGGGGCCGCATGTAGCCCTTGCTGCGCAGGACCTCCCATCCGAGCAGGGTGATGACATACTCGTTGGCGTCCCTGCCGCCGTCCTCGCGCACCTTCCCGCGCTTGGAGATGAGGCCCATCTCGTCGAGGGACTCGCATGACCTTCTGACCGTCGCCACGCTCGTGTTGAGCAGCGAGGAGAACCTGCTTGCCGAGACCGCAGCGACCTGACCCTGCTTTGGAGCGAGCTCGCCGAGGCAGTGCAGGAGGCGGTGCTCGGTCTCGTTGATGGTGAGCTTGATCTCGAACTCGACTTTGCGCGCCATCAGCCAGACACCTCCCTGCACGCTTGTTGGGGGCCCTAGGCAAAATCTTTTGGCCCTGCGTGCAAACGGTATCATCGAAGGCGGGCTGGCTTGCCGCTTATATACCACCTGACCTGCTCGTTATTTGAGTATGCCCGGTTAGGGGCCACCCTTGGTGCCACCCCATTATGTGCTGTTTTGCTACAGGGGGTCATAAGGTGAGTACCCCCCTGAGCACTTTTTCAGATCTTTCAGATTATGTGCAGGTAGCTTGCACACGATGAATACACAAGCAGGGGCCCTGCTCACTTTTTTTATGCGCGAGCCTCCTGGGCGTCCGCCTCCTGGGCGCCCGCCTCTCGGACGCCGGCCTCCTGGGCACCGGCCGCGGAGCCGCTCGCCCCCTCGGCGGCGACGTGGGCGTCCCAGCTGCCGTCGAGCAGCGCCTTCACCGCGTCGCCCTCGACCGTCTCGCGCTCGAGGAGCACGTGCGCCATCGTGTCCATCTGGGCCGAGCGTGCCTCGAGGACCTGGCGGGCGCGATCGTGCCCCTCGCGCATGATGCGCTCGACCTCGTCGTCGATGCGCTTGGCGGTCTCCGCGGAGTAGTCCTGGCGGTTGGCGTAGTCGCGGCCGAGAAAGACCTCGTGCTGGGCCTCGCCAAAGACCTGCGTCCCCAGCTCCTCGCTCATGCCGTAGCGCGTGACCATGGTGCGGGCGAGCTTGGTCGCGCGCTCGAGATCGTTGGAGGCGCCGGTGGTGATGTCGTCGCAGAAGAGCTCCTCGGCCGTGCGGCCGCCGAGGAGCACGGCGATCTGGTCGAGCATGCTGTCGCGCGTCTCGAGGAAGTGGTCCTCCTCGGGCACCTGCATCGTATAACCGAGCGCCTGGCCGCGGCTCACGATCGAGATCTTGTGGATGGGGTCGGAGTTCTCCAGGACGTGCCCCACGAGCGCATGACCCGACTCGTGATAGGCGATGACGCGGCGCTCCTTCTCGGTGATGACGCGGCTCTTGCGCTCGGGACCCGCCATCACGCGCTCCATGGCCTCCTCGACCTCGCCCTCGCCGATGGAGCCCCTGCGCCGACGGGCAGCGAGCAGAGCCGCCTCGTTCACCAGGTTGGCGAGGTCGGCGCCCGTGAAGCCGGGCGTGACCTTGGCGAGCCGAGCGAAGTCGACGTCACCGTCGAAGGGTTTGCCCTCGGCATGCACGTGCAAGATCTTCTCGCGCCCCGCCACGTCGGGCCGGTCCACGGTCACGCGACGGTCAAAGCGGCCAGGACGCAGCAGCGCCGGGTCAAGGATGTCGGGGCGGTTGGTGGCGGCGATGAGGATGACCGAGGAGTTCTCCTCGAAGCCGTCCATCTCGACGAGCAGCTGGTTCAGGGTCTGCTCGCGCTCGTCGTGACCGCCGCCCAGACCCGCGCCGCGCTGGCGGCCCACCGCGTCGATCTCGTCGATGAACACGATGCAGGGAGCTGCCTCCTTGGCCTGTTTGAAGAGGTCACGGACGCGCGAGGCGCCCACGCCCACAAACATCTCCACGAAGTCCGAGCCGGAGATCGAGAAGAACGGGACTCCCGCCTCGCCGGCCACGGCCTTGGCGAGCAGCGTCTTGCCCGTGCCCGGGGGGCCCACGAGCAGGACGCCGCGCGGGATGCGGGCGCCCATCTGGTGATAGCGCTCGGGGTCGGAGAGGAAGTCGCGAATCTCCTGGAGCTCCTCGACCGCCTCGTCGACCCCCGCGACGTCCGCGAACCTCACCTTGGGGCGCTGCGCCTCCGAGGTGAGGGCCCGCGTCTTGGAAAACGCCATCGTCTTGTCGTTTTGGGAGGACATGCGACTCATGTAGTACACGAAGACGCCGACGAGCAGAAGCGTCGGGACGACGGAGATAAGCACGGTCTCGAGCATGCTCGAGTCGCTCGTGTCGATCTTGTAGGTGACGTCGGGGTGCTCCGCCATCAGCTCGGCCAAGGAGTCCGACCCCACATAGACGCTCGTGAAGTTGGTCGCCTCCGCGCCGTCCTCGCGCTCTGCCTCGCTGTGCCAGTACGAGCCGGAGACGCTGCCGTCGTCGGTCCGGTACGTCACGCTCTCGACGCGGTCCTCGCTCACGGCCGTCACGAACTCGTTGGTCGCGAGCGCGTCAGTCCGCCTGCCGCCCGACAGGCCGCCCCCTCCGCCCGAGAAGACGAGGTAGAGGATGATCGCGACCACGACCGCGGTGGTGAACACCGCGGAGCGCGTGCGCCCCTCGGGGCCGAGCGGATGGTTGTTCTTCTCGGGCAAGCGACTCTCCTTGCGTGCGACTGGCGGTCAAGGCGGGGAGCGGGCCGGATGAACCCGGCGGACAAGCTCCCGGACGTCAGGCTACCGGTAGACCTCGGGCTTGAGGACGCCGATGTAGGGCAGGTTGCGATAGCGCTCGGCGTAGTCGAGGCCGTAGCCGACGATGAACTCGTCGGGGACGTGGGCTCCCACGTAGCGCGGCTTGACGGCGGGCGTGTTGCCGGGGACGTCCTTCACGAGGAAGGCGGCGACCTCGACGGAGGCGGGGCCACGGCCCCGCAGAAGCTCCATGAGATAAGAGAGCGTGAGGCCGGAGTCGAGGATGTCCTCGACGATCAAGATGTCGCGCCCCTCGATCTTGGTGTCGAGGTCCTTGACGATGCGCACGACGCCCGAGCTCTTGGCGCCGTCGCCGTAGCTCGAGACAGCCATGAAGTCGATGCCGATGGGGCAGTCGATGGCGCGCATGAGGTCTGCCATGAAGACCACCGCGCCGCGGAGCACGGCCACGACCAGCGGGTTCTTGTCGGCATAGTCACGCGAGATCTCCTCGCCCATGCGGGCCACGATCTGCCTGATCTCGTCCTCACTGAGCAGGGTCTCCTTGACGTCCGGATGCAGTGCCTCCATGCGCGCTCCTCTCCTCTCACCGGCCGTCCGGCGCGGACGGTCCCGTCTCGTCGTGCGTCAGGGTCAATTCTAGCAGCCACCTCGTCTGCGACGTGCAGCGGGCGCGCTCGTCGGCGCGAACGCCCGCGACCCACACCACCGGACCCGTGGGAGACGCGTGCACCACCGGGACGAGGGCGCGCTCGTCCCGGTCCACGCGCGCCTCGCCGAGCAGGTCGGAGAGCTTCTTGGACTGCCCGTGCATTCCGAGCGGGCAGAGCAGCTCGCCCGCATGGGGCGTGTCCACCCAAAGCCTGCCCCCGCGCGCGGGGTCGACCCCAGCCTGCACGGCATCGAGAAGAACGGACTCGCCCGACCACTCGAGCGCATGGGAGCGGGCATAGGCGGCGACGTCGGTTGCCTCGGGGGCCGGACGGAGACGGGCGGACAGCACGCGCCCGCCGGGAAGGACGAGTCGCCCTGGCACCTCGAGCCAGGCAGCCGTCGGGACGGCCGGCGCCATGCGGGAGCGCAGGGCGAGAAGACCATGCTCCACGCGCGCCTCGGCTCCCAGCGGGATGTTGGCGGCGCCCTCCCCCGCCGCGACGATCTCGAGGACCGCGGCGACGTGGCGCGCCTCGAGACGGGCCTCCGGACACACCGTCAGGATGGCCGTGCGCACGACGCGGCGGGCGATCGCGACGTCGGTCGCCGCAAGTCGCGCCGCGTCGAGGACGAGCAGGCCCGTTCCCTCCCTCCTCGTGAGGTCTCGGAGGGCGCGGGCTGAGACCGCCGTGAGATAGGCGTCCTCGTCGGAGAGGATGTCGCAGGTCGTCGAGAGGTTGGCCACCACGCGCGGGTTTCTCCCGCGCGCCACCGGCAGGACCTCGTGCCGGACGAAGGCGCGCAGATAGCGCGTGTCGGCGTTGGTGGCGTCCTCGCACCAGACGATGCCGCGCATGCGCAGCAGGTCGCAGAGCTCGGCGTGGGTCCGGTCGAGCAGGGGGCGCACGATGCGGTTGCGCCGGCGCGGGATCGACGAGAGGCCCGCGGCGCCCGTCCCGCGGATGACGTTCATGAAGAAGGTCTCCGCACGGTCGTCGGCGGTGTGCGCCGTGAGGATGCGCGCCGCCGAGCGAGGCGTCCCAAAGGCCTCCGAGAGGTCGTTGGCCAGGCGCGTCGCCTCGGCGTAGCGCGCCATGCGACCGGCGTTCTCGACGTTGCCGTCCCCTGCCGCGGCGAGCTCCTCGACGTCGACGCGACGGATCGTGCAGGGGATGCCGTAGCGCTGCGCGAGGTCTCGGACGAACTCCTCGTCCTCCTCGGCATCGATTCCCCGAAGCCCGTGATTGACGTGCAGGACGTGCAGGCGCTCGCGCGCGATGCGAGCGACCCCGCGCCCGTCATCGACGTCGAGGCTCGAGGTCGCCGCGAGGACGAGCAAGGCGGTCGAGTCGGCGCCGCCCGAGACCATGAGCACGACGGGAGCCGCAAGGCTCTCGTCAGGCTGGCCGCTCGGTCGGTCAAAGCGACTCCTGGCGTTGGCGTATCGACGAGAGACGCTCGGCATGCGATACCTCCATAACGGCTACCCTAGGGAGCTGCAAAATAACATGCATTCGCTTGGGGTCGCGTGATGCGTACCTGGGCAAACGAGACGGCGAGCCAAACGGATGTATCCTATTTTGCCCGGACCCAGTGTACGACAGCGAGAGGACCGACATGACCCCCGAGATTCACCTGCACGTCCTTGCCAGCGGCTCCAAGGGAAACGCCGCCGTGGTGGAGGGGCCGAGCGGACTTGTGCTCGTGGACTGCGGCATCTCGCACCGCGCCCTGCTCGGCAGGGCGGACGAGCTTGGCCTGGACCTGAGCCGCGTGGTGGCGGTCCTGCTCACCCATGAGCACTCCGACCATGTGGGCGGCCTCACGGTCTTCTGCAACCACTTCGACGGGGAGCTCTTGACGACGGCGGGCACCGCCGCGGCGAGAAGCTACCTGTCCCGGCTGCCGTTCACAATCGTGGGTCACTCGGATGAGTTCGAGCTCGCCGGGATGCGCGTGCGGACCTTCCCCACCTCGCACGACGTGGCCGACCCCGTGGGCTTTCGCTTCTCCACGGCAGACGACGCGCTCGGGTTCTGCACGGACACGGGCCGACTTGGCGACGAGGCGCTCGAGGCCCTGACGGGCGCGCGTATCCTCGCGCTCGAGTCCAACCACGACGAGCGCATGCTCGCGACGGGCAGCTACCCGGGCTACCTCAAGGCGCGCGTGGCCGGGCCGACGGGCCACCTTTCCAACGCCCAGACGGCCGAGGCGCTCGGCACGCTGGCGTGCGACGACACCGAGACCGTGGTTGCCATGCATCTCTCGCAGGAGAACAACCGGCCGAGCGTCTGCGTGAGGACGCTCGCCGAGGCGGTTGGCGCCGAGGTCGCGAGCGGCGAGGACGGTCGCCCCGAGGCGCGCACGCCCGACGGCCGCCTCACGATCTGCTGTGCCGCGCAGGACTGGCCGCTCACCGTGTGGTAGGGCGCAAAAGGGCCGACGCCCGAAGGCGCCGGCCCAGTATGAACGCTCTGCGGCTGAAGGCTAGTCGATGGAGACCTTGGTGACGTTGGTCTTCTCGACCTGCTTGGGGACGTTGACCGTGAGGACGCCGCCCTCGAGCTTGGCGGAGAGGCCGGCGACGGCCGCGTCCTTGAGATAGACGCCGCGCGTGGCGCTCCAGTCCGAGGTCTCCTTGTAGAGGTAGTTCTTACCCTTCTCCTCCTCGGTCTCCTTCTTGTCAACGGAGACGGAGAGACGGCCCTCGTTGAGCTCGACGTCGATCTCCTCGCGCTTGACGCCAGGAAGCTCGGCGGTGACCACGTACTTGTCGCCCGCGTCCTCGACGTTCATCTTGAAGCTCGCCGCCGTGGAGGAAAGCGGGGCGAACGGCGCGTCGAAGAAGCTGTCGAGCGCATCAAACGGCCAGTTGCGAAGCGCGCGCGTGTAACGATCATACGGAACCATGCTTGCCATAATCGATCACTCCCTTGTGATTGGTGCCTTGCACCCGTTGCTCACTTCTTCTTGTTCCCCCATCGCCCGTCTTTATACGCTAGAACCAATGTTTTCTGAGCGACACATACTCACCATATCTAAGTCGACCTTACTTAGATATTGCTGAATCCCTTCGAGGGACGAGAAGTGCCGAGAAGAGCGCGCGGCACGACCTTTCTTACGGTTTGTATAGTTTTGTCCTGAGGGATGGCAGGACGCCTGCGCTGGAATAGAATTGGAGCATTGCTGTTCGTACCCGGCAGGAGGCACCATGGCCAACGAGAACGAGCTGGAGAACACCGAGGTCGGAAGCGTCGAGGGCGCCCAGAGCGCCAATGACGGGGTCGACCAGGTCCCCTCGCCCGCGCCCTTCGTTCGCACGAGCCCGCCGCGCCGCAGCGTCGAGCCCATCGACGACCTTGCCGAAGACGAGGAGCAGAGCATCCCCGTCACGCACGATTCCGGGTACACCGCCCCCGGCGGGGCGCTCTCGGGCCGCGCCTACCGACGCTCCCGCACCGAGGGGCAGCAGCTCCGCCGCGACCTCCACTACGGCCAGTATCTCGAGATCCCCAAGGGGCGCCGGGACATCTTTGTCTCGCGGGAGCGCAAGACGCGCGTGAAGACCTTCATCGCGCTGGTCTTTGTCCTCGCCATCCTGGCCATCGTGGTCTACTACCTGTGGGGCTACATGCAGACCAACTGGGGTGCCACGAGCTAGGCACGCGGCACCTCCCGAGGCGCTCTCCGCACGTCACGCCCAGGGGTCGCGCTCGAAGAGCGGCTCGGGCTCCGGCCTGCGGTCGGAGTAGGGGTCGTACCCGTCGTCGTCCTCGTTCTCGGCCCGGACGAACTCCTTGTCAGGACGCTCCCTGGGGTCGAGCTTCGCGCTCTTCTCGTTCTTCGCGTTCTTCTCGTCCATGTCTCACCCCGTGTACAGGTCGATGTAGGCAATGTAGTCGCAGACGCTGCCGCCAAACGGCGACAGGTCAACGGTGTCGAAGTGCGCCGACGGGGCGACAAGCGCCACGACGCTCGTGCTCTCCCCGCGCCCGCCGATGATGACGGCCCAGACGTAGCCGTCCTGCCGCCCGCAGCCGCAGATGAAGCTCGGCGAGCTGGTCTGCTCGGCCGCAGCCTGCCCCCCGTTCTCGCCCGCCTCGCTCTCGGGCGCCTCGGGGGCGCCCTCATTCCCCGCGTCCCCGGAGGGCTCCTCGTCCGCAGGCTCTTCCTCCGTCTTCTTCTCGTTGACGCCGGGCGCCACGATGTCGTCCTGGGTGCAGGCGTCCTCCAGCCCCTCGAGCCCGCACGCGGCCATGACGGCGCGCAGGCCCTCCTCGGACACGCTGCCACCGCCGGTCGGAAGCGTGTCGGCCGAGAACGCGTAGCGCACGCCTCCCACGCCAGCGCCCTGCGCGAGGACGTCGACCTGCGAGCCTCCGGCATAGTGGCCGGTCTCGGGGTAGTTGGAGATCTGCAGGAGGTCGCCGCGCGAGCCCGACCAGGCCGCGTGGGCGTTGCCGCCCGACGCATAGAGCTCGCCGTACTCGAGCGTGTAGCCGCTCTGGGTGAGATAGGTCGAGAGCGCCTCGGGGGGCACGCCGAAGTAGGCCATGAGGTCATAGGCCTCGTCCGGATAGGCCACGGCGACGCGCAGCTCGACGGCGGAGCCGCCGGCGATCTGGGTCCCCACGCCCGGGACCGTCTCGATGACGGTGCCGCCCTCGGAGGTAGAGTCGACATAGGAGACGGTACCGGTGAGCCCGGCCTGCTCGAGGTCAAAGAGCGCCTCCTCGAGCGACTTGCCGAGGACGTCCGGCACGGTGTAGGCGCGCGCCACGACGAGCGTCACGAGATCCTCCGCGGAAAACGGCTCGCCCTCGCCGGGGGTCACGGAGATCACCGTGCCCGCGGGCTGGCTCGAGCCCTCGGAGCTGACCTGGATGTTCTGGGCGCCCGCGGCGAGAAGCGCCTCGCGCGCGGCCTCCTCGTCAAGGCCCACGACCTTGGGGACGACGCGCTCGGAGGAGACGCCGAGCGTGACCCCGTCCTTGGGGTCGGCGCGCACGCCCGGATCAGGGCTGCACGACAGAACCGTACCGTGGTCATCATCCGAGACGACCGGCTCGACGTTCACGACAAACCCCATCCCCTCGAGCAGGGCGGTCGCCTCCTCCTGCGTCATGCCGAGGACCGCAGGGACGGTCTTGCCGCCCCAGAGCTCCTGGTCGTAGGTGTAGTACGCCACGCCCCCGCCTAGGGCGAGCAGCACGGCGACAATGAGGGCGATCGCCCAGGCCGGCAGGCGCCGCTTGCGCTCGGGAAGGCTCTGGACCGGCGAGGGGATGGAGACCATCGGCTCGCGGACGGACGTGAGGTCCTCGGGAGCGGCGGGCGAGAAGTACGGGTCATCCAGGGCGTCGATCCCGTCGCCCGCGTCGAGGGCGGTCGTCGGGGCGGCGTCATCGCGCGGCACCACGGTCGTGGGCAGGCCGTCATCAAGCATCGTGGTCGGCGCGGCGTCGGCCAGCACCGTGGCGTCCGGGTCGGCGGGCGCGGCGTCGGCCAGCACCGTGGCGTCCGGGTCGGCGGGGATCGCGACGGTCTCGTCCCGCAGGTCCTTCTCGTCTCGCCCGCTCTTCTCGCCTGAGACCGCCATGCCCCCTCCAACCATCCGTTGAACGTGACACTATCCTACCCAGAAAAAGGGGCGGGGGAACTGCTCCCTCGCCCCTTTTGGGCTACTCCATGGCGTCGGGCTCGATGGGCTCGTCGTCGGGCGCGGGCTGCGCGCCCGAGCGGCGTCGCTCGGAGGCGGCGTCGTCGCGGGTGGCGAACAGACGCTCGTCGGGACCCACGTCGATGCGAACCACGTCGCCCTCGCCGAGCGAGCCCTCGATGATGAGGTTGGCGACGTTGTCCACGACCTGGCGCTGGATGAGGCGCTTGAGCGGGCGCGCGCCGTAGACCGGGTCAAGGCCGTCGAGGGCGAGCGACTGCTTGGCGCTCGGCGTGAGCTCGAGCTGGATGCGGTCGCGGTCGAGGCGGGAGCGGACGTCGCGCAGCTGGATGTCCACGATCCGCTCGATGTCGGCAAGGCCGAGGGCGTGGAAGACCACCACGTCGTCGATGCGGTTGAGGAACTCCGGCTTGAAGGTCTGACGCAGGGCGTCGTTGACCTGGCGCTGGACCTCGTCCGGGTCGCTCGAGGCGCTCACGCCGGCGATGAACTGGCTGCCGACGTTGGACGTCATGATGATGATCGTGTTCTTGAAGCTCACCACGCGGCCCTGACCGTCGGTGAGGCGGCCGTCGTCGAGCACCTGCAGCAAGATGTTGAAGACGTCGGGGTGCGCCTTCTCCATCTCGTCGAGCAGGATGACGGAGTAGGGCCTGCGGCGCACGGCCTCGGTGAGCTGGCCGCCCTCGTCGTAGCCCACGTATCCCGGGGGCGCGCCGATGAGGCGCTGGACGCTGAACTTCTCCATGTACTCGGACATGTCGATGCGCACGAGCGCGCGCTCGTCGTCGAAGAGGCACTCGGCGAGCGCCTTGGCGAGCTCGGTCTTGCCCACGCCGGTGGGGCCGAGGAAGAAGAAGCTGCCGATGGGACGGTTGGGGTCGGAGAGGCCCGCGCGGCTGCGACGCACGGCGGCGGCCACGGCCGAGACGGCCTCGTCCTGGCCCACCACGCGCTTGTGCAGCTCGGACTCGAGGTTCTTGAGCTTGTCCATCTCGCCCTGCATCATCTTGGAGACCGGCACGCCCGTCCACGAGCTCACGACCTCGGCGATCTCCTCGGAGGTAACCTCCTCCTTGAGGAGCCCCCCGGCCTCCTGCTTGGCGGTGAGGGCGGCCTCCGCCTCCTCGTACTCGCGCTGGAGCCCGGGGATGGTGGAGTAGCGCAGCTCGGAGGCGCGCGCGAGGTCGCCCTCGCGGGTCACGCGCTCCATCTCGACCTTGGCGTCCTCGATCTTGGACTTGAGGTCCTGCACGCGGTCGATGGCGCCCTTCTCGTTCTCCCAGCTGGCCTTCATGCCGTCGAGCTTCTCGCGGGTGGTGGCGATCTCGCCGCGCAGGGTCTCGAGGCGCTCCTTGCTGGCGGCGTCCTCCTCCTTCATGAGGGCCTGCTCCTCGATCTGCATCTGCGTGAGCTGGCGATCCACGGCGTCGATGTCCGCCGGCATGGAGTCGAGCTCCATGCGCAGGCGGCTCGCCGCCTCGTCCACCAGGTCGATGGCCTTGTCCGGAAGGAAGCGGTCCGAGATGTAGCGGTTGGAGAGGTCCGCTGCGGACACGAGCGCGGAGTCCGTGATGCGCACGCGGTGGTGCTGCTCGTAGCGCTCCTTGAGACCGCGCAAGATCGAGATGGTGTCCTCGACGGTGGGCTCCGAGACCATGACGGTCTGGAAGCGGCGGGCGAGCGCCGCGTCCTTCTCGATGTACTTGCGATACTCGTCGAGCGTCGTGGCTCCGATGGCGTGCAGCGTGCCGCGCGCGAGAGCCGGCTTCAGGATGTTGCCGGCATCCATGGAGCCCTCCGTGGCGCCCGCTCCCACGATGGTGTGCAGCTCGTCGATGAACAGGATGATGCGGCCGTCGGACTTCTCGACCTCCTTGAGCACGGACTTGAGGCGGTCCTCGAACTCGCCGCGGTACTTGGCGCCGGCCACCAGGGCGGACATGTCAAGCTCCACGAGGTCCTTGTCGCGCAGGGTCGAAGGGACGTCGCCGCTCACGATGCGCTGGGCGAGGCCCTCCACGATGGCGGTCTTGCCCACGCCCGGCTCGCCGATGAGCACCGGGTTGTTCTTGGTGCGACGGCTGAGGACCTGGATGGTGCGGCGGATCTCCTCCACGCGGCCGATCACGGGGTCGAGCTTGCCCTGGCGGGCGAGGTCGGTGATGTTGCGGCCGTACTTTTCGAGCGCCTCGAACTCCGGCTTGGAGTCCTGGCTGGTCACGCGCTCGTCGCCGCGCAGGGTGTTGTACGCCTCCTCGACGCGCTTGGCCGTGACGCCGGCGGCCTTGAGGACCGAGCCGGCGTCCGTCTTGTCGTCGGCAAGCGCGCAGAGCAGGTGCTCGGAGGTGACGTAGGAGTCGCCCATCTTGGCGGCGAGCTTCTCCGCGGCGTTGCCCACGCGCACGGTGGCGTCCGCCATGCCCATCTGCGCGGTGTCACCGGAGACGCGCGGCTGGCGTGCGATGGCCTCGTCTGTCTGGGCCTCGATCGAGGCCGGGTCCGCGCCCACGCGCTCGATGATGGCACGGATGTTGTGCTCGCCGGAGCTCAGCAGCGCCTTGAGCACGTGAACGGGCATGAGCTGCCCCGCGTTTGCGTCGGTTGCGATGCCGACGGCCGCCTGCAGCGCCTCCTGGGCCGTGACGGCCCACTTGTCGAGTCTCATGGTTGCCCCCTTCTTGGGTCTGCTGTTTATCACAGGCAGTTATACCCGGCGAGCGGGGCCTTATACGCAAATCTAAGCGTCTACATAGTAGATTTTCTATATGACGGCGAGAAGGGCAGACGGCCGCCAAAAGAAGGGGGCCGAGAAGGGCGCAAGGCCTACGCCTCGTCCTTCTCGGCCTCGTCTCGTCCGCCGCCCAGCAGCAGGCGGCGCATGACCTGCTCGGGGCTCCCGGCGCTGTCGTAGCGAGCGAGCGCGGTGATCTTCTCCTGCATCTTGTACTCGTGAACCTCGTCCTCGAGCTCGCGCACGCGACGGCGCAGCTCCTCGAGCTCGTCCTCGCGCTCGAGCATGCGCTCGCGCATGTCGAGGATGCGGACCACGCCCGCGAGGTTGATGCCCTCGTCGGTGAGCTTTGAGATGAGGTTGAGCCGGTCGATGTCGGACTGCGAGTACAGGCGCGTGTTGCCGCGCGAGCGCCCGGGCGTCACCAGGCCCTTCTGCTCATAGACGCGCAGGGTCTGGGGGTGCATGCCGGTGAGCTCGGCGGCCACGCTAATCATGTAGAGAGGCTTGTCGCGCCCGGTTCCCTCGCTGGCCTCGTCACGACCTCGTGCCATAGCGATTGACCTCCTCGCGATAGTCGCGTGCGTCGGCGTCGCGCAGCGCCTCGAGAGCGTCACGCTCCTTCTTGGTGAGCATCGTGGGGACCTTCACGCGGACGGTTACGTAGAGCGCGCCGCGCGAGCCCTTGCGCTTGACGTTGGGGGCGCCCAGGTCGCGGAAGCGGAAGGTCTTGCCGTCCTGCGTGCCTGCGGGAACCTTGAGGCGAACCTCGGTTCCGTCGGGCGTGGGCACGTCCACCGTCGCGCCGAGGGCGGCCTCGAAGACGCTCACGGGCAGGTCCATGCGGACGTCGGCCCCGTCGCGCTTGAAGAGCGGGTGCTCGGCCACGTGCGTGGTGATCACGAGGTCGCCGCGGTCGCCGCCGTTGGTGCCATACTCGCCGCGGCCGCGGTAGCGCAGCTTGCCGCCGTCCACCGCGCCCGCGGGGATCTTGATGGTGAGGGTCTGCTCCTCGCCCGTCGAGGGGACGCGATAGGTGGCCTTGCGCGTGGCGCCGCGGAAGGCCTCCTCGGCGGACACGTCCACGGACATTGTGAGGTCGCTGCCCTTGGTCGGCCGGTTACTCGCGGCGCGCGCCCCCGCGGCGCCGCCGAAAATCGACGAGAAGTCAAACCCGCCGAAGCCGCCGTCGCCGCCTCGCATGTTGTTGAAGATGTCGGACCAGTCGCCGCCCACGTTGGTGGTGTAGGTGTAGCGTCCGCGGCCGCCCGAGCCGCCGAAGTCGGCGCCCGGGATGCCGCCGAACATCAGCAGCTGGTCGTACTCGCGGCGCTTCTGCGGGTCGGAGAGGGTGGTGTACGCCTCGCTGACCTCCTTGAACTTCTGCTCGTCGCCGCCCGCGTCGGGGTGGTACTTGGCGGCGAGCTTGCGAAACGCCTTCTTGATCTCATCGTCAGAGGCGTCGCGCTTGACGCCGAGCACGTCGTAGTAGCTTCGCTTACCTGCCATGTTGCACGAGCCTCCTCTCGGTGTGCGAATTGGGGACAGTCCCCAATTTACAGAAAACTTTTATGTGAATTGGGGACTGTCCCCAATTCACAGGCGCGTCCGGGCGCGAAGGGCTACTCCTCCTCGGGCTCAGGCTCCGCGGGGCGCTTGGGGCCGCCGTAGGTCACCGTCACCATGGCGGTGCGGATGACCTTCTCGCCCATCTTGTAGCCCTTCTGGTAAACCTGCGCGACGGTCTCGTCAAACGCGTCCTTGTCCTCCACGCGACCGACGGCCTGGTGGGCAAGCGGGTCGAAGGCCTTCCCCGCCGGGTCGATGGGCTCGACGCCCTCCTTGGAAAGCACGCTCAGCATCTTCGCGTGCACGGCGCTCACGCCGTCGACGAACTGCTTGAGCTGATCGTTGTCCTCCGTGGCGCCGGCGTGCTCGATGGCGCGCTCAATGTCGTCGATCACGGGGAGCAGGTTGGTGACCAGCCCCTCGGCCGCGCGCTCCTTCTCGGCGAGGCGCTCGGCCGCCGTACGGCGGCGGTAGTTCTCCCAGTCGGCCTGGAGGCGCAGCATGCGATCGGTGGCCTCGGAGGCCTCCTTCTTCGCCGCCTCGATCTGGTCCTCGACGTCGGAGAGCTTCTTCTGGAGCTCGTCGCGCTCCTCGCGGAGCTTGCCGGCGTCGGCCGCGAGCTCGCGCTCCGCGGCCTCCTCGCCGGCGCGGATGGCGGCCTCGACGCGGGCGCGCTCCTCGGCCTCCTCGTCCTTGTCGCCAGGATCCTCCGGCTCGACGGCCGCGGCCTCGGCATCGACCCCGTCCTCTGCCTCCGTCGGCTCGGCCGACGTGGTCTCGACGGACTCCGTCTCCTCGGGCTCCACGGCCTTGTTCTTCTCGTCCTCTACCTCGATGGGCACCTTCACGTCACCCTCCTCAAACATTCCGATGGGTCAAGGGGCGCTCCCCTTGCCACCTTCTGCGAAGGGGCGGTCGCGAAGCCGCGGCCGCCCCCGATCTCAAGTACGTTGCGCCGGCCCCGAGCTAGTTGTTCTTGTCGTCGTCAACGACCTCGTAGTCGGCGTCCACCACGTCGTCCGCGGAGCCGCCCTGCGCGCTGGCGCCGCCCTGAGCGGCCTGGTCCTGCGTGGCGGAGTAGACGACCTCGGCGAGCTTGTGGCCCACCTCCTGGAGCTTGTCGCCCGCGGCGCGGATGGCGTCGACGTCGGTTCCGTCGAGGGCCTTCTTGGCCTCGGCCACGGCGTCCTCGGCGGCCTTCTTCTGGTCGGCCGGGACCTTGTCGCCCAGGTCCTTGAGGGTCTGCTCGGTGGAGTAGGCGAGGCTGTCGACCTGGTTGCGGATCTCGATCTCGTCCTTGTGCTTCTTGTCCTCCTCGGCGTGGGCCTCGGCGTCCTTGACCATGCGATCGACCTCGTCGTCGGAGAGCGCAGTGGAGCCGGAGATGGTGATCTGCTGGCTCTTGCCGGTGGCCTTGTCCTTGGCGGTGACCTTCACGATGCCGTTGGCGTCGATGTCGAAGGTGACCTCGATCTGCGGCACGCCGCGGCGGGCGGCCGGGATGCCGGTGAGGTTGAACTTGCCGAGGGACTTGTTGTCCGCGGCCATCTCGCGCTCGCCCTGCAGGACGTTGATCTCGACGGAGGTCTGGTTGTCGGCCGCCGTGGAGTAGATCTCAGTCTTGGACGTGGGGATCGTGGTGTTGCGGTCGATCATCTTGGTCATAACGCCGCCCATGGTCTCGACGCCCAGCGACAGCGGGGTGACGTCGAGCAGCAGGATGCCCGAGACGTCACCGGTGAGGACGCCGCCCTGGACGGCGGCGCCGTCGGCCACGACCTCGTCCGGGTTCACGGACATGTTGGGCTGCTTGCCGGTCATCTGCTTGACGAGCTCCTGAACAGCGGGCATGCGGCTGGAGCCGCCGACGAGGATGACCTCGTTGACCTCGGAGAGCTGCAGGTTGGCGTCGTGAAGCGCCTTGGTGACGGGGCCCTTGCAGCGGTCGAGAAGGTCGCGGGTGATGCGCTCGAACTCGGCACGGGTCAGCGTGTAGTCGAGGTGCTTGGGGCCGGTGGCGTCAGCGGTGATGAAGGGCAGGTTGATCTGGGCCTGCTGGGCGGAGGAGAGCTCCTTCTTGGCGTTCTCCGCGGCCTCCTTCAGACGCTGCAGGGCCATCGGGTCCTTGCGCAGGTCGATGCCGTTGTCTGCCTGGAACTTGTCGGCCAGCCAGTCGATGACGCGCTGGTCCCAGTCGTCACCGCCGAGGTGGTTGTCGCCGTTGGTGGCGAGGACCTCCACGACGCCGTCGGCGAGGTCGAGCAGGGACACGTCGAAGGTGCCGCCGCCCAGGTCGAAGACCAGGACCTTCTGGTCGATGCCCTTCTTGTCGAGGCCGTAGGCCAGCGCGGCCGCGGTGGGCTCGTTGACGATACGCTGGACGTTGAGGCCGGCGATCTTGCCGGCGTCCTTGGTGGCCTGGCGCTGGGCGTCGTTGAAGTAGGCCGGGACGGTGATGACGGCGTCGGTGACGGGCTCGCCGAGGTACTTCTCGGCGTCGGCCTTCATCTTGGAGAGAATCATGGCGCTGATCTGCTCCGGGGTGAAGTCCTCGCCCTCGATCTCCACGACGGCGCGGGAACCGGTGCCGGACTTGACCTTGTACGGGACGGTCTTGAGCTCGGAGCCTACCTCGTCGTAGCGACGGCCCATGAAGCGCTTGATAGAGAAGACCGTGTTGGTGGGGTTGGTGACGGCCTGGTTCTTGGCCGCCTTGCCGACGATGCGGTCGCCGTCGGCGCGGAAGCCGACGACGGACGGGGTGGTGCGGTCGCCCTCGGCGTTGACGATGATCGTGGGCTCGCCGCCCTCGAGGACCGCCATCGCGGAGTTGGTGGTGCCCAGGTCGATACCAAGAATCTTGCCCATGGTTGCTCTCCTTTGTTGTGCGCGGGACGGCGTGCGCCGGCCCTTCGCGTGATTCCTTTTCTGTACGGTGGAGTTTATCCCCCATGCGCTTCGATTCTATACATTATCTAAGTCTCCACATATGAGATTTTTTGTCATGTGGAGTTGAGGCAGAGACGCCTACAGCAGACGGTGCTCAAAGCGCCCGTTCTCGTAGACGCCGTAGCTGGCCGAGCCGTCCTTGGGAATGCCCACCGAGCCGGGGTTGAAGACCCATGCCCCGCGCTCCTCGTTCTTCTCGCTCACCTTGATGTGCGTGTGGCCATAAACCAGGGCCGAGCGCTCGTGAAGCGTGGGCCATGCGTCCACGCTGTTGTGATACCCGGGGCCGTAGACATGGCCGTGCGTGAGGAAGAGCGTGTACGGGTCGCCGTCTGCGGTGGGGTCAACCAGGATGTTGTGGTCGGCCATGCAGGGGAAGTTGAGGACCATCTGGTCGACCTCGGCCTCGCAGTTGCCTCGCACGGCGATCACGCGGTCAGCGATGGAGTTGAGCATCTCTATCACGCGCTTTGGCGCATAGTCCGCGGGGAGGTCGTTGCGCGGTCCGTGATAGAGCAGGTCGCCCAGAAGGACCACGCGATCGGGAGACTCCGCCTCGATGGCGGACATGAGCCGGGCGCAGGCGTCAGCGGCGCCGTGGATATCTGAGGCGATGACGAGCTTCATGGGCGGTCCTTTCGACGCGGTCTTCCGGAGGGTCGGAAAATTAACGGACACGAAGCTCTGGGGGTAACAGCGTTCTCCCAGTTGGCTTTGATGACAGGTTGCCGAGAAGCCCCGCTCGTGTCCGTTAATTTTCGGGGGCGCGGCGAGACGCACCGGCCGCGCCCATTCTATCCCACCATAATCCGCTCCGCGGCGAGCGCGTGCGCGATCGCGAGCCCTCGGACGGCGGGCAGCTCCGCGAGGGAATGCGGCCAGATGGCGACGTCAAGGCCGGCACCCTCCAGCCTTGCGCGCAGGTCCACCAGCACGTCATGACGGGCGTGATGGCCGAGGGCCATGAGGAGGGGGGCGAGAAGGACCCGCCGCCCGGAGCGCTCCCGCAGGCGCGCCGCCAGACGGTCGGGCGCGTCCACCAGCACGTCGCCCCGGCCGCGGGCGCGCAGCGCGGCCTCCAGCCGGGCGAGGGCGACCTCGCACTCGGCGCCGCGGTGGCCCGCCAGCGCCACGACGCGCCCGGGCTCCGCGGGCAGCGCCTCGTCCAGCGCGCGAGCAACGGCGGCCAGGTCCTCGCCACTCGCCAGAAGGGGCGAGGCAAGCCGGAGCTCGTCGAAGCCGGGGGCCGCGGCGCGCGCCGCGCCCGCAGCCTCGCGCTGCAGGCGGCCGTCGGCCACGTGCGTGACGGCCACGAGTGCACGCCGCACGCCGCGCTCGCGCAGATCCACCAGCACCTCGGGCAGCGAGGCGCCCACGGGTCGCCCGCCCGTACGGGCGCGCAGGACAACGTCGGCACCGGCCGCCGCAGCCAGCTCGTCCACCAGCGCCGCGACGCCCGCGTCCCCGCGCTCCCCGGAAAGGCACCCAGCTATGACAAGCGCATAACGTGACAAAGGGACTGTCCCCCTGTCAACTAGTGGTGACAGGCGTGCTCCTCGCCCATGACGGGAAGGGTGCCGGCGGCGGCCATCTGAGCGACGTCGCCCACGCCAGGCGTCTGGTTCTCAAAGAAGACGGTGATGCCCGCCTGCGCGAAGCCCATCATGGGTCGCATTCCCATGCCGGCGGCAACGATGGCGTCGATGCCGTTCTGGGCGAGAAGGGCCACGGGGCGCATGCAGCCGCCCTCCTCGTGGGGCGGGTTGTCGATGACGCTCACGGTGCCGACCTTGCCGTCCTCGACGTCGACCACGGTGAAGCAGTCGCAGTGGCCAAAGTGGCCGGAGCGCTCGCAGTCAAGACCGCCCTTGCCAAGGGTGGGGATGGCAACCTTCATGGGACTCTCCTCTCGTTGCGGGCCGCGCCCGCGGCCCGTGTGCTTTACGCGGCCATTCTCCCACAAATCCACGGGAACGCCGCGCGCTGCCCCGGGGCCGCGCGCGGCGACTCCCGGACTCACGCCCCGACGAGACCGAGCTCCTCGAGGACCCGGGCGACGCCGTCATGGTCGTTGTCGGGCGCGAGCAGCGCGGCGCGGGCGCGAAGCTCGGCCGGCGCGTTGCCCATGAGGTAGCCGCGACCCACCGCCTCGAGCATGGGGAGGTCGTTGTAGTGGTCTCCGAAGGCGATGGCGTCGACGGGGTCGAGGCCCCAGAGGTCGCAGAGCGTGCGGACCGCGGCGGCCTTGCTCGTGCCCGCCGGCATGACCTCGATCAGCGTGTCTGACGACACGGCGATGGACAGGTCGGGAAAGCGCTCGCGCAGCCGAAGCTCCACCTCGGGGGTGCGACCGCGTGCGCAGAGGCAGAGAATCTTCTGCACCTCGTCGCGCTCGATCGAGGAGACCGACCCCTCGCGCGCCCGTGCCATCACGATTCGCTCCTCGGTCACCAGGCGCGGGTCGCTTCGGTCGGGGGCGACCCAGTCCTCGAAGGAGTACGCGCTCCAGGTCGCGGGGAGGCGCTCCGCCTCGACGAAGTCCACGATCTCCTGGGCCCGGGCGCGCGAGAAGCCGTGATGGTGAATGACGCGTCGGCTCTCGTCGAGGATGACGCCGCCGCTCTGGGTGACGACGGTGCATGAGATCCCCTGCCCCTCGAGAAGGGGGTAGGTGCCGGTCATCCCGCGCGCCGTCACGATGACGAAGGGCACGCCCGCCTCCTGCACCTCCGCGATCGCGCGCCGCGTCCGCGGCGTGATCCGATGCTCCGAGTTCAGCAGCGTTCCGTCTATGTCGCTGAAGACGGCGGTGCGAGGTGCTGGGTTCCTCTCGTCCATTTATCTCTCCCGTGACGCGTGCCCTATACTTGTCCCGAAGGTCAATGTCCTAATGTACGGTATGTACCGTACATTAGGACCATCATAGCACCCCGGAAGACGGGCGCAAGCCCGAGGAGGCACCCGTGGACCCTCTCCTGCTCATAGCCGCCGAGCCGCTTAACCAAGAGGCGGAGACCCCTCTCTACCAGCAGCTCGAGCAACGCCTGCTCCAGCTCATAGCATCCGGGGCGCTAGACGGGGAGACCCCGCTCCCCACCGAGATGGAGCTCTGCAAGGCCTTTGGCCTCTCGCGCGCCACCGTGCGGCGCTGCTTCGCGGACCTCGTGGAGGAGGGGCGCGTGGTCCGGCGGCGCGGCCAGGGCACCTTCGTCGCCGGGGAGAAGGCCAGCCACTCCGGGCCCTTCCTCAACTTCTCGCAACGCATGGCCAGCGCGGGGCGCACGTCCTCCTCGCGCGTGCTCAGCCTCACCAGGGAGCGCGCGACGGGGGGCGTCGCGAGGCGTCTGCGCCTCGAGGAGGGCGATCCGGTGTACCGCATCTGCCGCGTGCGACTCGCGGACGGGCGCCCCATGACCATGGACACGTCCCACGTCCCGTGCTCGCTCTGCCCCGACCTCGCCCAGGAGGACCTCACCGGCTCGCTCTACGCCCTGCTCGCGGCACGCTCCGGGCTCCTTCCCGCCCGCGCGGACGAGCGCTTCGAGGCCGTGGGGCTCACGGACGCGGAGGCGGAGACGTTCGACGTGGAGACCGGCTCGCCCGCGTTTCTCATCACGCGCACGACCTACGACCCGCACGACCGGCCCTTCGAGACCGCCGTCACGGTGGCCCCCGGGGACCGCAACAGCTACGAGGTCTCGACGGGCACGTCGTAGCTCCGAGCCCGGCGCCCCTTCTGCGACGAATACCCCGCCGCTGTCGCAAATCCCGCAGGAGGCGGCGGGTGCGGGCCCTACCATGAGACAAAGCGCACGTTGGCGCCAACGGAGAGGAGTGCCATGAGATACCTGATCGTCGGCGGCGTGGCCGCTGGAACCAAGGTCGCGGCCAAGCTCAAGCGCTGCGACCGCTCAGCTGAGGTCGTGGTTGTCACCAAGAGCGAGGACATCAGCTACGCCGGCTGTGGCCTGCCCTATTACATTGGCGGCGACATCAAGACCCGCGAAGAGCTCATCGTCAACACGCCGGCCGCCTACACGGGCCTCACCGGCGTCGAGGTGCGCACGGGCGTCGAGGCAGTGGCGCTCGATGCCGCCGCCCATGAGGTCACGATACGCGAGAAGGACGGCTCGGAGCATGACGAGAGGTACGACAAGCTGGTCATAGCCACCGGCGCCTCGCCGTTTGTGCCCGCCGGCCTGCCCGGGACCGACCTGCCCGGCGTCTTCACCGTGCGCACGCCGGACGACGCGGAGGCCATCCGCGCCTACGCCGACGCCGGGGCGCGCCGCGCCGTGGTGGTGGGTGCCGGCTTCATCGGCCTGGAGGTGGCCGAGAACCTGCTCGCGCGTGGCCTCTCCGTCACCGTGATCGACGCGATGCCGCAGATCCTGCCCAACGTCTTCGACCCCGAGATGGCCGGCTTCGCCCAGCGCCAGCTCAAGGCCGCCGGCGTGCGCGTGATGACGTCGTGCCCGCTCAAGGGCATCGTTGGCGACGGCAAGGCCGAGGGAGTGGAGACCGGCGCGGGCGTGCTGCCGGCCGACCTCGTGGTCCTCTCCATTGGCATCCGGCCCAACACCGGCTGGCTCGAGGGCTCCGGCGTGGAGACGCTCAAGGGCTGCGTGCTCGTGGACGAGTTCGGCGCCACCAACCTGCCGGACGTCTACGCCGCCGGTGACTGCGCGGAGGTCAGAAACGCGATCACCGGCGAGCCGTTCTGGAGCGCCATGGGCTCGACGGCCAACATCTGCGGCCGCGCGATCGCCCGCACGCTCACGGGCACGCCGACCCCCTACCCCGGCACGCTCGGCACCGGCGTGGTGCGGCTGCTGCCATCGCTCAACGGTGGCCGCACCGGCCTCACCGAGGCATCCGCGCGCGAAGCGGGCTTTGACCCGGTGAGCGTGGTCTCGGTGGTGGACGACAAGGCCCACTACTACCCCGGCTCCTCGAGCTTTTCCATCAAGCTCATCGCCGACCGCGCGTCGCACCGTCTGCTCGGCGTGCAGGTGCTCGGCGCCGGCGCGGTGGACAAGGTCGTGGACGTGATGGTGACGGCGCTCTACCAGAAGCTCGCCGTCGAGGACCTCGACCTCATGGACCTCTCCTACGCACCGCCCTTCTCGACCGCCATCCACCCGCTGGTCACGACCGCCTACATCCTGGAGAACAAGCTCGCGGGCGAGCTCGAGAGCTTCACGCCGGCCGAGTACGCCGCCGGTGCCGCCGCGGACTACCAGGTCATCGACGTGCTGCCTGCGCCCACCGTCCCCGGCGCGGAGTGGGTCGACCTCACCAAGATCGGGCCGGACGGCCTGCCCGGGCACGCCAAGGACGAGAAGCTCCTGCTCGTGTGCGCCAAGGGCAAGCGCGGCTACTTCACGCAGAACCGCCTCAAGGCCGCAGGCTACACCAACACGCGCGTGCTCGAGGGCGGCATCACGTTCAACGAGGTGCGCGTGCCGCGTCCGGCCGGCGCCAAGCTCCCCGCGGCGGAGATCAAGCGCCTCAAGGGCCTGGGGTGCCTCCAGGACAAGCGCTACGACGACGTCTTCAACATTCGCGTGATCACGCGCAACGGCAAGATTACGGTGGACGAGCAGCGCACCGTGGCCGAGGCCGCCGAGCGCTTTGGCTCTGGCGAGGTCACCATGACCACGCGCCTCACGCTGGAGATCCAGGGCGTGAAGTACGAGAAGATCGACGAGTGCATCGCGTTTCTGCAGGACGCGGGGCTGGACGCCGGCGGCACCGGCTCCAAAGTGCGCCCGGTGGTGAGCTGCAAGGGCACCACCTGCCAGTACGGCCTCATCGACACCTTCGACCTCTCCGAGAAGCTGCACGAGCGCTTCTACGTGGGCTACCACGGCGTGGAGCTGCCGCACAAGTTCAAGATCGCCGTGGGCGGCTGCCCCAACATGTGCGTCAAGCCCGACCTCAACGACCTGGGTATCGTTGGCCAGCGCGTGCCGCAGATCGACCTTGAGAAGTGCCGCGCGTGCAAGGTCTGCCAGGTCGTGAAGGCGTGCCCCATGGGCGACGCGCAGATCGGGCCGGACGGCAAGATCACCATCGACGGCTCCGCGTGCAACCACTGCGGCCGCTGCGTGGGCGCGTGCCCGTTTGGCGCCGTGACCGAGGGCCTCGCGGGCTACAAGGTCTACATCGGCGGGCGCTGGGGCAAGAAGACGGCCCACGGCATCCCGCTGGACAAGATCTTCACCAGCGAGGAGGAGGTCATGGACGTCGTGGAGCGCGCCATCCTCTTCTTCCGCGACGAGGGCGTGAGCGGCGAGCGCTTTGCCGACACCGTGGCGCGCCTCGGCTTTGACTACGTGCAGGAGAAGCTGCTGACGGCCCCGATCGACAAGGAGACCATCCTGGCCAAGGACGTCACCGGCGGCGCCACCTGCTAGCGTGGAAAAGTGACAGTCACTTTTCCACGGCTGACCGAGCGACGGGCCCGGGCGCACGTCAAAGGCGCCCGGGCCCGCTCGACGCTCCTCTCGTCGCGCGCTACTCGCTTAGGCCGATGCTCCACAGACGCTGGTTGATTCTGGTCTGGGCATCAATGAAGTACTGGTTGTCCTCGGCGCTGAGCGCGCTCTCGTCAACGGCGTCTATCTTCGTTGCCCAGTCTCCGTACTGAGCCATCATGCTGGCATAGTCGATTGCCATGCTCACGACGTTTCCGGAGTCACTGCTGTACGTCTCCATAAAGTCGCAGTAGGAGTTCATGAATGCCTCGTACTCATCCACCATGGCCCGGAAGTCAGAGGTGGTTCCCGTAGTCTCCGCGGTGGTCTCGGACGGTGCCGCAGGGGCCCCATCCGTAGGGGCGAGCGCCTCGGGCTCCGCCGGCGTCTCGACGGGCTGCTCCGCCTGCTCGGCAGAAGCCTCGGGCGCGTCGACGGACACGCTCATGACGCTAAACCCCTCGTACCTGACGCTCACATGAGCGCCGGCGGCGTTATCTGCAGTAAAGCTATCGTCGCCGCGGTTGTAGTCAACGTTGAACCCCGCGGCAATGCACGCCTCGACATATGAGGAATACGCCTCGGGTCCCGTCTCGCCCACGCTCGCAGAGAAGTGCGTCGAACTGTCGGAGTTGATTTTGCCCGTCGTCGAGGTGGGCGCGGGTACGAGGGCGGCCGCCCCAGCCGTGGGCCATGTGATGGTACCCAGCTCAATGGGTGCCTCGAGCGTAATATCCATTTGTTCCATGCCGTCATAGAACATGAGCCTCAGGTGATGACCGTCGTCGAGGAACGCTTCGTACGTGCTTCCGCCGTCCGATGCCTCGATCGTGAATCCGCGCTCCTTGCATTGCTCGACATATGCGTCGTAGTCAGACTTTGCCCAGCCATCAATGTTGGCATCAAACATATCGTCGTTGTCGATGACGACCTCACCCTTGTCAGAGTTCGGCTTGGGCAGCACGGTTGCCAGGCCAGTCGTTGGCCACTCGAGCTTCTCGGTCGCATTGCCGCCTCCACCGCCACCGCCGCAGCTCGCTATGCGGCCAATGATTGCAATGACGGCGATCACGGCAACAGCAATCAGAAGCCTGTTCTTCTTGCCCCTCTTTCCTCCGGGCGCATTCTTTCCCGCCGGCTCCCACTTCATGCGTGCCTCCCTTGACGCTGTGCCTGAAAGCAAACCAAGTCAGTCACATTGTGAGAGCGAGCCCTCCTGGTTTCCTCAGCTGTCAACTGAGGAAACCGCAGCTCCTGCTTCCTACCATGAAGAGTGCCTCATTCGGTATTGAGAGGAAGAAGCGTGGACGACTACAACCTCGAGCCCGGCGAGTTCGTCATCATGCAGGAGGCGTCGGCCAAGCTCGATGACGACACCACCCTTGACGATCTCGTGCTCACCAACCAAAACCTCGTTCTTGTCACAACGATGTCCCAGGGGCTCCTTAGGCGCTCAAAGTTCGTGAAGCGCTGCCCTCTCAGCAGGATTCGCGGCTCGCAGGAGGAGCCCCAGGCCCTCGTAACCAAATATCGCGAGAGCTACTATCTCCAGGTGGTCTACCCCGACGAGACCATCTCCGTAACCTTCCCCTCAAACACGAAGCGCTCCGCCGAGCGATGGGCGGAGGCAATCAGAAACGCGGCCGTGGGGAATCTCTCCAGCATTCAGCCCGAGGATACTCTCCCACCGGAAATCGCCGACTTTGTCGACGGGGCCAAGGGCGCCTTCGGTGCCATATTCGGTGGGGGCAAGAAGCCTGCCGACAAGAACGGTGCGAGCCAGCGCCCGTCATCCGTAACCAAGAGGTGCATGGGGTGCCACGCTCCCATCACGGGGCGTGCCGGGAGCACCGTCATCTGCCCGTACTGTGACACGAAGCAGACCATCTAGGAGCAGCCATGGGTATTCTTGACGCGGCGTTTGACTCCATCGGCGGAGTCCTCGCAGACCAATGGAAAGACATCGTCACCGCAGCGCCCTTTGACGAGCACACCATCGTCTCCCCCGGCATCCGCAAGAACGCCCAAAACGGGCGTGGCGGAAACTTTGGCGCCGAGGACATCCTCTCCAACGGCTCGATAATCTTCGTCCCCGAGAACACCGCGGCATTTGTGTTCAGCCAGGCGGGAATCGAGCAGGTCATAACCACTCCAGGCGGATTTGAGTACCGAGACGGCGAGGCGAGCGTCTTTGACGAGCGGGACCGACGCGAGAAGGGCCTGGGCAAGATTCTTCTTGGGCAGGCGGCGGACCGCATCGGCTTCTCCGGAATGTCCCAGAACGAGAAGCGCGTGGCGTTTGTCAACCTGCGCGAGATTCGGGGCCTCAAGTTTGGCACCCGGGGCCCGCTGGCCTACAACGACCTTTTCTATGGCACCGACCTCGAAATCTATTCCTACGGCAGCTTCACCGTCGCCGTGTGTGATGCCGAGCGCTTTGTTCGAAACTTCGTTCCCGCCAACGTGACGTCCTACACGCTCGATGACCCCAGGGCGAGAGGACAGCTGCTCTCCGAGTTCCTCAACTCCTACATCGCCGCCGTGAACTCGCTCTCCGTTGACTACCGCGTATCGCAGCTGCCGTCGCAAACCAACGAGATCGCAGCTTCCATTGCGGCGGAAGACGAGAACGCTGGCACCTGGCCCGAGCGTTTTGGCCTCAAGCTCGTGGCCGTTGCCATTGAGAACATCGAGTTCTCCGAGCAGTCGCGCGAGCTCGTGCGCCAGTTCTCTGAGAAGAAGATGGGCGTTCGCGCATACGAGGACGTCTCGCAGCGTGCCGCCAACGTTGCCGCACAGCAGATGATTGCCCAGGGAGTGCGCGACAACGGCCTCGGGGACGGGGGCGGGATGCTCTTTGGCATGAACCTCGCGCAGTCGCTCAGCCCGATGGACGCCTCCGCCGCGCCGCGGCCAACGGCAACCCCGGCACCGTCCGAGCGCGCCGCCACGCCGTCGCTTGACGATCAGATCGAGGCACTCAAGAAGCTCAAGGACCTGCTCGACGCTGGCATCCTCTCGCAGGAGGAGTTCGACGCCAAGAAGCGCGAGGTGCTGGGACTCTAGGACCAGTGGCGCATAGGTTTCGGAGCCGTCGGAAAACGCGCATTCTGCCTGAGTCTTTTGACGCTCATCTGGGATGACACCAGGTTCTCCCCGCGAAGCGCATACTAACTCACGTGCGAGATGACCGCCGGTCGCAGATGCCGACCATCAAAGAAGCGGGGCGACCCCGGATTTGGAGCCACCCCGCCCGGTCTCGCCCGTTCTTCTCGCGAGCCTATTGGCCAACTTCCGCAAGCCGCTGGGACACGCGCCCCATGACCTCGGTGTAATAGGCCAGGTCGTCGGCAGAGAGAGATTCCGTATCGATGGCATCGATCTGCTCCGACATGTCGGCGTACTTCGCCATCATGGTCGTGTAGTCCGCGAACATTGACACCGCGTTCGCCGAGTCGCTGGAGTACGTCTCCATGAAGTCGCAGTAATCGTTCATGAATGACTCGTAGGAGTCCATCGTTGCCCTGAAGTCTGCGGAGGAGGCCGGTGCCTCGCTTTCGGCCTCGGGGGCGGGCCGCTCCTCCTCTGCTGTCGTTGCTTCCTCAGGTGGCACCTGCTGTTCCTGCTGCTCCTCCGGCTGGGCCGTCTCCGGCACGTCAGCCGAACCGCCGCCGCAGGCCGCGAGCGTCAGCGCCATGACCGCCGCGCACGCCATCCCCACAAGCTTCCTCATCGTGAGCCTCCCGTCTCTATACGTTTGCGCCGGCCTTTGCCCGACGCTTGAGAACGAACAGCCACACCGCCGCAACAAGAAGCACCACGAACGCGGGGATGTAGACCGTTGCCGCCATGCCCCAATCGTGAGTGCTGCTGGGAAGGACTCCCCTGTCCCCAAAGTCCCACACGAGCAGGCGCGAGCCCGCAAACGCGAGCGCACCTACGACCGCCGCCCCGATCGGCTTGCCGAAGGCGGCAAGCAGCAGCGTCAGCGCAGACGCCCCCAGCACGGCGTACATGATTGCCATATAGACTTGCCATCCGGAACCCATGGACCCGTATACCTGCGCATACTCGAAGAGTGAGATGTCGACGGCATCGGAAACGGTCATATCTGTCGGCTCGTAGAACACGAGGTCCGGTGCCGCCGTCACCGCCTCCCGAAACTCGGCGTTGGCGGACGCCCAGGGAAGGAAGAAGGCGGCAAGAAAACCCAGCGCCGCCACGACCATAAGAATCCTCGGAACAATCCACCCAGCGGAGCGTCCCTCGGGCGCCCCCATGGTTCCCTCGCTCATTCCCGCTCCTTCCAGACGTTATTGCTAACGCTCATTTTGAGAAGGAGGGGGTGCCACTTCCTCAGTTGGCAGCTGAATTACGCGAGCGCACACCATATGGGGCAAACGGGGGTCACCCGTGGCGTCGCCGCGCGGCCCTACCACGCCAGCGCGTGGACCTCGTAGCTCGCGTAGTCGGGAACGGTGTGACAGCTCACCTCGAAGGTGGTTGTCGACCCAACCTCGGGGCGCGAGGCAAAGCCGACGGCACCAAAGACGATGCTGCCGTCCTCGTCGCGCAGCAGCACCGAGAGCGCCACGTCACTGCCGACGTCCGATCCGTCATCGCGCTCGCAGGTCACCTCTCCCACGAAGTTGGTCCCGCCCAGGCCGTCCGAGACGGGCCGCGCTCCCGAGACGGCGAACGTCGCGCTGCGCTCGGCCCCCGACCCCACCTGGTAGTCCTCGACGCCGTTGGCGGAAAACTCGACCGTGGCGGGAGGCTGGCCGGGATTGCCCGCAAGGCCGCCCCACCAGATTGTCTCGCCGGCGCCAATGGATGAGAGGACCTGCTCCTGCGAGAAGAGCACGGCACCCGAATCGTCGCGACCCGTGACGGTGTAGGCCGGGTACTCCACGACCGCGTCGCCGGTGTTGCGCAGCGCGATCCCGTAATGGACGAACCCCTGGTCGTCCACCGACCATCCGGACTCAACGACCTCGAGCGGGCTCTCTTCGCTCGTTGTCGGGGCGGCAACGGGGGCTCCCGCAGAGTCGTCCGGCTCGAGAGCCTGGTCTTGCCGGGACGACTGCGGTTGGGCCCTCGAGGCGGAGTGGTCGCCGGTGGCCGCACCCGACCGGAACACCCCGGCATCGTGCATGATCAGAACAATCGCTGCGAGAAGCGCGATCACGGCCAGGGCGCCAACGATCACCTGGGCAAACGAGGGCCCGCGCCTCCCGCCCGACGCGGCCGGGCGCGGCGGCGGCTCCTCAGGCGAGCTCGGGGCGAGAGGCTCCTCGGGCCTCGCGGCCGCCCCTCCGGACTCGGGCGGCTCCCTGCCCTCCAGCACCCCGGCGAGCTCCTCCGCGCTCTGGTACCGCGCGCTCGGCTCGAGCGCACAGGCGCGCTCGATGATGGCGCGCATCCGCGGCGAGACGACCTTCTCGTCCTCGAGGGAGCGCTCGTAATCCGCTGCGTCGGGCACCCCCGGCTGGGTGCCGGTGAGCAGGTAGCCCAGCACGCGACCGAGCGAGTACACGTCCGAGCGGGCATCTGTCTGGGCAAAGCCGTACTGCTCGGGAGAGGCAAAGCCGGGCGTGCCCAGCTGCGTGGTGTCGTGCGTCGCGCCCTCAGCCCGGAAGCGGGCGATCCCGAGGTCAATGAGGTGCGCTCCGTCGGCTGCAACTATCACGTTGGTTGGCGAGATGTCCCGGTGGATAATGCCGTGCGTGTGAAGTGCGGTGGCAGCCTCGCAGAGCTGGAGCACCAGGCGCGCGGCATCCTTCTCGGCAAGGCGCCCGCGCGCGGACAGGAGCTGCTCCAGGTTCTCACCGGGAACGAAGTCGCACACCACCACGAACTCGTCCGGCATCTCGTAGGTGGCGATCACGTGGGGCAGGCGCGCGCAGTCGCACTCGGCCAGGGTGCCCCACACGCCCCGGCGCGCCAGCTTGGACGGTATGCGCTTGCGGACAAACGGGCCCGACTCCCCCAGCGTCACAATCTCGGTCACGCCGCCCGTCCCACGGGCGAGCACGCGATCCACGCGATAGGCATCGTCAAGATCCATGGCATGCATGATTTGCTCGTCGTCCACCCTCTGCCCGCTCTTCTCGACTTTAGGCTCTCTCCATAGAGCTTAGGTTCCGTTGGTAGCTGAGTCCTCAGCTGTCAGCTGAAATGCCGACGGGCCTAGGTGAGCGGGCCGGTGTTTTTGAAGAGGGTGCCCTCGCCCAGACGGAAGAGCTCGTCGTCGGTCTCTTGGCAGGACATGCCGTGCTCTATGCACCAGATGATGATCGCGTCGCGGCGGACCTTGGCCCAGAGCTCCGACACGCCAGCCAGGCGCATGATGCGCTGCGTCTCACGTAGGGTGCAGCCCATGCCAAGAGACAGCATGATTGCCTTGTCACGTCCGGGCCTGCTCTTGCCGCCAAAGATGTCGTAGCCCTGGGTCTGATTGATACCGCAGGCCTTGATGATCGTGGAGCGCTTGAGGCCTTTCTCGATGCGTAGCTCGTACAGGTAGTCGGACAGTTTGCGGTCGATCGTGAGGCCCTCGTCGAGGTAGGCCTCCGGACGAGCGGACGCGCGCAGGCGCTCAAGCAGCTCTTCTGTCAGATGCTCCTCTGCCATGGTCTTCTCGCCTAGAACTTGTCGACGTGACCGGCGGCGCGGGAGCTGCGCTCGCGCAGGTCGGCGATGGCGGCAGGAATCTCGTCAAAATCGTACGGAGTCATCTGGTAGACCCAGTTGAGCCAGTTGCGGTAGAGCAGGTTGGCGTGGGCGCGCCAGGTGAACAGCGGCTGCTGCTCGGGATCGTCGTCCGGGAAGTAGTTCTCGGGCACGCGGATGGGCAGGCCCTTGTGGAAGTCGCGCCAGAACTCGTCGGCCAGCGTGTCGCGGCCGTACTCAAAGTGACCGGTCACGTAGACCTCGTGGAAGTCGCGCGTGGCGAGAAGGGACGGCCCGCTCGTGAAGCCCTCGGAGAGCACGCAGAGCTCGGGATGCTCCGCGAGCGCGGTCGTGTCGATCGCGGCGTGACGGCTGTGCGGCATGTAGTGCACCTCGTCAAAGCCGTTGGTGAGGAAGCTGTACTCGTCGCACAGGCGCTGCTTGAACACGCCAAAGAGCTTGGCGCCGAGCTGGCGCTTGGGGATGCCGTAGAGGTGCCAGAGGCCACCGAGCGCCGCCCAGCACAGGTACATCGTCGAGAACACGTGCTCCTGGCTCCAGTCCACGATCTCGCAGAACTCGTCCCAGTAGTCCACGTCCGCGTACTCGAGGTGCTCCACCGGAGCGCCCGTGATGATGAGGCCGTCGTAGTTCTTGTCACGGAAGGCGTCGAACGTGTCGTAGAACTTGACGAGATGGTCCTGTGAGACGTGCGTGGCCTCGTGGGTGGAGACGCGCATGAAGTCGCAGCTCACCTGCAGCGGGGACTTGGAGATGAGGCGCAGGATCTGGGTCTCGGTCTCGATCTTGGTGGGCATGAGGTTCAAGATCGCCACGCGCAGGGGACGGATCTCCTGGTGACTCGCGACCTCCTCCTCGAGGGCAAAGATGCGCTCCTGCTGCAGGATCTTCTTGGCGGGCAGGCCGTCAGGGATGTTGATGGGCATGCGGACTCCGTTTCTGTGGGTCAACCCGTCAAGTATACGGCGCAAACGAGAAGAGCGGCGGCGCAAGCTCCGGGCCCTTGCCGCCGCGCCGCACAAAGGGGCCGCCGGGCGGGGAGCCCGGCGGCCGGCCTTACATCAGAGCTGTGTGTGAATTGGGGACAGGCCCCAATTCACATCCAATTCACGCTACTTGCGGTGAGCGCGGTAGTAGTTGATGAGGGCCTGCGTGGAGGCGTCCTGCTTGGCGAGGGCATCGTCGTCGTGGAAGGCCGGGGTGATCTGCTTGGCGAGCTGCTTGCCCAGCTCGACGCCCCACTGGTCGTAGGAGTCCAGGCCCCAGACCGTGCCCTCGACAAAGGTGATGTGCTCGTAGAGCGCGATGAGCTCGCCGAGCGCGTGCGGGGTGAGGTCGATGCCAAAGATCGAGGTGGTGGGACGGTTGCCCTCGAAGACGCGCGCCGGCACCATCCACTCGGCCGTGCCCTCGGCGCGGACCTCGTCGGCCGTCTTGCCAAAGGCGAGGGCCTTGGTCTGCGCGAGGTAGTTGCCCAAGAACAGCTCGTGGACGTCCTGCTCGCCGTCCTTGACGGGATTGGGCGTGTTCACGAAGGCGATGAAGTCCGCCGGGATCATGCGGGTGCCCTGGTGGATGAGCTGGTAGAAGGCGTGCTGGCCGTTGGTGCCCGGCTCGCCCCAGAAGATCTCGCCGGTGGCGGAGGTCACGGGGCTGCCGTCCCAGCGCACGCTCTTGCCGTTGGACTCCATGGTGAGCTGCTGGAGGTAGGCGGCAAAGCGGTGGAGGTACTGGTTGTAGGGCAGCACGGCGTGGCTCTCGGCGCCGTAGAAGTTGACGTACCAGACGTTGAGCAGGCCCATGAGCGCGACGACGTTCTTCTCGAGCGGGGTCTCCTTGAAGTAGGTGTCGAGGTCGTGGAAGCCCTTGAGGAAGCACTCGAAGCGCTCGGGGCCAAAGGCGATGATCAGCGACAGGCCCACGGCGGAGTCGACGGAGTAGCGGCCGCCGACCCAGCTCCAGAAGCCAAAGGCGTTCTCGGGGTCGATGCCAAAGTCCGCAACGAGGTCAAGGGCGGTGGAAACGGCGACGAAGTGCTTCTTGATGGCCTCGGCGTCCTGCTCGGCGGAGCCGTCGATGGCGCCCTGGGCCTTGAGGGTCGAAAGCAGCCATGCCTTGGCCTCGCGCGCGTTGGTGAGGGTCTCGAGCGTGGTGAAGGTCTTGGAGACCACGATCACGAGCGTGGTCTCGGGGTCGAGGCCCTTGACCTTCTCGGCCATGTCGTTGGGGTCGATGTTGGAGACGTAGCGGCAGTCGATGCCGGCGTCGGCCATGGGCTTGAGCGCCTCGTAGACCATGACGGGGCCGAGGTCGGAGCCGCCGATGCCAATGGACATGACGTGCTCGATCTTCTTGCCGGTGACGCCCTTCCACTCGCCGGAGCGCACGCGCTCGGCAAAGGCGTACATGCGGTCGAGGACCTCGCGGACGTCGGCGACGCAGTCCTGGTCACCGTCGAAGACGGTGCCCTTCTCGGAGGCCGGGCGACGCAGCGCGGTGTGCAGGACGGCGCGGTTCTCGGTGGTGTTGATGTGCTCGCCGGCGTACATGGCGTCGCGGCGCTCCTCGAGGCCCACGGCGCGGGCGAGGTCGCAGAGAAGCCCGAGGGTCTTCTCGGTCACGAGGTTCTTGGAGAGGTCGAAGTGCAGGTCGTCCATGTCAAAGGACAGCTTGCTCACGCGCTCGGGGTCGCCCGCGAAGGCGTCCTTGAGGTGGAAGCCGCTCGCGACGAGCTCGTCGTGGTGCGCCTGGAGCGCGGCCCACTCGGGCGTTGCGGTGGCGTCGATGGGTGCCTTGAAGTCGGACATGGAAGCTCCTTCCCCGAACTGCAACAGATGGATTTAGGATACCGCTCGGCGGCGGGAGCATCCGTCAGGGAACGGCAATCGTTTAGAACGGCTCACCCAGCGGCGGAATCTTCTTGAGACGCGCCCACATGACCTGCTTCTCGCGAGGATCGGCAAGCGCCTGGGCAAAGCCACCGAGGCAAAGGACGCGCATGCCGAGCACCCGCGCGAGCGAGCCGGGGACGAGAAGGGCCTCTTCGAGCGACTCGAGGGCAGCGAGCTCGTCGGCGTAGGCCTCGCGCAGGACGTTCGCGGCCTCCTCGTCGCAGCAGACGATCGTGGCGGGGTCGAGCGCGCAGACCGCCTCGCGCATGAGGGCGGCGTCGAGCGGCGTGCCCTCGGCGTCGACGGAAAGCAGCCACGCCCAATCCTCGGGCGGGTAGCCCAGGCGGTCGAGGGAGGCCCTGAGGGCCGTTCCATCTGCACCGGAAAACGGGGCCTCGCCGCCCTTCTCGGCATCTGTGAGCTCGCCCTTGACGAGAAGGACCGACGAGAACGCGTTGCCGCCCATGAGCGCCCCGCGCGCGGCCAGCGCGTCAATCTCTGCCGCGGCCTTGTCCAGGTACGCCCGCCGCCGCGCGTCGCGTTCCGATGCCATGAGACCTCCTTCGCCGCCGGAGTGGGACAGAAACCTCCGGTCCATCTGTCCCACATAACTGCTACCAATTTTGTAGCAATTTTTCCTAGACCGTTTGAACCAGTGTAAATCGGGCATAAGCTCTGACAAGCAGAGAATGCGAGAAGGAGGCTCACATGGCCAAGGCAATCACTACCGCCGATTTCGACGTCGTCGTTTCCGGCTCCGACAAGCCCGTCCTCGTTGACTTCTGGGCCTCGTGGTGCGGCCCGTGCCGCGCGCTCGGCCCCGTCGTGGACCAGATCTCGGAGGAGATGGCCGACCGTCTGACCGTCTACAAGTGCAACGTCGATGACGAGGCCGACCTCGCCACGAGGTTCCGCATCGTCTCCATCCCCACGCTCATCCTCTTCAAGGGCGGCCAGCCCGTCCACACCATCGTGGGCAACATGCCCAAGCCCGCGCTGGTCTCCGAGCTCGAGGCCAACCTCTAGCATGATGCACGGCGACGACTCGGCACGGGGCGCCCGGGGGATTCTCCGCGGCGCCCTGTCGCTTGTTCGGGACAACCTGCGCCTGCTCGTGCTGCTTGTCTGCACGGTGGTGTTTCTCGCCCTGCTGGGGGAGGTCCTCGAGGGGGAGATACTGCGCCTTGACGTCATGGCCTACGAGCTCTTTGTCGAGCGGCTGCGCTCAGACGCGTTCACGCCGATCGTGCAGGGGGTGACCTCGCTCGCCTCGGTGGTCGTGCTCGCCGTGATGGCCGCCGTCATCGCGGCGCTCGCCCCGGGCAAGGCGCCCGGATGGTGCGTGACGGTCAACCTCGCGTGCGTCGTGGCACTCAACGCGCTGCTCAAGGCCATCGTGCAGCGGCCGCGACCGGAGGGGTTTCGGCTCGTCGCGGAGAGCGGGTACAGCTTCCCCTCGGGCCACTCGATGGTGGCGATGGCCTTCTTTGGCCTGCTCGTCTGGATGATCTGGCGCTACCACCGGCGCGACGCCATGCGCGTGGTGTGGTGCGTCTTCTTTGGCCTCGTCATCGTGGCGGTGGGCCTGAGCCGCATCTACCTGGGCGTCCACTACGCCTCGGACGTGCTCGCGGGCTTTTGCGTGTCGCTCGCGTGGCTGGCGTTCTACACCAAGGCGATAGCGCCGCTGTTCGTGGCGGCCGACGGGCAGGCAGGCGACGTGCGGGCAGACGCGTAGGCTTTGCCGCCCGCGCCCCGCGCCGGAGTTTTACGGCGCCGAGAAGGGCGCGTCGCCCTACCCCAGCGTGATGAGCTGGGCGTCGATGATCTTGCCCTCCTCGCAGATGATGCGGCCCATCGACGGTCTCGAGCGACGCGGATAGGTGGGGCTGCCCGGGTTCATCACGAGCGTGTGCGTCCACTCGTCGCGCTCCAGGACGGGCGTGTGGGTGTGCCCAAAGATGGCGATGTCGCTCTTCAGCAGGTTGAGACGCTTGCGATAGTGCGTGACCTGCCAGCGCAGCCCGCTGCCCATGAAAATCGTGCGGTCCTTGACCGCAGGACCGTAGTCGTAGGACCAGTCGTTGTTGCCCAGGCACAGCTTCACGGGCGCGATGTCGCTCAGCGTACGATAGTCGGAGGGCGAGCAGATGTCGCCCGCGTGTACGATCACGTCCGCCCCCTGCAGCTGCTCGAGCAGCTCCGGGGAGAGATAGCCGTGCGTATCTGAGATGATGTCGTACCTCGTCGTCACGCGAGCCCCAAGCTAGAGGCCGAGCGCGCGCTTGAGCGCGACGACGCGGCGGCGCGAGACGGAGATCTTCTTGCCCTCGATCCCGTTGATGCCGAGCTGGAGGATGCCGGAGGAGATGACCTCGACGTCCTCGACGAACTCGAGGTTCACGATGTAGCCGCGGTGCACGCGGAAGAAGCCGTGCGGGGCGAGCTTCTGCTCGAGCTTGGCGAGCGAGATCGTGGAGAGGAAGCGGTCGTCGGCCGTGTAGATGCAGGAGTAGTCGTCCTTGGCCTCGATGTAGCGGATCTGGTCGATGGGCACGAGAACCTTGCGGCCGCTCTTGACCACCGGAATGCGCTCCACGGAGGAGTGGCTCTGGGGCTGGGGCTTGGAGCGGGCCTGCACCTTGTCGAGGGCCTGGGCGAGACGCTCCGGGTCCACGGGCTTCATCAGGTAGTCGATGGCGTCCACCTCGAAGGCCTCGAGGGCATACTCGCTGTAGGCGGTCACAAAGACGATCGCGGGCGGGTTCTTCAGGCGATGAAGCGCCTCGGCGAGCTGCATGCCCGAGGTCTTGGGCATCTGGATGTCGAGGAACATGACGTCGGCCTTTGCCTCCATCAGCTTCTCGACGGCCTCGCGGGCGCTCGACGCCTCCATGATGACGTCGACCCTGCCGGTCTCCTCGAGCAGGAACTTGAGCTCGGAGCGGGCGGGTGCCTCGTCGTCTACGATCATCGCGCGCATGGTGCTTCCCTTTCACGTTCTCGGCGGAGTCCCCGTCTCACGATTGCGCGGCCCGCCGCCGTCACACAGTCTATTCTTTTCCGCGCCGTCCCGCACGCGCCAGCCTTCTTCTGGCGCCCACGAGACGAAGCGTCACGCACGTGCCCTCGCCGGGCTTGGACACGATCTCGACGCCCGAGCCCACGCCAAAGAAGCGCTCCACGCGCTCGGCGACGTTGCGGAGCGCCATGCCCGTCCCGGAGCTCTTGCCGTCGAGGTGCTCGGGCCTGGGCTCCGTCGCCCCGGCGAGCAGCCGGTCGGCGGCCTCCTTGTCCATGCCCAGGCCGTCGTCCGCAACGGCAATAAGGATATCATCACCGTCGCTTGCAACCTGAACGTCAACGTGAAGCGCACCCTCGTCGCGCATGGCGTGGCGAACGGCGTTCTCGACGATGGGCTGGATGAGAAACGACGGCACGCCGAGCTCGCCGCAGCCGGCCTCGACGTGCTCGGTCTCGACGATGCGGTCCTCGCCAAAGCGCGCCTTCTCGATCTTGAGGTAGCGCCTAGTCTGCTCGAGCTCCTGTGAGAGCGGGATGAGGGTCTTCTCGGAGCTCTCGAGCGTCCGGCGGTAGAAGGTCGAGAACTCGCGCAGCAGGTCGCGTGCCTTGGTGGGGTTGGTGCGCGTGAACGAGGCGATGGTGTTGAGGGTGTTGAAGAGAAAGTGCGGGTTGATCTGCGCCTGAAGCGCCTTGACCTCGGCACGGGCCGTGAGCTCGGCCTGCTTGTCGAGCTCATAGGAGGAGAGCTGCGTGGAGAGCAGCATGCCCAGCCCCTCGGCGATGGCCAGCTGCGTGCGATCGATGTCGAGGTCGCGCCGGTAGTAGAACTTTATGGCGCCAACCGTTCGCTCCTGCACGGCCAGCGGCACGATGATGCCGAAGGCGTGCCCGTCCTGATGGCTTCCCATCGAGAAGCCCCGCACGTCCTGGCTGTCCTCGTCCACCGAGACAAAGGTCTCCATGCGGCCGCTCTCGAGCACCTCGAGCGTGGGGCGGGCGTTCGCGGTCCCCGCGACGAAGGGGGTCTTGATCGAGCCCTCGTAGGCGAGGACCTTGGCGCGGTCGGTGATGGCGATGCCGTCGGCGTTGGTCTCGGGCAACAGCAGCGCGCAGAGGGCCCGGGCGTTCTCGACGGTGAGGCCGCCGCGCAGGTGGCTCAGCGTATTGGTGGCCACGCGCAGGGTGCGCTCCGTTGCCTCGGAGCGCGAGTCGACCGGAGCCACGCTCAGCGCGCCGCCCAATACGATGATGGCGGCGAGACCGCTGCCGGCAAGGGCGGCACCCACGAGCAGCCCGTCGCCGATGCTCCAGGTGAGCAGCACGGCAAACGCGATGGCGCAGAGGACGAGAAGAACCCCCACCACGCGGCGGGGAATGACCGGATGCTCCCTCATTGGCCCTCCTCGGGCTGATCGACAAGAATGGCGCCGGTGTCACCGAGGTCGACGGCGAGGTCGGGCGCGGTGTCCTGATCGGCGGCGTCGGCGACAAGGTCGGCGGTGTCGGCGTCCACGTCGGGCGCGACGCCGCCCGGCTCGCCGGCCCCCTCGAGTCCCGCCTCGTCCTTCTCGGCGACGAACGCGAGCGGCCTGACCTCGCCCGTCTGACGGAGGGCGCCCTGAAGCAGGGGATCCTCCCAGAGCGAGGCGACGATGGAGGGCCACATCATCGCAAAGGACAGGTAGCGCGTGCTCGCCGCCTGGGCGAAGCGGTCGGCCTCGAGCCTGCCGCGCGTAATGATGCGCAGGTAGGAAAGGCGATCCGGCCCCATGATGAGGCGGCGCAGCGCCGTCTGGAACACGCGGCGGCGCACGTCCGGCGAGAGCCACTTGCCCGGATAGGGCCTGAGGGACTCCGGCGTGATGGTGCGCAGGTCGCGTCGGGCGTTGAGGGCGTCGAGCTTGCGGTATTCGTAGAGCCAGCGGTGGACGTCCTGCATGAAGATCGAGGGCATGGGCGCGGTCTCCTCGGGCGGCTGCAGGCGCACGAACCACGCGTTGTCAAACCACACGTCCAGCCCAAACGCGCGGGCGTTCAGGACGTAGTCGAGGTCCTCGCCGCGCGTGATGTAGGGGTCAAAGGGGACGCGCGACCACGCCTCGGCGTGCAGGGCGCAGCACCCGCCGCAGAGGTGGTTGGAGCGCGTGACGCGCGTCGCGGAGGTCTGGGCGCGCTCCATCACGCGGTTGAATTCGGCCGCCTTTGACCAGTACCGCTCGCTCCACTCCTCCGAGGGCTCGGCGTAGGGGCTGTCAAAGCCGTCGACGAAAAAGCCGCTCTTGATGAGAACCCGCAGGTTCTGCCTGGTGAGCGACCCCAGACCGTAGACCGCGTTGATGAGGAAGTCCTCGTCGAGCACCACCTCGTCGTCATCGAGAAAGACCACCACGTCGTGGCCAAAGACGGCCGCCACGGCAAGGCCCATGTTCTTGATTGCCCCGTAGCCGCGCAGGGCGACGGTCTCGCCCGTGAGGTGATGGGCGAGCCGGCCCACCGCGCGCTCCACGTGAGCGGCCTCGCGAGCGCCCACGATGAGCGGGTTGAGCGAGGGGTGCGCCCGGCAGATGCTCTCGACGCGGGCGCGGGCGGAGTCCTCGCACTCCGGCGGGCAGACGACGAGCACGATGACGCGGATGACGCCGCGCACCCGCTCGAGGGAGGAGAGGCAGGTCTCGAGCTCGGGGAGCGGCTTGTCTATCGGCGTCGTGTAGTCATAGACGCCGCGCTCCCCGAGGGCCCCGGGCTGGTCCCCCTCCGCCCAGTAGGACGGTATGACGACGACGGGGCTCACTCGACCTCGCCGCCGGGATGGCCGCCCCCGGCAAGCTGCCGGAACAGTGGTGTCTTGGCGAGGGAGCGGGCAAGCGGGAGCCCGAGCACGTACATGACGACCGCCTCGCCGAGGCCCGTAGCCACGAGGCCAAAGGCGTACATCGCGGGGTAGGCGCCGTCGATGGCGATGTTGGTGAACGGGATGGTGTAGTAGCCCACGCCCTGCAGCATGAGCGGCAGGTACGCGGGAACGATGAGGGCGTTGGCGATCACGGGACCAAGCAGCGCGAGGGCCGGGCGCCTGCGGTTGCGCCACGTGAACCAGGCGCCGAGCGCCGTGGCGAGCGTGCCGAAGACGACGTCGAGCATGCCGAGCATGCCCGTGCCGGAGAGTACGATGTTGGCGAGGTTGGCGAGCGCGCAGCCGAGGGCGAGGCCGGGGACGGCATCCGCCGTGAACAGGGCGAGCGCGCAGAGCGCCTCGGAGACCCTGAACTGCACGGGACCCCATGCGAGCGCGCCGAGGAACAGCAGCGTCACGAGCGTGAGGGCCGCGTATGCGGCGGCGATCATGCCCGTGCGGACCGTTCTTCTCGTGCGGTCCTCGGTCGTGGCGGCGATGTTTGCGGTGGCGTTGCCCATGGTTGTTCTCTCTTTCCTTCGGAGGGCTTTGCTGGACGCCCGCGAGGGGCGTGTCGAGCCCGCGACCAGCGGGATCCCGGTGGAAAGCACTCCAAAAGAAGCATCCCCGCAGGCACGACAGAACAGATACTAGCAGAGTCGCAGGCACGACGGCCAAGTTGACGCCGGCACCTGGCGCGCATGCTAGTATTGCTGCGACGGCAAAGCCCACGGAAAGGAGCCCGGATGAACCCTCGCGTGAGAATCGCCTGCCTCGCGGCCGACGCCGCGCGCTGGGGGACGACCCGCCTCCTTCACCGGGGCGGCGGCAACGCGCCGGGCGCCGTGGCGCTCAAGATCGCGCCGGGGATCATCGGCTCTCTGGGAGACGCGCTCGAGCGCTCGGTGGTGGTGACCGGCACCAACGGCAAGACCACGACAACGGGCCTCGCGGCCGACGCGCTCGGCGCGCGCGGCGAGCGCGTCGCGTGCAACCGCGCCGGCAACAACATGGAGTCCGGCATCGCCTCCGCGCTCGTCGAGACGCGCGCGGAGCGCCCGCGCGTGGGATGCTTCGAGTGCGACGAGCTCTACACCGTGCGCGTGCTTCCCCGCCTGCGGCCGCGCGCGCTCGTTCTTCTCAACCTCTTCCGCGATCAGCTCGACCGTTACGGCGAGATCGACCACACGCAGGACGTGATCGCCGAGGCGCTGCGCCGCGCGCCCGAGACGGCGATCGCCTACAACGCCGACGACCCGCTCTGCGCCTCCATCGCGGCGCGCGTGGACAACCCGGGCGTGCCCTTTGGCATAGACGAGCCCACCGGCCTGGAGGCGGACCGCATCTCCGACAGCCGCTTCTGTGCCAAGTGCAACGCGCCGCTCGATTACGACTACGTCCACTACGGCCAGCTGGGCAAGTACCGCTGCCCGGAGTGCGGCTGGGAGCGCCCCGAGCTCGCGTTTGCCGCTGTCAACGTGACGCTCGCCTGCGGCGGGTACGAGTTCGACGTCGAGGACCGCCGCGGCGAGAAGATCGTCCGCCACCACGTCCGCACCCGCTACAACGGCCTCTACATGGTCTACAACGTGATGGCCGCCCTCGTGGCGTGCCTCCTTGGCGGCGGGAGCGCGGACGGCTTCCAAGCGGTGCTCGATGCCTACGAGCCCGCGAGCGGGCGCGGCAAGACGTATGCGCTCGACGGCGGCTACTCCGTCGTGAGCAACCTCGCGAAGAACCCCACCGGCTTCAACCGCATGATCCAGCAGGTTCGCGCGAACGACGGCCGCTACCTCGCCCTCTTTCTCAACGACAACGACGCGGACGGCCACGACGTCTCGTGGATCTGGGACATCGACCTCGAGCGCCTGCGCGACCTCTCCGACCTGCGCTGCGTCTGCGTGGGCGGCACGCGTCGCGAGGACATGGCCGTGCGCGTGAAGTACGCCGAGCTGGGCTGCCCAATCGAGCTCATCGAGGGCGTCGAGGACGCCCTGCGCTTCGTCGACGCAGGCGAGAAGCTCCATGTGATCGCCAACTACACCGCCTTCCCGCCCGTGGTTGCCGAGCTCGAGCGACTTGCCAGCTCCTGGAAGGCCCCCGCCCTGCAGGTCACGGCGGAGGCGGTCTCCTGGATCGAGCGCGAGGAGACGGCGCACGTGGCCCTGGACCGGCCGCTTCGCATCGTGCACCTCTACCCCGACGCGCTCAACCTCTACGGCGACGGCGGCAACATCGCCTCGCTCTCCAAGCGCTGCGCCTGGCGCGGCATCCCCTGCCGCGTGGACCAGGTCCTCATGGGCCAGGAGCTCGACCTCTCTGACGCAGACGTGGTGCTCCTGGGCGGCGGCGCGGACCGCGATCAGCTGGCCGTGTGCCACGAGCTCCAGGGGCAGCGCGAGAAGCTCGCGACCTACGTCGCCGACGGTGGCGTCCTCCTTGCCATCTGCGGCGGCTACCAGCTGCTCGGCCACTACTACATGATGGGCGAGGAGCGCGTCGAGGGCCTGCACGTGCTGGACATCGAGACCACGGCGGGAGACACGCGCCTCATTGGCAACGTTGCCATTCGTTCCGAGGTCTGTCCCGAGCCCATCGTGGGCTTTGAGAACCATGCCGGTCGCACCGTGCTGGGGGCGGGCGAGAAGCCCCTGGGAAGCGCCCTGGTCCGTGGGACCGGGAACAACGGCGAGGACGGCGGCGAGGGCGTGCTGCACGACGGCGTCGTGGGCACCTACCTCCACGGCCCGATCCTGCCCAAGAACCCCGGCGTCACCGACTGGCTGATCGCGCGCGCCCTGCGCCGCCGCGGGGTCGACGTCGAGCTCACGCCGCTGGCGGACGACATCGAGCGCCTCGCCCACGACGTCGCGATGAAGATCGCCACGCACTAGCGCCCCGCCGCGAACGAGAAGCCCAACAAACTCTGAGTTTTCTGTACACTGCGCGGGCCCTTGAACGAGGGTCCCGCGTTTTGCCTGCTCAGGAGCTCGATGGTTCTTCTCGCCCCTCCTCCGGCGGCCGCAGTGTACAGAAATCCCGGAGTTCGCCTCGAGCGTCGGCGAAGACGCCCCGGCGCCGCGCAAAAAGGGCCCCCGAACAGCGTCGGGGGCCCTTGCTCACGCTATGAGCTCAGCGAGAGGAACTCGCGCCGGAAGCTACGCCTCGGCGTAGAGGTCCTTGAGCTTGAGCAGGTGCGCGTAGCGAGCCATGGCGGCCTCCTCGTTCTGGGCGAAGAGCTCCTTGGCGCGCTCGGGGAAGGAGCGGGTGAGCGAGGTGTAACGAGCCTCGTTCATCAGGAAGTCCTGGTACCCGCCAGCCGGCTCCTTGGAGTCGAGCGTGAACTTCTTGCCCGTGGGGGCAGCCGGGTTGAAGCGGAAGAGGTTCCAGTAGCCGCACTCGACGGCCTTCTTCATCTCGGCCTGGCAGTTCTGCATGCCGCCACCCTTGATGGAGTGCATCTCGCAGGGGCTGTAGCCGATGATCAGCGACGGACCATCGTAGCTCACGGCCTCGTGGATGGCCTTGAGGGTCTGCTGCATGTTGGCGCCCATGGCGACCTGCGCCACGTAGACGTAGCCGTAGGACATGGCAATCTCGGCGAGGCTCTTCTTCTTGGTCACCTTGCCGGAGGCCGCGAACTGGGCCACCTGGCCGATGTTGGAGGCCTTGGAGGCCTGGCCGCCGGTGTTGGAGTAGACCTCGGTGTCGAAGACGAAGACGTTCACGTTGTTGCCGGAGGCAAGCACGTGGTCGAGGCCGCCGAAGCCGATGTCGTAGGCCCAGCCGTCGCCGCCGAAGATCCAGAAGGTCTTCTTGGTGAGGTAGGCCTTGTCGGCGAGGATGGCCTTGGCGGTGTCGCACTCGGCCTTCTCGAGCTCTGCCACGTAGGCGGCAGCGGTGGTCTTGCTGGCCTCGGTGTCCTTGCGGGCCTCGAGCCAAGCGGTCGCGGCCTCCTTCAGGGCGTCAGAGGCGCAGTCGGACTGGAGGAGCTTCTCGGTCTCGGCGACGATCTTCTCCTGGACGGCGTCGTAGCCAAGGGCGAGGCCCAGACCGTGCTCGGCGTTGTCCTCGAAGAGGGAGTTGTTCCACGCCGGGCCGTGGCCGCACTCGTTGACCGTGAAGGGCGAGGTGGCGGCGGGGTTGCCCCAGATGGAGGAGCAGCCGGTGGCGTTGGAGATGAACATGCGGTCACCGCAGACCTGCGTGACGAGGCGCGCATACGCGGTCTCGGCGCAGCCGGCGCAGGAGCCGGAGAACTCGAGGTAGGGCTTGGCGAACTGGCTGCCCTTGACGTTGGCGGCGACGAGCTCCTTCTTCTCGGAGACCTTGTTGACCGCGTAATCCCAGACCGGAGCCTGGTCGAGCTCGGACTCCTGCGGCACCATCGTGAGGGCGCCCTTCGGGCAGACCTTGACGCAGTTGGTGCAGCCCATGCAGTCGAGCGGGCTGACGGCCATGGTGAAGGTGAGGCCGGAGTTCTTGGGAACCATGACGTCGATGCGGCGCATCTCCTCGGGAGCGGCGGCCTGCTCGTCGGCGTTCATGACGATCGGGCGAATCGTGGCGTGCGGGCACACGAACGAGCACTGGTTGCACTGGATGCACTTGGACTCGTCCCAGTGCGGGACCATGACGGCGACGCCGCGCTTCTCGTACGCGGAGGCACCGAGCTCCCACTGGCCGTCTGCGACGTCGACGAACTTGGAGACGGGCAGCGAGTCGCCGTCCATGCGGTTGATCGGCTCCATGAGCTCGCGGACCTGCTTGACGATGGCCTCGCGACCCTCGAGCGTGAGCTCGACCTTCTCGTCGGTGGCGTCGGCCCAGTCGGCGGGCACCTCGAACTTGCGGTAGGCGGTGGCGCCGGCGTCGATGGCCTTCCAGTTGGCCTCGACGATGTTCTGGCCCTTCTTGGCGTAAGACTTCTCGGCGGCGTCCTTCATGTACTGAATGGCGTCAGCGGCGGGAAGGACCTGAGCGAGCGAGAAGAACGCGGACTGCAGCACGGTGTTAGTGCGCTTGCCCATGCCGACCTTCTCGGCGAGGTCGATGGCGTCGATCAGGTAGACGTTGATGTTGTTCTTGGCGATGTAGCGCTTGGCGTCAGCGGCGAGGTGGGAGGCGAACTCCTCGTCGGTCCACTGGCAGTTCACCAGGAACGTGCCGCCCGGCTTGACGTCACGGACCATCGGGAAGCCCTTGACGATGTAGGACGGGTTGTGGCAGGCCACGAAGTTGGCCTTGTTGATGTAGTACGGCGAACGGATCGGGGAGTCACCGAAGCGCAGGTGCGAGATGGTGACGCCGCCGGTCTTCTTGGAGTCGTACTGGAAGTAGGCCTGGACGTACTTGTCGGTGTGGTCGCCGATGATCTTGATGGAGTTCTTGTTGGCGCCAACGGTGCCGTCGCCGCCGAGGCCCCAGAACTTGCACTCGATCGTGGAGGGATCGGCCGTGTTGGGGGCGTCCGGGTCCATGGGGAGGCTGAGGTTGGTGACGTCGTCCACGATGCCGATGGTGAACTCGCGGGCGGGAGCGTCCTTCTCGAGCTCCTTGTAGACGGCGAATGCTGCCGCGGGCGGCTCGTCCTTGGAGCCGAGGCCGTAGCGGCCGCCGACCACGGTGATGCCGTCCTTGCCGGCCTCATAGAGGGCGGTGATGACGTCCTGGTAGAGGGGCTCGCCGATGGAGCCGGGCTCCTTGGTGCGGTCGAGGACGGCAATCTTCTTGACCGTGGCGGGCAGCGCGGCCACGAAGTCCTCGACGGACCACGGACGGTACAGGCGAACCTTCACGAGGCCGACCTTCTCGCCGTGGGCGTTGAGGTAGTCGATGACCTCCTCGAGGGTGTCGCAGAACGAGCCCATGCAGACGACCACGCGGTCGGCGTCGTCGGCGCCGTAGTAGTCGAAGAGGTGATAGCTCGTGCCGAGCTTCTCGTTGATCTTGTCCATGTAGGACTGGACGACGGCGGGCAGCGCGTCGTAGGCCTTGTTGCAGGCCTCGCGGTGCTGGAAGAAGATGTCGCCGTTCTCGTGGGAGCCGCGGGCGTGCGGGTGCTCCGGGTTGAGGGCGTGGTCACGGAAGGCCTGGACGGCATCCATGTCCAGCATGTCCTTGAGGTCGTCGAAGTCCCAGACCGCAACCTTCTGGATCTCGTGGGAGGTGCGGAAGCCGTCGAAGAAGTTCAGGAACGGCACCTTGCCCTCGATGGCCGCGAGGTGGGCCACCGGCGCGAGGTCCATGACCTCCTGGACGTTGCCCTCGGCGAGCATGGCAAAGCCGGTCTGGCGGCAGGCCATGACGTCGGAGTGATCGCCAAAGATGTTGAGCGCGTGGGAGGCGACCGTACGGGCGGACACGTGGAAGACGCCCGGCAGGCCCTCGCCCGCGATCTTGTACATGTTGGGGATCATGAGGAGCAGGCCCTGCGACGCCGTATAGGTCGTCGTGAGGGCGCCGGCGCCGAGCGAGCCGTGGACGGTGCCCGCGGCGCCCGCCTCGGACTCCATCTCGACGACCTTGACCGGGGTGCCAAAGACGTTCTTCATGCCCTGAGCGGCCCACTGGTCGACGTGGTCGGCCATGGGGCTGGACGGGGTGATCGGGTAGATGCCCGCCACCTCGGTGAACGCATACGAGACGTACGATGCGGCCTCGTTGCCGTCCATGGACTTAAACTTACGCGCCATATCCTCTCCTTCGTCGTGTGACGGATGGCGGGGGCGTCGGGCCCCCAGCGTGAACTCACCCATAAGACGCATGACTGAGTCGGGCCATGGGCCCACGCATGGTCACAGTGTACCCTCCCGCAGGGCGGTTGGCACGGTATCCGCGTAGCATTTTTCGCCGAGCGTTGCCTTTTTTCGGAAGGAGGACGCGGGCTAACAAAGCGCTGATAAAACCTACTCTTTTCTAGGAATTACGCTCCGTGCCCTCGGACGGGGCGCCCGGGCGCACGCCCCGTGGTAGAATCGCCGCTGAGCAGTGCGACGAGAGGGGGTGCGCGTGAGACGAGACCGCAGGGGAACGCGGCGCTGGCCGGCGCTGCTGCTCGTGGCCCTTCTCGCCACGACGGCCCTTCTGGGGTGCGAGGGCAAGCAGGAGGAGCCCGTCGCCACGGACCCCGTCGAGATCGCGCACGCCGACGAGCCCACCGTGGAGAGCACGCCGCGCGACGAGTGGCGCAAGGGCGTCATGCCCTACCTCTACCAGATCGACCCGCAGTGGTCGGACGCGGACTACGCGGGCGGCAAGTTCGCCAAGACCGGCTGCGGGCCGACGGCGCTCTCGATGGTCTACGTCTATCTCACCGGCAACACCGACCTCGACCCCGTGCAGATGGCGGAGTTCAGCACCGAGGGCGGCTACGCGACCGACGGAGAGGGGTCGTCCTGGACCCTCATGAGCGAGGGAGCCGCCGAGCTGGGGCTCTCGGGCTCCATGATCTATGCGACCGCCGACGCGATGCGCGAGTCCCTCGAGGCGGGAAACCCCGTCGTCTGCGTGATGAACCCGGGCACCTTCACCGAGATCGGGCACTTCATCGTCATCGAGCGGCTGGGGGCGGACGGCAAGGCCGTCGTCCACGACTCGAACAGCGTCGGGCGTAGCATGCGCACGTGGGACCTCGAGCTCATCTGCTCCGAGGCGGCCGCGGCGTGGAGCCTCTCCGCGGCGGAGGGCTGAGCGTCGCCCTTATGCGCCAAGGGGCCGGCGCGCCGCGCGCTCGAGCAGCGTGGCGTAGCCCCGGGCGAGACGCTCTGCGACGGGCCCGCCCAGGCCATCGGCAGCAACGGGCCCGTGCTCGTCAGAGACGAGCAGCGCCTCGTCGAGCGCGACCTCCCCGGCTCGGGCGGCATCGGCGAGTCGCGGCGCTCGCTCCACGGAGATCCCCAGCGTATGGGCAAGGTCGACGACAAGCGACGCCGCGCCGGACGCAAGCTCGTCAGGCTCGGCGCCCCACACGAGAGCGCCGTTGCGGACGACCCACAAAGACTCCGGGGAAACCCCCGTGACGGCGGCCTCCCGCCGCGCCGCGAGGGCGCGGTCGGCGAGCTCCGCGAGCGAGCGATCGGGAAGCTCCTCGTAGGGTCCGACGGTCATAGCGGCCCGGCCGCGCTCGTCCATGACGAGCATGAGGACCCCGTCGGGCTGGTCCGCCGCGCCCTCGGCGAGCGTCCACTCGATGTGCTGCTTCGCCCAGGCCACAAGGCCCGTCGAGACGGCCTTTCCGGCAACGTGCCGCTGCGAGAGCGCCCGAAGGTGGCGGTTCTCAAGCGGCAGCGTGCGCGCGGCGAGCCGCCATCGGCACACCAGCGCGGGCGTTCCCAGCTCAAACTCCTCCATCATCTCTCCTCCCGCGTGCGCCCCGGACGACGCGGGGCCGTCCGGGGCGCGTGTGAACAAGGCCCGCCTGTCTCGCCTTAGTGGCGGAAGTGGCGGTTTCCGGTGAAGACCATCGCGATGCCGTGCTCGTTGCAGGCCTCGATGGACTCGTCGTCGCGCTTGGAGCCGCCGGGCTGGATGATGCAGGTCACGCCGTGCTCGGCGAGCACGTCCACGTTGTCGCGGAACGGGAAGAACGCGTCGGAGGCGCAGGCGTAGCCGCCCTTCTCGACGCCCATGCGCTCGCAGGCCTCGTCGGCGCGCTGGCAGGCGAGAAGCGCGGAGTCGACGCGGTTGGGCTGGCCGGGGCCCATGCCGATGCCGGCCTTGTCCTTGGAGACCAGGATCGCGTTGGACTTCACGCCCTTGCAGACGCGCCAGGCGAACATGAGCTCTTCCATCTCGGCGTCGGTGGGCTTGCGCTCGGTGGGGCAGGTGAAGCCCGCCGGGTCCTCGGCGACGGTGTCGACGTTCTGGACGAGCACGCCGCCGTCGACGGTGCGCAGCTCATAGCGGGCGTGGCCCTCGGCGCCTCCCGTCGCGAGCACGCGCAGGTTGGGGCGCTTGGCCATGCGCTCGATCGCCTCGGCCGTGTAGCTCGGCGCGATGATGACCTCGACGAACTGGCCGTTCTCGTCAAAGGCGTGCTCCACCAGCTCGAAGGGCACCTCGCGGTTGCAGGCGATGATGCCGCCAAAGGCGCTCTTGGGGTCGCACGCAAACGCTCGGTCGTAGGCGCAGGTGATGTCGTCGGCCACGGCCGATCCGCAGGGGTTCTGGTGCTTGAGAATCACGCAGGCGGGTCCGTCGAACTCGCGCACGAGGTTCCAGGCGGCGTCGGCGTCGAGGTAGTTGTTGTAGGAGAGCGGCTTGCCCTGGACCTGCTCGGCACCCACGAGGGGGTTCGCGGAGGAGAAGGCGTCGGCCGCCTCGTCGGCAAAGCGATAGACGGCGGCGGACTGCTGGGGGTTCTCGCCGTAGCGCAGGTCATCGACCTTCTCGAGGTAGAAGCCGAGCTCCTCGGGAAGCGACGGCTCGTCGTCGCACTCGTCGTCGGCGAAGTCCTCGTCGTAGCGGTCGGCGAGCCACATCGCGATGGCGGCGTCATAGTTGGCGGTGGTCTCGTAGACCTTCAGCTGCAGGTAACGGCGCAGCTCGAGCGAGGTGCAGCCGTCGTTGACGCGCATCTCCTCGAGAATCTCGTCGTAGTCGGCCGGGTCGGAGACCACGGTCACCGAGTCGGCGTTCTTGGCGGCGGAGCGCAGCATGGAGGGGCCGCCGATGTCGATGTGCTCGATGGCGTCGTCGAAGGTGACGTCGGGGTTGGCGACGGTCTTCTCGAACTCATAGAGGTTCACGCACACCAGGTCGATCATGCCGATGCCGTGCTCGGCGGCCTCGGCCATGTGGGCCGGGTTGTCGCGACGGGCGAGCAGGCCACCGTGCACCTTGGGGTGAAGCGTCTTGACGCGGCCGTCCATCATCTCGGGGAAGCCCGTGTACTGCTCGATGGGCACAACGTGAACGCCGGCCTCCTCGAGCACGCGCGCGGTGCCGCCCGTCGAGATGACCTCGACGCCGAACTCGTCCTCGAGCGCCTTGACGAAGTCGACCACGCCCGTCTTGTCCGTGACCGAGACGAGCGCCCGCTTGATGGGAGTGTCTGCCATATGCCCTCCTTGGGTTTGACGACGACATGTAGTACCGTCGTTTCCTACGATACCGCAGCTGGAGGACAAGATGGCCCAAATAGACGCCGAGTTGACCTTTAGAGCCTTTGACGAGAAGGACTTCGAGCCCCTGGCGGGGCTCGTGGGACGCACGTGGCTCGCCGACTTCCCCGTCGCGGCGCAGCGGGCGGCAGGGCGCGTGGAGCTCTCGCACTACCTGGCGCAGGCCACGTGGTCGCTGCTCGCGGAGCGCGAGGGCGAGGGCGAGCTGCTGGGTGCCGTGCTGCTGGTCGAGCGCGACAGCGAGCCCATCCCGGGCGCGTGGCCCGCACTCGAGGAGCGCCTTGCGGCGGAGGCCGAGAAGGACCCCGAGCTCGCGGAGGCCATCCGCGTGGAGATGAGCGGCGTCGAGGAGGAGGCCGAGCTCGAGCGCGAGTACGCGGCGACGGGGGCGCCCGGCACCGCCGCCACCATCAAGCTGCTCATCGTCTCGCCCGACGCAAAGGGCCTGGGCATCGGCGGCAGGCTCTTCTCGGCCGCGGTGGAGCGCGTGCGCAAGACCGGGGCGCCGGGCTATCACCTGCTCACCGACGACGCCTGCAACGTTGGCTTCTACGAGCACAAGGGGCTCAGCTGCGCGATGCGGCGGCGCTCGCGGGCGTACTGGCCGGGCGCCGACCCCGCCACGGACGACTTCCACGTCTATGTGTACGAGCAGGAGCTCTGAGGGGAAGCGCGCTGATTCGTATTTCTGCCTCCTCAGAGTTCGGACTTCTGTATCCAAATGATTCGGATTTTAGGTATAATTAAGTTCGGATTTTAGGATTCACCGTCAACGGCTTGTTTGGAGCACACATGGACGTCGCCTCAACGCGTCCGGAAGCCTATCGGCCTCGCATCGTCGACACGCAGATCGAGCGCTACCTCACCTTGTTCGGGGCAATCGAGATATACGGGGCAAAGTGGTGCGGAAAGACCTGGTCATCCCTCGCCCATGCAAACAGCGTCACGTACATTGACCGTGGAGCCAACCTGTCCATCTCCCAGGCCGACCCGTCCTATCCCCTCGTTGGCGAGAAGCCTCATGTCGTCGACGAGTGGCAGCGCGTTCCGACCATCTGGGACGCCGTCCGGCATGCCGTCGACGCGGCCGCCAACGCGCCGGGCGGCTGGATCCTCACCGGTTCGTCCACCCCGCGCCAAGACCAGACCACCCACAGCGGAGCAGGAAGAATAGGCCGGGTGAGAATGCATCCGATGACGTTGACGGAGTCGGAAGAGTCAAACGCGCGGGTGAGCCTCGCAGGGCTCTTTGACGGGAACTTCTCTCCCTGTCAGTGCCCAACGGGCATTGCGCAGCTCGCGGAAATCGCATGCCGGGGCGGCTGGCCCGCCACCATAGAGAGATCGTCCGCGGACGCGCAGACCGTTGCGCGCGACTACCTCGCCGCATTTCACGGACAGAGCATCCCGCAGCTCGGGGGCAAGGAGCTCGTCAGCAGACGTCTTTGCCTCGCCCTGGCCCGTAGCCTTGGGCAACTTGTCACCAATGCGACCCTCGCACGTGACGTCTATGCGCACGATGACTCCAGCCCGTCCGACACGGAGCTTCGAGAGATCGCCTCCCACCTCGACCTGCTCGTCCGCTCCTATCTCGTCGACGAGGTACCCGGATGGGTCCCCGCATCGCGATCCCCCAAGCGCATGCGGCTCAGGCCCCGACGCTATTTCGCAGACCCCTCCTTGCCCGTGGCTCTCCTAGGGCTGTCTGCAGAGTCCCTTCTTCAGGACTGGCAGACGTTTGGCATGGTCTTTGAGAATCTCTGCATGAGAGACCTCGACGTCTACGCGCGCGCCCTCCCCGACTCCCCCGCCCACCCGCTGAGGTATTACCACGACGACTCCGACCTTGAGGTCGATGCGATCGTCGAGCGAGCGGACGGCAGCTGGGGGGCCTTTGAGATCAAGCTCAGCGAGCAGAAGGTCCCCGAGGCGGCCGCCAATCTCATTCGCCTGCGAGACAAGCTCATGCGAGACAGCCTTGGGCGCACCCCCAAGCCTTCCTTCCTCGCGGTGCTCCTCGGCACAGGCGAGGCGGCCTACCGTCGGCAGGACGGTGTCTACGTCATACCCATTCGGGCCCTGGGGGCATAGCCGTGAGCGAGAAGAGCCTCGAAGATAGGAGCGTGCGCCCCGTGCGCGGGCGTTTTGCGCCGACGCCGTCCGGTCGGATGCACCTGGGAAACGTGTTCTCGGCGCTCGTGGCCTGGCTCTCCGCGCGGGCGGCGGGCGGCTCGATCGTGCTGCGCATCGAGGACCTTGACCCGCGGGCCCAACACCCGGGGGTCGCCCAGACGCTGATCGGCGATCTCGAGTGGCTCGGCATGACCTGGGACGAGGGGCCCCACTGGCAGAGCGAGCGGGCGGGCGTCTACGCCGAGGCGCTCGCGCGGCTCGAAGCTCAGGGGCTACTCTACCCCTGCTTCTGCACCCGCGCCGACCTGCGCGCGGCCTCGGCGCCGCACGCCTCGGACGGCGCGCTCGTGTACCCGGGCACCTGCCGGGGGCTCTCGGCGGATGAGGTGGCGCGTCGCGCGGCCGACCGGCCGCCCTCGCTGCGCCTGCGCGTCCCCGAGGCGGACGACCCGGCGGGCACCGTCGAGTTCTGCGACCTGGCCTACGGGCCGCACCGCGAGGTGCTCGCGCGCGATTGCGGCGACTTTCTCGTGCGGCGCAGCGACGGCGTGGTTGCCTACCAGCTCGCCGTGGTGGTGGACGACGCGCTCATGGGCGTGACGCAGGTGGTGCGCGGCCACGACCTGCTGCCCTCGTGCGCGCGCCAGACCTACCTGGCGCGCCTGCTCGGATGGGACCCGCCGCGCTATGGACACGTTCCGCTGCTCGTGGCCCCGGACGGACGGCGCCTCGCCAAGCGCGACCGCGACCTCGACCTCGGTGCGCTGCGCGAGCGCGGCGTGCCGGCAGAGCGCATCGTCGGGGCCCTGGCCGCGGCCGCGGGCCTTGTCGAGGAGGGCTGCGAGGCGCGGCCCGAGGAGCTCGTGAGGTCGTTCTCATGGGACAAGATCGCCGCGCGTCGCGACGACATCGTCGTGGACGAGGTTTTTCTCGACCGGCTCAGAGGTTGAAGTTGTGAGTTACGGCGTTGTGGGGTATCATGCTCTAGCACCACTCACGGAGAGCTGACCGAGAGGCCGAAGGTGCTCGCCTGCTAAGCGAGTATAGGATGCAAATCCTATCTGGGGTTCGAATCCCCAGCTCTCCGCCAGATTGCTCAGGGCCCGTCCCGCCGCGCGCGGGGCGGGCCCTTCTCGTTGCAAAGCTGCCCACATCTCCAACATTTTTTGGATTCTCGCTTGACGGGCGGGAGGGCACGTGGCATTATTCTCAACTGCACGCGGCGTTACCTCAGCTGGATAGAGGACCTGACTACGAATCAGGGCGTCATAGGTTCGAATCCTATACGCCGCACCACGCAATCTAAGGGGCTTCTTCGGGAGCCCCTTTTGCGTTTACGGCGCCCGCACTCATGAGTGCGGGCAACAAGTGCGGGCCGTTTTGGGCAGAGCGCCCATCGAGTGCGGGTGCCCTCTTGCGCGGCGTCTTCAAGTGCGCCCGTCGAGTGCGGGCCAGACCGCACTCGACGGGCGCGCAGAATCAGGCGAGAAGGACGCGCCGCCGCGCTCGCGGCGGCGCCAAGGCCTATGCCAGGCCAAAGTCCCTGAGACAGGCGTCCAGGTCCTCCTCGAAGGTCCCGAGCTCGATGCCCGCGGCCTGAATCTTGTCCGACGCCAGGCGGAAGTCGCGCGGGCGCTCCGCATACGTCTCCTCGTCCGGCAAGATCAGACGGTCCACCTCCGCCGCGGGACACCCCAGCAGCTCGGCGACCAGGCGCGCGGTCTCGTAGGTGGTGCGGCCGTTTTGGCTGGCAAAGTGATACGCCCCGCTCGGCAGCGCGAGAATCTGCGGCAGCTGGCCGGCAAAGCGCTGGGCGTAGGTCATGTTGCGGCGCTCGTGCACGCGGAAGGAGCCCGGCTTCCCCTGGCGCAGGACGGACATCACGTTAGTGAGGATGTTGGGCGAGGGGCGCACGCCCGGGAGGGCCAGGCCAAACATCCACGAAAAGCGGAGGATGAGGTAGTCGTCCACGTTCTCGCGAATCCAGGCGTCGGCCTCCATCTTCTGCTGACCGTAGCGCGTGGTCGAGGCCTGCTCGTCCTCCTCCGAGAAGGGCGCCTCGCCCGGCGAGGCGTTGAAGCACTGCTCGGTGGAGATAAAGACGACGCGCCTTCCCCGCTCGTGACAGACGCGGGCGATGGCGATCGCCGACTCCGCGTTCACGCGGTGCGTGCCCTCGGGGTCCTGCTCGCAGTGGGCCGTCGTGGCATCCGCCGCCATGTGCAGGCAGACGTCAAAGTCCGCCGCGCGGAAGAACTCCTCGACCCCCGCCGGGTCGCGGAAGTCCACGTCCGTGTGCGAGACGCGCACGAACTCGTAGCGGCCTGCGTTGTAGAGCTGCGCCAGGCTCGCCAGATAGCCGCGAGCGCCCGTGACCAGAACTCGTTTCATGCCCTTCCTCCTATGCGACCTCGCCCGGGCGCATGGCGTAGCTGCGAAGCACCCGGCACGTTCCCTCGATGACATATGACCCCGCGCTCGCGGGCATGAGCAGCGAGCGCGTGTAGGGCAGCTCGACCGAGCCCTCCGCGGTGCGCACGAGCGCCGTGCCCGCGACGCAGGAGAGCACCTCGTAGCGCCCGTCCATCTGCCGCTCCCACGATCCGCGCACGTCCACGACGTCCGAGACAAACAGTCGATGGGTCACGCCGCGGCGCACGCCCGCCGGGACGGACGGGTCAAAGGGCCCGAGGTGGTTGGGCTCGGGACGGCACCCGGTCTGCAGCACGTCAAAGCCCTGCCTCACGTGGAGCTCCCGTCCGCGGCCCCAGTCGCAGATGCGGTAGGTCTTGAAGCCGAGGCTCCCCACCTCGAGGGCAAAGACGCCCGCCCCGAGGGCGTGCAGCGTGCCCGCGGGGATGAGGATGAAGTCGCCCTCGCTCACCGGGACCTTGCGGCAATAGCGGTCGCCAATCGTGTCGTCCGCCGCGGCGGAGCGCAGGGCGTCGACGTCGTCGGTCGTGGTGCCGCAATAGATGAAGGCACCCGGCTCCGCCGCGAGGATGTACCAGGACTCGGTCTTCTCGTGGTCGCCCTCGCGCGCACGGGCGTAGGCCTCGTCGGGGTGCACCTGCACGGACAGGTTCTGGGCCGCGTCCATCACGAGCACCTGGACGGTGCCATCCTCTCCGGCGAGGTCACCCATGATCTGCGCGGCGTGCTCGCGCACGAGCTCGTCGAGCGGCGTGCCGTCATGCGGCCCGCCCTCCACGATGTTGACGAGCCCCTCGTGCACCGAGACGTCAAACGACTCGCCATAGAGCACGTCCCCCGCAATGCCGCGTGCCTCGTTCACGCGCGGGCCGGACCAGACGGGAGAGATGTAGTTGGGCCGGAGCAGCAGAGGTCCCATCCGCGCCCCCTAGATCTCGATCGCGTTGGTGCCGGCTGCGGCCATGCGCGCCCTGAGCTCCTCCATGATGGGAACGCCCGCGCTGCACCCGATGCGCTCGGCGCCCGCCGCCACCATCGCGAGGAAGTCGTCAGCGGTGCGAATGCCGCCGGCGGCCTTGACCTTCACGCGCGCGTCCACGTGCTCGCGCATGAGGCGCACGTCCTCGACCGTGGCGCCCCCGGTCGAGAACCCCGTGGAGGTCTTCACGAAGGTTGGGAGCACCTCGCTCGCAATCTCGCAGAGACTGATCTTCTCGTCACGCGTGAGCAGGCAGTTCTCAAAGATGACCTTTGAGGGCACCGCCGTCTCGTTGCAGGCCGAGACGATGCCGTCCATCTCATCGCGGACATAGTCCCAGTTGCCAGCCTTGACCTCGGTGAGGTTGACGACGTAGTCGATCTCCGTCGCACCGCTGGCTATGGCGTCGCGCGTCTCGAACACCTTGACGGCGATCGAGGTCTGACCGAGGGGAAAGCCAATGGCGGCGCCCACGTGGATGTCCGTCCCGGCGAGCAGCTCGGCACAGAGCCTCGACTGCACCGAGTTGATGGCGACCATCCTGAAGTGATAGCGCCTTGCCTCGTCGCAGAGCTTCTCCATGTCCGCTCGCGTGGCATCGGCGCGCAGGTTGGTGTGATCGACGAGACGAGCAAGGTCATCGAGCGTGTAGCGCTTCATGTCCGCGTCCTCCTGCTTCCTTTGAGGTCAATATGTTGCTAACATAACAGTCATAGGCACGTAATATGTCACATATATGTAAGTTCACAGCTTCTGCATGCGAGGTAGGCAATGACTCTCTATGAGACCATCCGAAAAGACCTCCTCTCCAAGATATTGGACGGGACCTACCCCGAGGGACAGGTCATACCCTCCGAGCTCGAACTCGCCCAGATGTATGGCGTAAGCAGGCCCACCGTGCGCCAGGCGCTCAAGCTGCTCGCCGAGGAGGGCTACCTTGAGAAGCGCCGGCGGCGCGGCACCGTCGTGACGCAGCCCAAGGTGGACCAGTCGTTCACGATGACCATCAGCAGCTTCGAGGACGCGATGCGGCTCGTCGGACGCATGCCCAAGACCGCTGTGCTCGTCTTCAGAAGCGAGGGGGCAAACGAGGAGGTCGCGCGCGCCCTCGCCCTCAAGGAGGGCGAGCAGGTGTACCGCCTCGTGCGCCTGCGCTACGCCGATGACGTCCCCAACGTCTTTGTGGAGAGCTACGTCCCCTGCGACCCCTATCCTGAGCTCGGCAGCTACGACTTCAACGCGACGAGCCTCTACGCTGCCATGGAGGAGTGCGGCAGACCCGTCGTGAGCGCCCATAGGTGCCTTGAGGCAATCAAGGCGGACAGCGCGTCTGCCGCACTTCTCGACGTCGAGCAGGGAGATCCTCTTCTGCTCTTCCACACGGTCGCGCGAGACGCAGAGGGAACGCCCGTTGAGTACTCGATAGCCACCTACCGCGGCGAGAGCAACCGCTTTGAGTTTGACGTGAGGCGCGCCTAGCACGCGGCGGGCCTGAGCTGGCAGTCTCCGCCCGACCCGATGGAGCTGAACTCGTAGGGTATCCCCCGCTGGTCGCAGAGGTCCATGAGGTCCACGATGTCATGGTCCTCTCGGGACACGTAGCCCCAGAGAGAGTCCGCCGAACCGGCGAAGCCGATCGCGGCGAGCAGGGCGGCGAGCGCCTCGGGGCCAAACGCCACCCTCAGGCTGCGGCGATCCTCCCCGTAGACGATGAGCGTGGAGGGCCCCTCGAGGTCCTCCCTCACCACGATCCTGCCGTCCTCCTCGTAAACGTGCATCGTGCGGACGTCCCCCGCACTCTCAAACCGTGCGACCTCGTTCTCGAACACCTCGACCACTCCCCTCTGACGACGTGTCCTCAGTATATCAGAACATATGTTCCTCGAACAGATGTTCTTCTCGACTTTTTGAAAAAGGGCCGCCCAAGCGGACGGCCCTGGACCTCACGAGGCCAATCGAGGCTACGCCTCGGGCCTGATGACCTCGACGCCGCCCATGTAGGGCCGCAGCGCCTCGGGCACCGTGATGGAGCCGTCCTCGTTCTGATAGTTCTCCATGATGGCCGCCATGGTGCGGCCCACGGCAAGTCCGGAGCCGTTGAGCGTGTGCACGTAGCGCGTGCCCTTGAACTCGGCCGGGTCCTTGTAGCGGATGTTGGCGCGGCGCGCCTGGAAGTCCCAGCAGTTGGAGCAGGAGGAGATCTCCTTGTAGGCGTTGTAGCTGGGCAGCCAGACCTCGAGGTCATAGCACTTGGCGGCGGAGAAGCCGATGTCGCCGGTGCACAGCGTCACCACGTGGTAGGGAAGCTCGAGCGCCTGGAGCACCGCTTCGGCCTCGGAGACCATGCTCTCGAGCTGGTTCATCGAGTCCTCGGGCTTGGCGAACTTGACCATCTCGACCTTGTCGAACTGGTGCACGCGGATGATGCCGCGGGTGTCGCGGCCGGCCGAGCCCGCCTCCTCGCGGAAGCACGGTGTGAAGGCCGTGTACCACAGCGGCAGCTGAGAGCCGTCGAGCACCTCGCCGCGGTGCAGGTTGGTGAGCATGACCTCGGCCGTGGGGATGAGGTAGAGGTCGGGGTTGACGTGATAGAGGTCGTCCTCGAACTTGGGCAGCTGGCCCGTGCCAAAGAGGGTCTCGCGGTTGGTGATGACGGGCATCCACCACTCCTTGAAACCGGCCTTGACGTGCATGTCCACCATGAAGCTGATCAGCGCGCGCTCCATGCGGGCACCCATGCCGCCGAGCACGTAGAAGCGGGCGCCGGCGACCTTGACGCCACGGTCGAAGTCGATCATGCCCGTGGCGGGACCCAGGTCCCAGTGCGCCTTGGGCTCGAAGTCGAACTCGCGCGGGGTGCCCCAGCGGCGCACCTCGGGGTTGTCGGAGTCGTCCTTGCCGTAGGGGACGCTCTCGTGGGGGATGTTGGGGATGCGGGACACCAGGTCAAACAGGGCGTCCTCCACCTCGGTGCGGCGGGCGTCAAGCTCGGAGATGCGCTCCTTGTTGGCCGCGACGCGCGCCTTGGCGGCCTCGGCCTCGTCCTTCTTGCCCTCGCGCATGAGCTGGCCGATCTCCTTGGAGACGGAGTTGCGCTCGGCCTGGAGCTTCTCGACCTCGGCGATGACGGAGCGGCGCTCCTCGTCGAGCTCGAAGAACCTCTCGCGGTCCCAGTGGGCGTTCTGACGGGACGCGCACGACTTGTCGACGACGTCGGGGTTCTCACGGACGAACTTGATGTCAAGCATGCTAGCTCCTTGCCTTCAGCCATGGCCACGTCGCCGCGCGAGGCGGCGGCCTCCCAAGTATATACTTGTGCGCGGAAATCTTCGTACGCACTTGGGAGGCATCGAATGCAGGCGATCAGCGACTTTCTCACCTGGCTCTTCAACGACCGCACCGGAGTCATCTGCCTGATTCTCGGCGGAATCGTGGTGTGCCTGCTCATCGCCATCATCATGGAGCGCACGACCAAGCGGCGCTACTTCAACCACGAGAAGGGCGAGAGCGACTGGGACCTGTTCGGGGACGACTCCGAGTAGGCCCAGGCGCGGGCGAAAAGGCCCGCGGCCAGCCCATCGCGCAGACGCGCACGCAAAAGGGCCCCGGCGAAAGCCGAGGCCCCTCTCATTCATGGTGCGGGCGAAAGGACTTGAACCTTCATGGAGTTGCCCCCATACGGACCTGAACCGTACGCGTCTGCCAATTCCGCCACGCCCGCGTGCATGGGCCATTCTAGCGCATGCCCCGACTCCTGCCAAGGGCTTTTTCGGGGTAGAATGACCCCACACGGCCACACGCAGCCAAAACGAGGGAGGAGCCGTGAGCGACACGCCAAGCACAGCGGGCGCGGGCGTCGGCGGCGCGCGCGGGCGCCCTGCCGACGAGGTCCTTCTCGGCCGATACCGCGTGCTCGCGCGCTGCGGAACGGGCGGCTTTGGGACCGTCTGCACCTGCTGGGACCTGCGCCTGCAGCGGCGCGTGGCGATCAAGCGCATGCCGCTGCTCGCCGAGACGGGCACCACGGCGGCCGAGGCGCTCGCCGAGGCCCGCACCGCCTGCATGCTCAGCCACCCAAACATCGTCACGATGCTCGACTTTGAGTCGGACGGCTCGTTTGCCTACCTCGTGATGGAGTACGTCGACGGGCTCAACCTCGCCGAGCTGCTCGCCCGCGTGGAGGGGGGCCGTCTCACGCCCGCCGAGTGCGCCCACGTGGTCGACTCCGTGGCGCGCGCCCTGGCCTTCGCGCACGAGAACCGCGTGCTGCACCTCGACATCAAGCCCACCAACATCCTCATCGACCGCCGCGGCGTCGTGAAGCTCGCCGACTTTGGCATGGCGACGCTCTCCTCCGCCGCCGGCTACGGCGACGCGCGCGGCGGGACCGTCGGCTACATGCCGCCCGAGCAGATTGAGGGCATGCTCGTCGACGAGCGGACCGACGTCTTCTCACTCGCCGTCGTGACGCTCCAGGCCCTCACGGGGGCGAGCCCCTTCGCCGCGCCGACGGCGGCCGCCTCCCTCGACAAGATCGAGCGCGGGGCCGCGCGCCAGGTCGTCCGCTCCTGCCCAGAGCTCGACGCGGACGCGGCACAGGCCCTGCTCGCGGCGCTCGACCCGCAGCCGGCGAGAAGAACCCCCGACGCGCTCGAGCTCTCCGACGAGCTCCTCCCCTGCCTCGGGAGCCCGCGCGAGGGCGCGACCTCCCTCGCCGAGCTGGTCAACCAGGCCGAGAGCGACGAGGCCGGCGAGCCCACCGCCACCGCGCGGATCGCGCTCGGCCTGAGCCACCCCTGGCTGCCGGGCGCGATCGCGCGCGCCGTCACGGCGCTTCTCGCCTTTGCGGCGCTGCGGCTCGTGATCCCCTCGCTGCCGGGCGCGGACGACCAGCTCATCGCCGTCGCCTCGCTCGTGTGCGCCGGCGCCTCGGCGCTCTGGCCGCCCCTCGGGTCGGTCCTGGCGGGAGGCGCCCTGGTGGCCGCGCTGGCGACGGCGGCGCCCACGCCCCAGTCCTTTCCCCTCTCCGCGGCATGCGCCGTCGCGCTCGTCGCGTGGTGGGCGCTCGCCGGGCGGACCGACCGCCTCGGCAGCGCCGCCCTACTCCTCCCCTGCTGCCTGCCGTCGCCCTCCGCGGGGGCCGCGCTCGCGGGATATGCGCTCGACCCGCTCCCCGCGGCGCTCACGGGCCTCGCGGGCCACCTGATGGGAGGCCTCTTTCACGTCGCCGTCGCGCAGGGCTTCTCGGCGCCCGCCATCATCTGGGAGCTCGGGCAGGAGTGGTCCCAGCCCTCTTTCTGGGTCCTGGCGGCGGGCTCGGTGAGCTGCGCGCTCGTGGCGTCTGCGGTCGCGATGCGCGGGTCGGTCGGCGCCGGGATCGCCGGCCAGGCGCTTGGCCTCGCCCTGCTCGTGGTCTCGCAGGTCACGGCGGCGGGGATGGAGAATGGCGGTATATGGGGCACTCCCGATGGGGAGCCCGTGGTAGTTGCGGTACTCTTATTCGTGCTTCTGTGCACTGCGACTGTCCTGAGAGGCCCGCTCTTCGAGGACCGGGAAGGCGATGAATAACGTATGAGCTTCCTCAGTGATTTCGAGGGACGTATCAGCTCCGTGTTCGGGGCCGCACCTCAGGGCTACACCGAGCCCTTCTCCTTCAAGAAGCTCGCCAAGCGCGCGGCGCGCGAGATGGAGAACGAGACCTATGAGATCGACGGCGTCGACACGGCGCCGGCGCTCTACACCGTGCTCGTCTCGGCGACCGACGACTCCCTCATGCGCCCGCTCTACGAGCAGATCACTCTCGAGACGGCGTCGTTTGTGACCGCCCAGGCCCAGAAGAAGGGCTACGCCTTCGTGGGCAACCCGCTCGTGCGCTTTATGGTCGACCCCTCGCTCAAGCCCGGCAAGTTCGCGGTCTTTGCCGAGAACATCGATGCGTCGACGCTCAATCGCCTGCGCGAGGAGGAGCGCGCCTTCCTGGCCGGCAGCTCGAGCGCCGGCGGCGCTGCCGCGCAGGTCGCGCGCCGCAAGCCCGCGGCAACCCCGCACCCCCGCGAGGAGGCGCCCGACGCCTTTGCCGCGCCCGCGCCGCGCCGCGAGGCCGCCATCCCCTCCATCGACGCCGGCCTCGACGTGATGCCCCCTGACTTCGAGCTCTCCGAGCCCGCCCCCGTCGCGTCCGCCTCGGAGTCGACGCCCATGCCCGTCCCGCTCGCCGACGCCGGCCTCGTCGCCGCCGCGCCGCAGCCGGGCGGCATCCCCGTGCCCCAGACCCAGCGCCGCAGCGTCCCGCTCGTGGACATGCGCCAGGTCATGAGCGAGGCAAGCCCCGCCGGGGCGGTGTCCGAGGCCTCGGCGCGCTCCGCCTACGCCGCCGCGCCGCAGAGCCCCAACGCCGCCTCCTGCCTGCTCATCGACAGGCAGACCGGCCGCACCTTCACCGCGCAGGCCCCCTCCGCCGTCATCGGGCGTGAGCGCTCGCAGGCCAGCATCGTCCTGCGCGACCCCAACGTCTCGAGAAGCCACGCCGAGCTGACCCACGACGGCACCGGCTGGCGCATCACCGACCTCAACTCCACCAACGGCACGCTCGTCAACGACGTCGACGTTACCTCCTGCCCCCTTCAGGACGGTGACCTCATCACCGTCGGGCTCGTGAACCTCGAGTTCAGGGAGATCCGCCGATGATCGACCTCGTGCTGTTTGCCGGACGCATCCTTCTCGTCGTCGTCTTGTACGTGTTCCTGTTCGCGGTCATGCGGACGGGCGTCGGCCTCGTGCGCGGCCAGCGCCGCGACTCCGCGATCTGGGCCGTCGACGTCGAGAAGGGCAAGAAGACCCTGCGCGGCCTGCACGTGGACATCCTCGGGCCCGTGGTCGTGGGCCGCTCGCCGTCCTCCGACATCGTGATCGACGAGCCCTACGTCTCGGCAACGCACGCCCGCTTCACCCTCCAGGGGCCCGCCCTCGTCCTCGAGGACCTGGGGTCCACCAACGGGACCCTCGTCAACGGTCACGTCATCGACCAGCCCGTCACGCTGAGGGAGGATGACGAAGTCCAGGTGGGCGACACCATCATGCGGGTGACGCGCGGATGACGGCCGAGGACCTTCAGACCACCGCCGCGCCCGAGCCGACCAACGCGCCCGGACGCGCCGAGATGCCCGTCGAGGGCCGCACCGGCGCCGACGCGGTCTCGGGCTCCAACGAGTTCATCTCGTGGGGGGCGAGAAGCGACGTGGGCCTCGTGCGCGGGCACAACGAGGACTCCTTCCTGCTGCGCACGCCGCTGTTCGTGGTCTCGGACGGCATGGGCGGGCACGCGGCCGGCGAGGTCGCAAGCTCGATCGCGGTCGAGACCATCGGCGACCGCGCCCCCGGCACCGCCGACGACGTCCTTCTCGGCGCCGCGGTGGAGGCCGCCAACCTCGCGGTCATCAAGGGGGCCGAGGACGGCATCGGCAAGCCCGGCATGGGCTGCACCGCCACCGCCGTTCTTATCGAGAAGAACCGCATGGCCGTGGCGCACGTGGGCGACTCGCGCGTCTACGTGCTCCATCACGGCACCCTCGTGCGCATCACCCACGACCACTCCTACGTCGAGGAGCTCGTGGACTGCGGCCAGATCACCGCGGACGAGGCACGCACGCACCCGTCGCGCTCCATCATCACCCGCGCCCTGGGATCCGACCCCGAGATGTACGCCGACCACTTCTCGCTCGAGGTGAACGACGGCGACCGCATCATCCTGTGCTCCGACGGCCTCTCCAGCATGATCTCCGACAGCGAGATCGAGGCCGTCGCCGTCTCCAGCGCGACCCCCCAGCAGGCCGCCGACAACCTCGTCGCCGCCGCCCTCACCGCCGGCGGCGCCGACAACGTGACCGTCGTCGTGGTCGACGTGACCAACGACGGCCTCGCCGACGCCGCGCGCCGACGCCTGCTGCGCCGTGCCGCCAGCGTCACCGGCGTCATCGCCGCCGTGGTGGCCGCCGTCCTGCTCATCAGCGTCGCCTTCATCCGCGGCGAGTGGTACCTGGGCATCGACAACGGCTCCGTGGCCATCTATCGCGGCATCAAGGGCGACGTCTTTGGCATCCCACTGAATGAGCTCGTGGGAACGAGCGCCGTCTCCGTCACCGACCTGCCCGCCTCCGTCCAAGACCAGCTCGAGGCCGGAATCCGCGTGCAGAACGAGGAGACCGCGCTCGCGACCATCGACTCCTATCACGACCAGATCAACGAGGAGCAGCAGAAGGCAGCGCAGATCGCCCAGGAGGTCAGCTCGGAGGGGGCCGCCCCGGCCCCGGGCCAGGAGACCTCGGAGGACCCCTCTCAGACGGACGGGGGTGAGTAGCGTGTTCGGACGCAAGGAACGATATCGCGGCGCGCAGAGCCGCGCCGAGGCGATGGCCGCTGCCGCCCCCGCACGCGGCGAGCGGGGCCTCTCGCGCAGGAACACCGAGCTCTTTTTGCTCCTGCTCGCGGCCGTGCCCGTCATCTTGCTCTACGCGATGTACGTCGTCACCTCCAACCTGCCGCTCAGCATCGAGACCCTCGGCGTGCCGCTGGGGCTTCTCGGCGCCTTCGCCGCGGCCCACGTCGCGATCCGCTTCCTCGCGCCGGGCGCCGATCCGGCCATCCTGCCCATCGTCTTTGCCCTCTCGGGCATCGGCATCACCTTCCTCACGCGGCTCGCGCCCGACGCCGCGGTGAGCCAGGTGGTGTGGCTCTACCTCTCCGTGGGCGCGATGGTCGCGGTCCTCGCGGTGATCCGCAGCCTCGACCGGCTCGCGAGCTATAAGTACACGCTCGGCATCGCGGGAATCGTCCTTCTCGTCCTGCCCATGCTCGTGGGCACGGAGCGCTACGGCTCGAAGCTCTGGGTCTTCATCGGCGGCTTTGGCTTCCAGCCCGGCGAGTTCGCCAAGATCGCGCTTGTTCTCTTCCTGGCGTTTTACCTGGCCGCCAACCGCGAGGCGCTCTCGGTGTCCATGCGCGGGGTGGGCCCCTTCAAGCTCCCGCAGCCGCGCATGCTGCTGCCGATCGTGGTCATGTGGGGCATCAGCCTGCTCGTCGTGGTCTTTGAGACCGATCTCGGCAGCGCCCTGCTCTTCTTCACGTTCTTTGTGATCATGCTCTACGTCGCCACGGGCCGCGCGAGCTACGTCGTGGTGAGCGTGCTTCTGCTCGCCGTGGCCGGAATTGCCTGCTACCAGCTCTTTGGCCACGTCAGGACGCGCGTCGACATGTGGATCGACCCGTGGTCCGACACCTCGGGCGGCAGCTACCAGATCGTGCAGTCCCTCTACTCGCTCGCCGACGGCGGGCTCACGGGCACCGGCATCGGCAAGGGCATGGCGACCCTCATCCCCGTGGTCTCGAGCGACTTCATCTTCTCCGCCATCGCAGAGGAGACGGGGCTTCTCGGCGGCGCGGGCCTGCTGATGCTCTACCTGCTGCTCGGCGTCCGCGGCTTCGCGACGGCGGCGCGCGCCAAGACCGACACCTCGGCCTTTGCCGCCGTGGGCCTCACGAGCGCCATCGTCTTCCAGGCGTTTCTCATCGTGGGAGGCGTCACCAAGCTGCTGCCGCTCACCGGCGTCACCCTGCCCTTCGCGAGCCAGGGCGGCACCTCGCTTCTCGCCTGCTTCATCATCGTCGGCCTGCTGCTGCGCGCCGGCGACGAGGGCACCGGGCGCGAGTCGCAGATGGAGAGCGGGCTCACGGGTGAGCGCTCCGAGATGGACGAGCTGCTCTCCCTCTCCGGCGCCGCAACCCCCGCGCCCGACGCAGTGGTCCACGGGGCCCACGCGCGCGCGAGCTTTAGCCTGCAGACCGAGGAGTCCGGCGTGCTCGGGCGCGTGGCGCTCGGCAAGCGCCTCACGTGGCTGGTCACCGTCTTCTCGGTGCTCTTTGCCGCGCTCATCGCCAACCTCACCTACGTGCAGGTGGTCGACGCCCGGCGCGTCCAGGACCTCCCCACCAACAACCACACCATCGCCCGAAGCGCCTACGTCCAGCGCGGCGCCATCATCACCTCCGACGGCGTGACGCTCGCCGAGAGCGTTCAGCAAGACGATGGCAGCTACCTGCGCAACTATCCGCAGGGCTCGCTCGCGCGCCACACGGTGGGCTACGTCTCGACCCAGTACGGCAGCTCGGGCGTCGAGGCGACGATGAACGAGACCCTCACAGGACACGCCGACTACTCCGACTGGCGCAGCGCCCTCTACTCGCTCGCCGGCGTCCAGCAGTCCGGCTCCACCGTCGCGCTCACCATCAACTCGCAGATCCAGCAGGCCGCCGAGGAGGCGCTCTCCGGCTACACGGGCGCCATCGTGGTCCTCAACCCCAAGACCGGCGCCGTGCTCGCCAAGGCCTCGAGCCCCACCTACACGATCGACGAGCTCGACACCGTCATCGCCGAGGGCACGGGCGGCGAGTTGCTCGACCGCACCACCCAGGCGCTCTACTCGCCCGGCTCGTCGTTCAAGACCGTCACGCTGGCGGCGGCGCTCGACTCCGGCACCGCGACGCTCGACGACGTCTACTACGCCGGCCCCTCGATCGAGATCGGCGGCGGCGAGGTCACCAATTACGGCGAGAACGACTACGGCGAGCCCACGCTGCGCGAGGCCTTTGCCCTCTCGTCCAACACCGCCTTCGCCCAGCTCGGCGTCGAGGTGGGGTCAGACCTGCTCGTGAGCTACGCCAACGCCTTTGGCTACGGCCGCAACCTCGGCCAGGACTTCACCACGCTCCCCTCCCTCATGCCCGTCCCCTCGGAGATGACGGAGTGGGAGACCGCCTGGGCGGCATGCGGGCAGCCCGTCGGCCAGCACGAGAGCCCCGCCGGGCCGCAGGTCTCGGTCATGCAGAACGCGGTCGTGGCGCAGACCATCGCCAACGGCGGCGTCGCCATGGACCCCTACGTGGTCGACCACGTCCTCTCCCCCGAGGGGGTGGTGACCTCGACGACCTCGCCGCGCTCCCTCGGCCAGGCCATCTCGGCCCAGGCCGCCGACCAGCTCAAGGAGGCCATGCTCGGCGTCGTGGACCACGGCACGGGCACGGGCGCCCAGGTCTACGGGGTCCAGGTGGCCGGCAAGACCGGCACCGCCCAGGTCGAGGACGGCAACATCAACTCGTTCTTCATCGGCTTCGCGCCGTACGACAACCCGACGCTGGCCATCTCGGTCTGCGTCGAGGGGCAGGGAGTGGACGTCGAGGGGTTTGCCGCCAGGCTGGCGGGCAAGGTCCTCGCGCGGGCGCTCGAGGTCCAGTCGACCGGCTCCGGCACGTGAAGGGGCTGAGCGAGAAGACCAGACAACGCGAGCAGACGAAACGCAGACGCAGTACAGACAATCGCAGGCGAGACTAAGCGCGGCAACGGGGCCGCGAGCGGGATGGGAGAGACGGCATGCCAGGGACGATTCTCGGCGGACGCTACCAGGTACAGGACAAGATCGGCACGGGCGGCATGGCCACGGTCTACCGAGGGCTTGACGAGGTCCTCGGCCGCACCGTCGCCATCAAGACGATGCTGCCCCAGTACGCCAGCGACCCCTCCTTCGCCGCTCGCTTCAAGCAGGAGGCCCAGGCGGCCGCCGCGCTGCAGAGCCCCTACATCGTCTCGGTCTACGACTGGGGCAAGGACGCCGACACCTACTACATCGTCATGGAGTACCTGCGCGGCACCGACCTCAAGAGCGGCATCCGCAAGCACGGGGCCCTCGACTGCAAGAAGGTCGCGCAGATTGGCTCCCAGATCGCCCAGGCGCTCTCGGTGGCGCACAAGCACGACATCATCCACCGCGACATCAAGCCGCAGAACATCATGGTGCAGCCGGACGGCAACATCAAGGTGATGGACTTCGGCATCGCGCGCGCCAAGAACAGCCACCTCACCCAGGACAACTCGGTGCTCGGTACCGCCCACTACGTCTCGCCCGAGCAGACCCAGGGCAAGGAGCTCGGCCCCACGACCGACATCTACTCCCTCGGCATCGTGATGTACGAGGCGGCTACCGGCCAGGTCCCCTTCCAGGGCGACGACGCCATCTCCGTGGCGCTCAAGCAAGTCAACGAGCAGCCCAAGCCGCCCAGCCAGCTCAACCCCGCCGTCGACCCGTCCCTCGAGTCGATCATCCTCAAGTGCATGCAGAAGAACCCCGCCGCGCGCTTCCAGACGGCCGACGAGCTCTATCACACCCTGCGCGACTACCTCGCCGGGCGCATGCAGGCCGTCAACAGCGCCACCGCCGTGCTCGCGGCGCAGGCCACCAACAAGATCGAGCGCGGCGCGGGCGTGCAGCCCGTGACGAGCGGGACCGCCTCGATGCCGCGCGTCGAGCGCACCAACCGCTACCGCGCCCAGAGCGCGACCGAGCAGGCGGCGGAGGAGGAGGCCGCCCGGCAGCGCAAGCACCGCCGTAACGTGGTGCTCGGCGTCATCGGCGCGCTCGTCGCCGTCGCCGTGGCCGCGTTTGTCGTCATTTCGGCGCTGCAGACCGGAGCCGCGATGCGCCCGGTGCCCAACCTCATTGGCATGGACCAGGAGGAGGCCATCGACAAGATTCGCGAGAGCGGCTTCGAGGTCGGCGACGTCAAGACCACCTACTCGGCCGAGTACGAGGAGGGCAAGGTCGTCGAACAGAGCCCGACCTCCACGCAGACGGCCGAGGAGGGCTCCAAGATCAACATCCGCGTCTCGAGCGGCGAGAGCCCCGTCGACAAGGTCGCCGTGCCCGACCTCAAGAACCTCACCGAGGAGGAGGCGATGGACCGCTGCGAGGAGTACGGCCTGCTGGGTCGTAAGGGCGAGGACCAGGAGGACGGCAACATCGAGGCCGGCAAGGTCTGCGCCCAGGACACCGAGCCGGGCGAGATGATCGCGCGCGGCAGCACCATCACCTTCCACCTGTCCTCCGGCGCAGGCACGGTCGACGTCCCTGACGTCACGGGCCACGACGCCGACTCTGCCGAGAGCGACCTCGCCAAGCTCGGGCTCGTGGTCAAGCGCGACTACGCCCACAGCGACGGCGACGCCGAGGGCACCGTCATCCGCACCGACCCCACCGCCGGCACCTCCGTGGAGGAGGGCCGCGAGGTGACCATCTATATCTCGCTCGGGCCCGAGCCCGTGGAGACCGTGACCGTCCCCTACGTCATTGGCTACAGCTACAGCACCGCCAGCTCGATGCTCTCGAGCCAGGGCTTCGTGGTCCAGCTCGCGGTGGGCAGCAGCGCCAACGGCACCGTCATCGACCAGTCCGTCTACAACTCGGCCACCTACGGCGCCACGATCACGCTCACCACGCAGTCCGAGACCACCGGCGGGGGCAACGGTGGAGGCTCCGAGACCGGCGACTACGGCAACGGCGGCCAGACCGACCCCAACACGGGGACGGACACAGACTCCGGTGAGACCAACGGAAACGAGACCTGATCGGCAACGGCGCCGGCCTGTTCTTCTAGGCTCCCCCCACGCGACGCGCGAGCGCCCGCACCCCTTGCTTCGGGGCGCGGGCGCTTCTCGTTGGCTCCGTCGTTCTTCTCGCCCGGCGGGTGCTTCTCGCCCGGCGACACTCCTCTGGTTCTCCGCGAAAAAATCGCGGTCCAGGGGCGATGTTAGCGTACCCAACTGCGGTTTCTTCGCGGAGAACGGGACGGAGCCGAGAAGAGCCCGCGACAAAATAGCAGGCCGGGGCAGCTTGCCAACCCCGGCCTGCGATCTCTCTGGTGCCCCCGGGCCGATTCGAACGGCCGACACCCGCTTTAGGAGAGCGGTGCTCTATCCCCTGAGCTACGAAGGCGTGGAACGCTATTCTAGCACCCAGACGCGCGGAGCGCCTACTTCTTCTTGGCGTCCTCCTCGGCGCGCGCCTTCTCGAGCAGCTCGATGAGCTTCTTGTCGGAGAGGCCACGGACGCGGCCCTCGGTCTCCTTGCGATAGGGACGGCGCTTGGCCCAGTCGTAGAAGAAGCTCGCGATCATGAAGCCGTAGGCCGCGACGAGCGAGCCCACGGAGAGGATGCCCTCCCACGAGCCCATGTCCGGGTCCTGGCCAAAGAGGTAGACACAGACGAGCGAGATGACCGCCAGCGCCAGGCCGATGCCCAGGATGATCCAGAACACGCGCTCGGTGCGCTTGTAGTCTGGGTTGCTGCGAAGCAGCAGGTCGTAGGCGCGGTTACGGAAGTCCTGCTCCTCGCGCTCGCGACGCTTGCGCTCGCGCTTCTCCTCCTTGCTCTCCGTTCCGGGGACGGCGCTGCTCTTGGGCTTGGACGCCATGCGGACGGACGAGGCGGCCTCGCGGGACGGGCGCGCCTTTGCGGCGGAGCTGCGCGAGAAGCCCTTCTTCTCCTCCTCGCCGGCACCGATGTTCTCGGCTTCCTTCTTGGGGCGCCCGACGGCGTTGCCCTCCGCCTCGCGACGGGCGCCGTCGATGGTGTCTCGCAGTGACATTGATCTCCTTACGCGTGCGCCGGCACGAACTCGGTGCCGGTGATGATCTGGAAGGCCTCCTGATAGCGGCGAGAAGTGCCCTCGATGACCTCAGCGGGAATGCGCGGCGGCTCGCCGGTCATGTCCCAGTTGGCGCGCAGCCAGTCACGCACGTACTGCTTGTCGTAGCTGGGCTGGACCTTGCCCTCCTCGTAGCCCTCGGCGGGCCAGAAGCGGCTGGAGTCGGGCGTGAGGCACTCGTCGATGAGGGTGAGCTTGCCGTCGATGAAACCAAACTCGAACTTGGTGTCGGCGATGATGATGCCCTGCTCGGCGGCATAGTCGGCGGCCGCCTTGTAGATGGAGAGCGAGGCGTCGCGCAGCTGCTCGGCAACCTCGGTGCCCACGATCTCGCAGCAACGCTCGAAGGAGATGTTCTCGTCGTGGTCGCCGAGCTCAGCCTTGGTCGAGGGCGTGAAGATGGGCTCGGGAAGCTTGGAGGCCTCGGTCAGGCCGTCGGGCAGCTTGATGCCGCAGACGGTGCCGTCCTCGTCGTAGGTCTTCTTGCCGGAGCCCGTGAGGTAACCGCGGACGATGCACTCGATGGGCACGGTCTGGGCCTTCTTCACGAGCATGGAGCGCCCTGCGAGGTAGTCGGCGTAGGGCTTGAACTCCTCGGGCAGGTCCGCCACGTCGCAGGAGATCATGTGGTTGGGGATGAGGTCCTGGAAGCGCTCGAACCAAAACGCCGAGATGCGCGTGAGAATCTCGCCCTTGTGGGGGATCTCGTCGGGAAGAATGAAGTCGTAGGCGCTAATGCGGTCGGACGCGACCATGAGCAGGCTGTCCCCGCAGTCGTAGATGTCCCGCACCTTACCGTGCGAATCCGGACGAAGCTCCATCTCAGCCATCTCGGCATCCTTTCGACGTCTTGCAACAACCCATTAGTATACCGTTCCCTGCCCGCCGGGTCCTTCTCCGTGCTCAAACAGTCCTCTTCGCACGGAGGCGCCACTGGCGCCTCCGGCTCATGCGGAACTGCGCGCGGAGAAGGACCCGGCGGGCCCGAAAAATGGTTATAAGTATCGAACCCAGCGGACGTGCCGCCGCAGGACAGTGGCAGCACGGGGCCCGCCGGCCCGAGGCTCTTCTCATCCGCGAGTTCTTCGCGCAGCGAAGCTGTCTGAGCGGGGAGAAGAACCTCGGGCCGGCGGGCAGAGAGGGCTACTTGTCCTGCGGCTTGCGGGACCGGCGCTGGGGGATGCGAAGTGTAAATGTGGTGCCCTTGCCGACCTCGGACTCGACGAGGATCGTGCCGTTGTGACGGTCGACGATCTCCTTGGTGATGGCCAGGCCCACGCCCAGGCCGCCCGAGGCGCGCTCGCGACTCACGTCCGAGCGCCAGAAGCGCGCGAAGGTCTGCGGGATGTCCTCTTTGGCGATGCCGATGCCCGTGTCCTGCACCGAGATGAGGATGTCGGAGCGGTCCTGACGAAGCGACACCTTCACCCAGCCGTCGGGGTTGGTGTAGCGCATGGCGTTGCTCATGAGGTTGACGATCGCCTCGCGCAGGAGGTCGGGGTCGACGTCGGCGTAGAGCTCGCCGTGCGGCGTCTCGTCGACGTAGCGCAAGTGGAGGCCCTTCTCGTGGAAGAGCTGGTGCTGGGAGGAGACGAGGCCCTTGACGAGGTAGGCGACGTCGGTTCGCTCGCAGTTGAACTCCGTCGAGCCGTTCTCGAGGCGCGAGAGCTTGAGCATGGCGTCGATGAGGCGCGAGAGGCGACGGACCTCGGAGGCCACGACCTCGAAGTGCTCGTCGTCGGCGGGCAGCACGCCGTCCTGCATGGCCTCGACCGTGGCCTGCATGGCCATGAGCGGGGTGCGCAGCTCGTGAGCCACGTCGCCGGTGAGGCGGTGCTCGAGCTTGATGTCGCGCTCGATGGTGCTCGCCATGTCATCGAAGGTCTCTCCGAGCTGGCCGATCTCGTCGGGGCCGGTCACCCCCGTGCGAGCCGTGAGGTCTCCGTTTCTGATCTGCTTGGCAGTGGAGGTGATGCGCTGGATGGGGCGAGCCATGCCGCGCGAGACGAAGTAGCCGATCACGCAGGCGATGATCGCGGCGATCGCGGCAGCCGTGACGATGGCGCCGTAGGAGTTGGCACGGAAGGAGGCATCGCTTTTGGTGAGCAGCGCATCGGAGCCGAGCGCCCAGAGCCGGACGGTGCCCACCGTCTTGCCGTTGGCGTCCACGATCGAGGAGGTGACGAGCGCGCCCTGCGTCGTGGGCACCACCGAGGGCGCCTTGGGGCGGCCGGACGAGGCGCGCGACCCGGCCCACGTGTCGTCGTAGAGGACCCGGTCGTTGACGTCGGTTATCTGGACCACGATGTCGGGCGAGAGGCTCGAGGCCGCGGCGGCCGCCTCGGCGGCGACGGCGTCGTCGATCACGCCCGTTCGCTTGTAGGACTCGGAGATGGTCGCCGAGGTGGAGTCGGCGATGGCCTGCATGTTCTGGCGGGTGTACGCCGTGAACTGCCGCTCCCACACCACCGCCAGGACCACGGCCAAGACCACGGCCGTCATGACGGCCGTGAGGGCAAAGGCGATGGTGAGGCTCGTCGCATACGGGCGCCCGCGCTTGGGCGAGGGCTTGATGGTGTTCCACGAGCTGCGGGAGGAGCGCTTCTTGGGGGCGTCCTCCTCGGGGGTCTCGGCACCGCCCGTCTCGAAGCGCGCCGACATGTCCGCCCCCTAGCGGGCGCTCTTGTCGGCGGCCTTCTCGGGCGCCTCGAAGCGGTAGCCGACGCCGTGGACCGTGTAGAGCCAGCGCGGGTTGCGCGGGTCGTCGCCGAGCTTGGCGCGCAGGTTCTTCACGTGGGAGTCGATCGTGCGCTCGTAGCCCTCGAAGTCGTAGCCCAGGACCTTCTCGACGAGCTCCATGCGCGTGTAGACGCGACCGGGGTAGCGCGCGAGGGTGGTAAGCAGCTTGAACTCAGAGGCGGTGAGGTCGACCTCGCGCCCCTCGACGAGCACCTTGTGGCCGGAGATGTCGATCACCAGGTCGCCGAAGTCCAGGACCTCGAGCTGGGGCTCGGACTCGGTGTGGGCGCGGCGCAGCAGCGCGCGCACGCGGGCGACGAGCTCGCGCGGCGAGAAGGGCTTGATGAGGTAGTCGTCCGCGCCGAGCTCCAGGCCGATGATGCGGTCCTCGACCTCGCCCTTTGCGGTGAGCATGATGATGGGCACGTTGGAGGTCTCGCGGATGGCGCGGCAGACGCGCTCGCCCGAGAGCTTGGGCAGCATGAGGTCCAAGATGACGAGGTCGAAGGTGTGCTTCTCGAACTCCTCGACCGCGCTCTGGCCGTCACCGACCCCGCGCACGATGTAGTTCTCGCGCTCGAGGTAGGCCGCGACGGCGTCGCGGATGGCCTTCTCGTCCTCAACCAGCAGGATCTTCTTCTCGTCTGAAGCCATGTTGGCCTCCCTGTTGCCTTGTCGTCGCCGGGGTTCGGCCGTAAGCACCTTTAGTGTACCCCAGCCGACGGCTGAAGATTCCCTCTTACAGGCGGAAGGTGCGCACCGTGACGGAAGCGGGGTAGCCGGTGTCGGGGTCTTTGACGGTCGAGAAGGTCACGAACTGGTCGCACTCGCCCGCGCGCGCCGGGAACTCGCCGTAGTCGACCGCGCGGTCGACGGAGGCAAGCGACGAGTAGGTCTTGTCGGCCAGGTTAATGACGAGGTAGGACGAGTTGCTCTTGATGACAAAGAGGTCGTCCTTGCCGCAGCCGCACTCCGATGGCTCGCGGTCGAGCTTGACGAAGCCCGCCGAGGAGGTGCCCATGTAGGTGCCCATCTTGCTGAGCAGGCCACCCGAGCTGTAGCTGGCCTCAACCGATACGAGAAACCGCTCGCCCACGCGGGCGGCACGAAACGGCCGCACGCTCGCGGGCATGACGAGCTGGTCGACCTTGGTCTTGAGGTCGTCCGAGAGCGCGTAGGCCGTGACGCCATAGAAGACGCCCTCGTCGTCGTGGACGCGCGGCGCCAGGACCACCGTCCCGGCGCTGACCGTGGGCGCCGTCGCGAAGCGCCCCGGGGACTCGACCACCGACTGGGCGTCGGAGTCGCCGAGGTGCCAGAGGTAGCACAGCGAGGGCTCGGTGGTCTTGGAGCCACTGGTCGAGGGCTGGACCTGCCAGATCACGCTCGAGCCCGAGACGGCAAAGGGGGCCGGGTCGTAGTCGGCCGCGCCCTCCCAGAGCATCTTGGTGTCGCCCGAGAGCTGGCCGTCAGAGAAGGCGGAGGCGTAGAGCGCCCAGGCGCGCGTCACGAGGTCGAGCTCGACCCAGGCGTAGGCGGAGTCCGAGCAGCGGACGTCATAGATGACGGTCGTCGCGGCGGTGCCGAGCGGCGCGGGAACGACCTCCGCGAGCGTTCCCGACGAGAGCGAGAGGGCCGAGGCCTTGACCATGGGCGTGGCGGACGAGCCCGCCGTGATCACGGGCGCCCAGGCGCCCTCGGCGGGGCGCAGGACGTTGCCGAGCGGCAGCGTCCAGCTGTGCTCCTCGGCGAGCGGGGAGTCCGCCTGGGTGAATGACTCGAGCACGCTCTCCGCGGATTCCTCGTCCACGACCGTGGGGTCCGCGTCGATCTCGTCGGGACCGTGCGTGCAGCCGGGCAGGACCCCCACCGCGGCGGCGATGACCCCGCCAGCGGCAGCGGTCTTGAAGAAGGAGCGTCTTGTCAGCTTTGGCGCGCGCACGCTCAGGCCTGCTGGGCCGCGGCCGAGGCCTCCGTCAGCGCACGGGAAAGCTGGTCGGCGCACGAGGTGTTGCGGGGGCCGCAGGTGTTGCCCGAGAGGATCCCCACGATCTCGTCGACCTGGTGGCCGGCGACGAGCTTGCTCACGGCCTTGAGGTTGCCGTTGCAGCCGCCCTCGAAGGAGACTGCCTCGATGGTCTTGCCGTCGTCGGTGAGGTCGATGTGGATGGCGCGCGAGCAGACGCCGCGCGGGGTGTAGTCAAAGTGCATGGTTCTTCTCCTCTCGGATGCGGAAAGGGGACGCCCCTCCCGCGTCCGGTTCTTGTCGGTTACTCGAAGCTCAGCTGCTCAAGGCGGTCAAAAACCACGCCGGCGCGGGTGAGGAAGGCGCGCGGGTCGAAGATCGCGTCGAGCTCGGCGGCGGGCACGGTGCAGCGCGGGTCGGCCTCGAGCTTCTCGCGGAACGTGGTGCCGCCGGCGCACTGCTGGACCTCGCGCCACGTAGCCATGGCGTTCTCCTGCACGATGGCGTAGGCCTCCTCGCGGGTGATGCCGGTCTCAACCAGAGCGAGAAGCACCTTGGACGAGAAGATCAGCCCGCGCGTCTTGTTGAGGTTGGCGAGCATCTGCGCCGGGTAGAGGATGAGGCCGTCCACGATGCGCGTGAGGCACTGGAACATGTGGTCGAGCGCGATGAAGCTGTCCGCCTGGGCCACGCGCTCCGCGGAGGAGTGACTGATGTCGCGCTCGTGCCAGAGCGCCACGTTGTCAAAGGCGACCTGCGCGTTGGCCTTGACCACGCGGGAGAGGCCGCAGACCTTCTCGACAGTGATGGGATTGCGCTTGTGCGGCATGGCCGAGCTGCCCTTCTGGCCCTTGCGGAACGGCTCCTCAGCCTCGAGGGTGTCGGTCTTCTGGAGGTTGCGGATCTCGGTGGCGATGCGCTCGCAGGTGGCCGCCGTGGTGGCCAGGACGCCGGCGAGATAGGCGTGGTGGTCGCGGGAGATGACCTGCGTGGACAGCGGATCGTGCACGAGGCCCAGGTGCTCGCAGACGTACTCCTCGACGAAGGGGTCGATGGAGGAGTAGGTGCCCACCGCGCCGGAGATCGCGCCAAAGGCCACGTTGGCGCGGGCGTCCTTGAGGCGGTCGTAGTCGCGCTTGAGCTCCCAGGCCCAGCTGCCGAACTTCATGCCAAAGGTCATGGGCTCGGCGTGGATGCCGTGCGTGCGGCCCACGCAGAGGGTATCGCGCTCCTCGAAGGCGCGGCGGCGGCAGATCTCGCCGAGCTTCTTGCAGTCCTCGATGAGGATGTCGGTAGCCTGGACGAGCTGGTAGCAGAGGGCGGTGTCGCCGAGGTCGGAGGAGGTCATGCCAAAGTGGACCCAGCGGGACGGCTTGGGCTCGCCCTCCGGCACGTCGCGGTCGATGTACTCGCCCATGTTGGTGAGAAACGCGATGACGTCGTGGTTGGTCACGGCCTCGATGGCGTCGACCTCGTCCTTGTTGAAGTCCGCGTGCTCGCGGATCCAGGCGGCCTCCTCGCGGGTGATGCCGATCTTGCCCATCTCGGCGTGCGCCTCGCAGGCCAGGACCTCGATCTCCTGCCAGATGCGGTACTTGTTCTCGAGGGAGAAGATGTGGCCCATCTCGGGACGGGTGTAGCGGTCGATCATGGAGGCCTCCTCGGCGTCTTTGCTCGCGTGCGCGTGTTCCGATCTGATTCTACCGCAGGGCGGCCTCGTCCTCCCCAAGCGACGCGCGCGCCTCGCCAAGCTGCACGACAACCGCATCGTGACCGGTGCCGCCATAGGTCACGCGGGCGTTTGCGATGCCGGCGGGATCCAGGTCCTGTGCGATGTCCGCCTCGAAGAGCGGGCTCGCCGCGGCAAACTCCTCGGGCGTGAGGTCCTCGAGGCCCTTGTGGCTCTTCTCGCAATAGAGGACGAGCTCGCCCACCACGCGGTGCGCCTCGCGGAACGGCATGCCCTTCTTGGCGAGGTAGTCGGCCACGTCCGTGGCGGCAGAGAAGCCCGTGCCCGCCTGGGCGAGCATGACGTCGGCGTTCACCGTCATGGTCTCGATCATGCCCGCGGCGATCTCCATGCAGTCCGAGAGCGTGCGCGCGGCGTCGAGCGGGCCCTCCTTGCACTCCTGGAGGTCCTTGTTGTAGGCCAGCGGCAGCGACTTCATGGTGGTGAGCAGCGCCATCAGGTCGCCGTAGACGCGGCCGCACTTTCCGCGCGTGAGCTCGGCGAAGTCGGGGTTCTTCTTCTGCGGCATGATCGAGGAGCCGGTGGAGTAGCTGTCCGAGAGCGTGATGAAGCCAAACTCCGTAGAGCTCCACAGCACGATCTCCTCGCACAGGCGCGAGAGGTGCATCATGCTCACGGCGCAGGCGTACTCAAGGTCGAGCAGGTAGTCACGGTCGGAGACGGCGTCGAGCGAGTTGGGGATCGTGGCCGAGAAGCCCAGCAGCTCCGTGGTACGCGCGCGGTCGAGCGGGTAGGTGGTGCCGGCGAGCGCCGCGGCGCCGAGCGGGTTGGCGTCCGCGGCCGTACGCGCGGCGGTGAGGCGCGTGAAGTCGCGCGTGAACATCCAGAAATACGCGAGCAGGTGGTGGGAGAGCAGCACGGGCTGGGCGTGCTGGAGGTGCGTGTAGCCGGGCATCACGACGTCGAGGTTCTTCTCGGCGGCTTCCAGAAGGGCGCGGCGCAGGGCCGCGTTGCCGGCGAGCAGCTGGTCGCAGAGCTCCTTGGCGAGCAGGCGGATGTCGGTGGCGACCTGGTCGTTGCGGGAGCGGCCGGTGTGCAGACGCCCGCCCGGGGCCCCGATCGCGCGGGTGAGCGCGCTTTCCACGGCCATGTGGACGTCCTCGTCGTTGACGTCCCAGGGGAAGGTGCCGTCCGCGATCTGCGCGGCGATCTCGGCGAGGCCCGCGTCGATAGCGGCATGGTCCTCGCCGGAGATGATGCCCTGCTCGGCGAGCATGCGGGCGTGCGCGCGGCTGCCGGCAATGTCGTGGGCCGCCATGTTCTTGTCGACCTCGAGGCTTGCTCCGAACTCCTGCGTGAACTGGTCCACGCCCTTCTCGAACCTGCCTCCCCAAAGCGCCATGGTTGCTCCTTCCTCGTGTTTTTGCCGCGTCTAGCTTATCAAAGGCGGCACCTTGCGCCGAACTCCGTCAAATCCTGTTAATTTCATATTCAAATTGTTAGGTATACATAGCTGATTTACTACTATTATTTTAATAGTACTAGTCTATTAATGATTGGAATAGCATGCATCTGTGCGTTAACAGCCTGACCGCTCTCGCGCTCGTCCGGAGTCTTCGGGCCGAGGGGCTTAGCATGCCAAAGGAATCGTGCGGCATCCCCGCGCCCGACCCCTGGCCACAACGGCGGTGGACCTCACGCCTCATCCCTTACCAGCTTGTTGGACTTTTGAATCCCCCGAGCGAAAGTCGCCCGATCTACGTCGTCTCGCCAGACGCCCGTTCGCGGCCAAAGGCCCGCTTCATGTCGACCACGGTTTACGGCGAGGGCATTCCGCGCGGATCATTTGCGCGCGTATCCGAGACCTTTACCGTCCCGTGCCCCGAGCTCCTCTTCCTCGAGCTCGCCAGCGTGATGGATCGCGCGGCCCTGGAGCTGCTGGGATATGAGCTGTGCGGCACTTTCGTGCGCGACGCGACCAACCCACGGACGGGCGGGGTCGTCCATGAAGTGGCGCCACTCACCAACGTTGCGAAGATCAAGGGTTACGTACGCTCCTGTCGTCGAGTCAAGGGCAGGGAGCGCGCGTTGGCAGCACTCGAGAACGTCCGCGACAATGCGTGGTCCGCAATGGAGGCGCTCGTGGCACTAGTGCTCGTCCGTCCGCTCGAGGACGACGGGTTTGGCATTCGAAACATCGAGCTTAATGCGCAGGAGCTGATTGGTCGGGAGCTCAGGCCCTGGGTGACGAACAAGGCCAGGGTGCCTGATATCTCGCTGGGAGATCTTCCCGTTGGGCTCAACTACGACGGCTACGGGCACCTAGACCTCAGCTCGATTGACGTGGAGAGGCTCGAAAAGGACGAGCTCAAGGCCGCACTTGCTCGCGTCCGGGAAAAATACGTCGATGACCTGCGCCGCAACAGAGAGCTTCTTGCAAGCGGAAGAATTGTGCTCCCCATCGTCGCCGAAGACCTCATGGAGTTAGGAGGTCTCGACTCCGTGGTGCTTGAGGCGGTCATTGCCGCCGAACAGCTCGCCGGCGCGAGCGGCGAGACGGGGGCTGCGACACGACGAGCCCTCGAGCAACCCCATGCTACGCGCAGGCAGCGGCTCATCTGGTCGCTCTATCCGTGGGCGGGCGGCATATCGCTCGGAAACTACTAGGCGGAATGGGGGTCTACTCGGCCGCCCCCAAAATTAACGGGCACGAACGACTTATCTCGTAAACGCCAACTGGTGTTTTGCCGGTCCTTCGCTCACAATTGCCGTCTTTGTGCCCGTTAATTTTGGGGGCGGCCGAGTAGACCGATGCGCGACGGCAAAAACGGCCGGCGGAAGGGAACCTTCCGCCGGCCGATTCGGCTTTTCTGCACGTTGGGGACTGTCCCCAATTAACAGACTAGTGGACCGGCTGGAGGCCGGAGCCGGGGCCCTGGACCTTGGACCAGGTCTTGGACTGCAGGCCATGCAGGACGATGAAGCCCTCGGCGGCGCTGTGGTCGAAGGTGTCGCCCTCGTCGTAGGTGGCGAGGTTGTAGTCGTAGAGACTGTAGTCGGAGCGCACGCCGTCAACGAACAGGCCGCCCTTGCACAGGATGATGCGGACGTCGCCGCTCACGAACTTCTGCGTGTAGGCGTTGTACGCGTCGATGGCGTTGCGGTTCTGGGAGAACCACAGGCCGCGGTAGACGGTCGATGCCCACTCGACATCCATCTTGGCCTTCTGCTTGAGCGTCTCGGCATCGAGGCAGAGCTGCTCGAGGGTCTGGTGAGCCTGGATGAGCAGCAGGGCGGCCGGGCACTCGTAGCACTCGCGGCTCTTGATGCCCACGACACGGTCCTCGATCATGTCGATGCGACCGTAGCCGTTGCGGCCGGCGATCTCGTTGGCCTTGATAATGAGGCTGAGCAGGTCCATCTTCTCGCCGTTGATGGCGGTCGGGATGCCCTGCTCGAAGGTGATCACGACCTCCTCGGGCTCGTTCGGGCAGTCCTCCAGGTTGGCCGTCATCGTCCAGATGTCCGCGGGCGGCTTGTTCCAGGTGTCCTCGAGCACGCCGCACTCAATCGCGCGACCCCAGAGGTTGTCGTCGATGGAGTAGGGCTTCTTCTTGGTGGTGGGCACAGGCACGCCGTTGGCCTCGGCCCACTCCATCTCGGAGTCGCGCGTGGTGAGGTCCCACTCGCGCACGGGCGCGATGATCTCGAGCTCGGGGTCGAGCGCGCGGATGCAGGTCTCAAAGCGCACCTGGTCGTTGCCCTTGCCGGTGCAGCCGTGGGCGATGTACTTGGCGCCGTACTGGTGCGCGATGTCCACGAGGTGCTTGGAGATCAGCGGGCGGGACAGCGCGGAGAGCAGCGGGTAGACGCCCTCGTACTTGCCGTTGGCCCAGATTGCCTTGGAGAGGATCTTCTCGGCGTACTCGGCGCGCATGTCGATGGCCTCGGAGGCGATGGCGCCCATGTCGAGGGCCTTCTGCTTGATCCAGGAGAGGTCCTTCTCGTCCTGGCCCACGTTGCCGCAGATGGCGATGACGTCGAGGTTCTTCTCGATCTGCAGCCACTTGACGATGACGGACGTGTCCAGTCCGCCGGAGTACGCAAGGACGACCTTTTCCTTCTCTGCCATGTTGTTTCCCTTTCGCTTTGGGTTGGGTGCTAGGTTGGATGCGTCTACACAGAAATGCCCCGACGTCGCGGGGCGCAGGAGCTCGGTCTGTCGAGAAGAACCGTCAAGCTAGAGCGTCGCGCGCGACATCGCGGGCGAGATTCGTCGCATCTGGCGTCGGGCAGTGAGGAGGGCGGCACATGCGTGCGCGCTGTGAACGTTCATCAACGTTGGCCTCCTCAGTAGTTGAGCGGGCGCGGGCTATTGGCCCGCGGCTGTCTGACGTGGCTGAGTGTAGGCCAGCCGCGCAGGGGCGGCGAGAAGAGACTCCGTCTCGAAACAATTCGAGGCCCCGGGCAGCCCCAGGGCCTCGGTCGCTACTACTCCGCGGCAGCAAGGCGCTGCGTGTCCTGGATCTCCATGATCTGGCCCACGCGGCGGGCGTGGCGGCCGCCCTCGAACTCGGCGTCCATCCACGCGTCCACGATGCACTTGGCCATCTCCGGGCCGATCACGCGCGCGCCGAAGCAGATGACGTTGCTGTTGTTGTGGCGCTTCGAGAGCTCGGCGGAGTACGGCTCGGAGCACACGCAGGCGCGCACGCCGTCGACCTTGTTGGCCGCAAGGCTGATGCCCACGCCCGTGCCGCAGATGAGCACGCCGCCGTCGACCTCGCCGTCGGCGACGAGGCGGCCGACGCGATAGCCGCTGATGGCGTAGTCGAAGCTCTCCGGACTGTTGGTGCCCACGTCCACGAGCTCGACGCCGCGGTCGCGCAGGTGCTCGACGACCTCGGCCTTGATGGCGAGCGCGGTGTGGTCGTTTCCGATGGCAAGCTTCATGTTGTTCCCCCTGGCAAAAGAGGGCGCGTCGGGGAAGCCGTCCCCGGCGCGCCCGTCGATGGCGCTACTTGGCGAGAAGGCCCTCGACGGCAGCGACGATGCCAGCGGCGTCGAGGTGGTACTTGTGGAGCAGGTCGACGGCGGGGCCGGACTCGCCGAAGACGTCGTTCACGCCGAGCTTGCGCACGGGCACGGGGCTCTCGGCCAGAGCCGCGAGCACCGCGTCGCCCAGGCCGCCGATCACGGAGTGCTCCTCGGCGGTGACCACATGCCCGGTCTTGGCGGCGCTCGCGCGGACGAGCTCCTCGTCGAGCGGCTTGATGGTGTGGATGTTGATCACCTCGGCGGAGACGCCCTTGGCGGCGAGCTCGTCGGCGGCGGCCAGGGCCTCGGCGACCATGAGGCCGCAGGCAACGACGGTGACGTCGGTGCCCTCGCGCAGGACGACGCCCTTGCCCAGCTGGAACTCGTAGGTCTCCGGGTCGTTGAACACCGGCACGGCCAGGCGGCCGAAGCGCATGTAGACGGGGCCGTCGGTCTCGTAGGCGGCGCGCACGGCGGCCTTGGCCTCGACGTCGTCGGCCGGAACGACGACCGTCATGCCCGGGATGGTGCGCATGAGGGCGATGTCCTCGTTGCACTGGTGCGTGGCGCCGTCCTCGCCCACGGAGATGCCGGCGTGCGTGGCGCCGATCTTCACGTTGAGGTGCGGGTAGCCGATGGAGTTGCGCACCTGCTCGAAGGCTCGGCCCGCGGCGAACATCGCAAAGGTGCTCGCAAAGGCCACGCGGCCGGTGGTGGCGACGCCGGCTGCCAGGCCCATCATGTTGGACTCGGCGATGCCCGCGTCGAAGAAGCGGTCGGGGTAGGCGGCCTTGAACTTGCCGGTCTGCGTGGCGGCCGCGAGGTCAGCGTCAAAGACGACGAAGTCGTCGTGCTCGGCGCCGAGCTCCACGAGGGCCTCGCCGTAGCTCTGGCGCGTGGCGACCTTCTTGACGTCAGCCATTAGAGCTCCTTCCCAGCGGCCTCGAGCTCGGCCATGCCCTGCTCGAACTGCTCGTCGTCGGGGGCCTTGCCGTGCCAGCCCACCTGGTTCTCCATGAACGAGACGCCCTTGCCCTTCACCGTCTCGGCGACGATGCACACGGGCTGTCCCTTGACCTCGCGCGCCTCAGCGAAGGCGGCGCGGATCTGCGCCATGTCGTTGCCGTCGGCGAGTTCGATCACGTGGAACTTGAAGGCGCGGAACTTGTCGGCGATGGGCATCGCGGAGTTGACCTCTTCGATGGTGCCGTCGATCTGCAGGCCGTTGTGGTCCACGATCACGACGAGGTTGTCCAGGCCGTTGTTGCCGGCGAACATCGCCGCCTCCCAGACCTGGCCCTCCTCGATCTCGCCGTCGCCGAGCAGCGTGTAGACGCGATAGCTGTCGCCCCAGTGCTTGGCCGCGAGCGCCATGCCCACGGCGGCGGAGATGCCCTGGCCGAGCGAGCCGGTGGACATGTCCACGCCCGGGGTGTCGTTCATGTTGGGGTGGCCCTGCAGGTGGCTGCCGATGTGGCGCAGGGTCTCGAGGTCCTCCTTGGGGAAGAACCCGCGCTCGGCGAGCGCCGCGTAGAGGCCGGGGGCCGTGTGGCCCTTGGAGAGGACGAAGCGGTCGCGATCGGCCTTCCTCGGGTTGGCCGGGTCAACGTTCAGCTCCTCGAAGTACAGGTACGCAAAGAGGTCCGCGGCGGACAGCGACCCGCCGGGGTGGCCCGACTTGGCGGCGTGCGTGCCCACGAGAATGCCCTTGCGGATCTCGTTGGCAACGCGCCTCAGCTCGGTGTCAGTCATTCTGCCTCCTTCTCGTTTCTCACGGTTTGTCAAGCGAATCATAGGTGGAACAAGCGTCGGCGAGCCGTCGCCTACTGGGCGGCCACTACTTTCGCCCAGTCGGCGTCGAAGGCGGCCATGCCCTGGTCGGTCAGCGGGTGCTTGAGGCACTTCTTGAGCGCGCCGAAGGGCACGGTGGCGATGTCGGCGCCGAGCAGGGCCGCCTGGGTCACGTGGTTGGGCGTGCGGACGGAGGCGGTGATGATCTCGACCTGGTTGTCGACGTTCTTGCCGGTCCAGTCATAGTTGCCGATGCAGGCCACGACGTCGGCGAGCTGGGAGATGCCGTCCTCGGCGATGTCGTCGAAGCGACCGACGAACGGCGAGATGTAGCGCGCGCCGGCGTTGGCGGCGAGAAGCGCCTGGGTGGCCGAGAAGACCAGCGTCATGTTGATGCGGACGCCCTCGGAGGCGAGCTGGTGCGTGGCGGCCAGGGCCTCGGCGCAGATCGGCAGCTTGACCACGATGTTGGGGGCGAGCGCGGAGAGGCGCCGGCCGTCCTCGATCATGCCCTCGGTGGTCTTGGCCTGGGACTCGGCGGAGACGGGCAGGCCGTCGCAGAGCTCAGCGATCTTGACCATGTGGTCCTCGAAGTCGGCGAGCTTGCCGCCGGTGCGGGCGTACAGGCTCGGATTGGTGGTGACGCCGGCGAGGCAGCCCCAGGAGAGAGCTTCCTTGATCTCGTCGAGATCGGCGGTGTCGATGAAGAACTTCATGGCAAACCCCTCTCTTTCATGTCTTGGCGCGTCTGCGCCCTCAATCCAAACAAAGCCGAGAAGAACGCGCTAGTGCGCCCCTCCCTGTCCATAGTAAGCGTTCGGGCCGTGCTTGCGCATGTAATGCTTGTCCAGAAGATACTGGGGCGCGGGGCCACAATGTGGTGCAAGCGCCTCGGTGTCGATCGCCATGCGCGCGACCTCCTCCGCCACGACGGCGTGATAGACCGCGGCCGCAGCGTCTCGGCGACGACGTGCTTCGTGGGCTGCGCCGGCATCTCCACGGTCACCGGCATCACCTCCAACACGCACCAGGAGGCGACCGTCAACTCGCTCATGGTGGAGCGCTCTGACCGCATGATCTTGCTCGCCGACTCGAGCAAGCTCGGCATAGCGGCGGGCTTCACCTACGCGTCGCTCGACCGCGTGGCGCTGCTCATCACCGACACGGGCGCCACCGACGAGGATGTCGAGATCCTCAAGGAGGCCGGCATTCACGAGGTCCTCCGCGTGGGCTGACCCCGTCCGGCTCTCTGCCGATGCCGCAGAACCGACCATGGTTGGTCGACTTGGTCGAAAACGTGGGCGATTATCGACAACTTGGTCGACAAAAGGGGGCCGGACGTCGGAAAACGTCCGGCCCCATCAGATGCGGTGGTGCGCCGTCAGGGCTTCGAACCCTGGACCTTGGGATTAAAAGTCCCCTGCTCTACCAGCTGAGCTAACGGCGCGTCGTGGCGATTTTACCACGTGCGGGCGTCACTCCCAGGCCCACTGCCCGTTCACGAACACGGGAACCTCGGAGCCGTCCGCGCACACGCCAAAGACGTTGAGGTCATCGGAGCCGATCATGAAGTCCACGTGGGTGCTGCTCTGGTTGACGCCGCGGGCGAGGAGCTCTTCTTTGCTCAGGCAGGCGCCGCCCTCGAGGCACTCGGGAAAGCCCATGCCCAGGGCCAGGTGGCAGCTCGCGTTCTCGTCGTAGAGCGTGTCAAAGAAGAGGGTCTCGCTCTGGCGGATGGGCGTGTTCTTGGAGACGAGCGCGACCTCACCCAGACGACGGGCGCCCTCGTCGACCTCAAGAATGCGGCTCAGGACCTCGCGTCCCTGCTCGGCGCCAAAGTCGACCACGGCGCCGTCCTTGAACTCCATCCAGAAGTCCCGCACCACCTGGCCGGAGCGCACGAGCGGCAGCGCGGAGTGCACCACGCCGTCCACGCGCAGGCGGTCCGGAGAGGTGAAGACCTCCTCGGTGGGAATGTTGGGGAAGAAGGTCACGCCGTCGCGGGTGCGGCCGGCGCCGCCGTCCCAGACGTGGGCCGCGGGAAGCCCCACCACGAGGTTGGTCCCGTTGGCGGACTCGTAGCGCAGTGCGTCGAAGCGGTGCGTGTTGAGGAAGCGCTTGGTCTTCTCGAAGGAGGCGTTGTGAGTCTCCCAGGCGCTCTCGGGATCCTCGCCGTCCGCGCGGGCGACCTCGAGGATCAGGACCCACAGACGGTAGAGCGCCTCGGCGGCGGAGACGTCCGGAAAGACCTCGCGCGCCCAGGCCGCGACGGGCACACCGGCGATGCACCAGGCGTTGAGGCCAAAGTCCATGCCGTCGCGGAAGGAGCGGCACTGGGTGTTGCGGGCCTTCGCCGCGGCGACGGGCTTGGCGGGGTCCACGCCCTTGAGGGCGGAGGGGTCCGATCCTTCGAGGAACAGAAACGCGGCCCCGTCCTCGGCTAGGCCGTTGAGCTGCTCGACCTGCCAGGCGGGGACCGTCTCGAAGAACGCGAGCGGGCAGCTCTCGTACGTGAGGCGGCTCACCTCGTCGTCGTGCCACAGAACGGTCACGTGACCGGCGCCCGCGCGATACGCCGCGCGCACCACGCGACGCGCGAAGTCGGCGGCCTCCACGGGCGCCTGGAGCACGAGCTCCTGCCCGGCCTGCAGCGCGACGCCCTTCCTGACGAGAAGGCTCGCGTAGCGGTCGATCTGGTCGGAGAGCGCCTCGGTGGCGAGGCGGCACTCCTCGTTGGTCATGGGGAGGGAGGCCACGGTGCTTCCTTTCTGGGCGGGACGGCGCTCGAACGCGCTCCGACGCCATAGTTCTACCCACATGCGAAGGGCCCCTTTCGGGGCCCTGAAGTCTCTGGAGCGGGCAACGGGACTCGAACCCGCGAATGTCAGCTTGGGAAGCTGATGCCTTACCACTTGGCGATGCCCGCCTCGACGCGCGCAAGAACGCGTATGGAGTAGTATAGCCTGCGTCCGAAGGCTGGGCAAGGACCACGGGGCCGAGGGGGTGCCATGACGGCGTCACAGGTATGCAGAGCAGGGCTCTCCGCGGCGCTTCTCGCCGCCTCGGCCATGGTCACGGTCCCCCTGGGCCCGGTTCCCCTCACCCTCCAGACGCTTGTCCTCGCCCTGCTCGTCGTTGCGCTCGACGGGAGGGACGCCGTGCGCGCCGTGGGCCTCTACCTGCTGCTCGGCACCCTGGGCATGCCCGTCTTCTCGGGGTTTGCTGGCGGCGTCGGCCATCTCCTCGGTCCGACGGGCGGCTTTCTCTGGGGCTTTTTCCTGGGCACCGCGTGCGCGGCGGCCCTGCGACGAATCCCCGTTCTCCCCGAGCCGGCGCGCGACTTCGCGGGCGCCCTCGTCATGCTGGCGGTCTCCTACGCGGCCGGCGTCGCGCAGCTCTGCTGGGCGAGCGGCATCTCGCCGGCGGCGGCGCTCGTCGCGGGCGTGCTGCCCTTCGTGGGGCCCGACCTCCTCAAGCTCCTCGTGGGCGTGAGCGCCGGCCGTGCGGTGAAGCGCGCCCTGGGCGCACCCGCGGCAGATAGGCCCTAGGGCCGCGGCCCGTCGCGTGTTCGTTCTGTGAAGGCTTCGTGACGTGACACCGCCAACCCGCGCCTGGCCGAGCGGGCGACGCCAAGCTCACGCGACTTGCTCGCCAAAGGCACGTCCGTCCGGTCAGCTCCCCGTCAGCAAGCGCTCAGAGTCCGGGAAGTCCCGGGGCGTAGCGTAGTCCTCCCCAAAGACAGGAGGTCCAATGCGCGGCTCAGAGACGAGAAGGACGCACGAAGGTGAGAAGGCACCACGGAGAAGGACGCGGGCCAAGCGCATGGGCGGTGACGCCCTCAGGGGAGGACGGCCGCCCGCCGCGGGGCACGCCGGCAGAACGCAGATCGAGCGCGTCCCGTGCTGCACGTGACGCGCTCGATCGAAAGATTGCCTGATGTCGTCGCCCGGCCGCCCCTAGGCGCGGCGGATGGCCTCGGTCACGATCTCGGTGACGAGGTTGGCCTGGTCGCCGCTCACGTTCTCGGCGACGTCGTCGGCGGTCTTGGAGAGCGCGGGCAGGCCGTTCTCCCCGACGCCCATGATCGTCACGGAGCGCATGGAGGAGCTCATCGCGGGCCAGGCGTCCGTCGAGGTCCAGCTAAAGTTCTTCTGCGCGAGCTCGGCGTGCAGGTCCTTGGCAACGGTGCTGAGCAGGCGTCCGAGGCGACGGTCGGCACGGCGCGTGCCCTCGACGCCCTCATGGGTGAGAACGCTCAGCTCGCCGGCGCCCACGCAGTCGAGGTTCACGATGAAGCTGCCGCGGATCTCGGAGCGGTGCTGCCGCAGGAAGGACCTCATGCCGGCGTGGTCGAGCGTGGAGCCACCCAGGGCCACGAACCAGATGTCGTGCGAGACGAGCGCGTCGTCGGCGAGGGAGAGCGCGGCGTCGCGCAGCTCGTCCTCGGTCGGAGCCTGCTCGTCCTCCTCGACAAAGCGCAGGCCGCCCCTCGTCGCGGCGCCGCCGCGCCAGATGGGGTCGTCGGACTCCTCGTCGGAGGAGTCGTCCGCGACGTCCTCGGCGGCCTTGGCCCTGCTGGAGAGGGCGTCCTTGAGACGGCCGAAGAGGCCGCCCAACGCGCTCTTGCCGCGCTCGGCCGTGGAGGCGAGCGTCTCGATGGGCTGCGGAGCCTCGACCTCGGGGGCATCCTCGGCGGCGGGGGCGTCCTGGGCGGTGGCGCTCTGCTCGCCGCGCAGGGCGCGCGCGAACCTCGACTTGGAGGGCGCCACGCGCGTGGCGCCGGGGTCGCCGAGCGGGTCCGTCTCGTTCATGGACGGATCGGGGAGGTCAAAGAGGGACGCGCGGCGCGCGACGTTGGAGAGCTGGGGGCGATACGAGGACTTGCCCCACTCGGGGTCCTCGGGAGCGCTCGGGCGCTCGACGGGAGCGGAGGGCGTGGGCTGGGTCGCGTCGAGCTCCTCCTCGACCTCGGCGGTGAGGCCGGAGGAGTCCTTCGGACCGACGCCGCGGTCGCCCTCGTCCATGACCAGCGAGAAGCGCCCGCCGGAGAGCAGGCTCTCGCGGGTGGTCTCGGCGTCACCCTTGACGGGGCGCAGCGGCGCGGTGCCCTGGACGGACTCGTCGTCCTCGGGCTCGGGCGCGTCCTCGGTGACGTCCTGCTCCTCGGCGTCGATAAGCTCCTCGGGCTCGGAAGCCTCCTCACCCGCGGCGTCATCCGCGAGCTCGGGCTCCTCCTGCTCGGGAAGCGGGTCGAGCTCGAAGAGCGAGACCGGGGTCTCAAAGGTCCTTTGAGGGGCGGGCGCGACGGCGCGGGCAGGCTCCGACGCGAGGGAGGCAACGCCGCCGAGGGCGTACTCGATCTCACAGTCCTCGGGAAGGATCTGCAGCTCGCGCAGGACGTCCTCGCCGTGACGGACGCCGACGACCTCCTCCGCGGGGGCCGGGACCCACTCGTCGACCGGCTCGTCCTCGACGTCGAGCGGAGCGGCGACGGTCAGGTCGGCCTCGGCGGGCTCGGCCGCGGCCTCGCCCCCCTCGGCAACGGGGGCATCGGCAGCGTCCTCGGCGTCCTTCTCGGAGGCCTCGTCGACTCCCTCGGGCTCCTCGACGTCCTTGGCCTGCTCGGGCTCGCGAGGCAGGGGCACCAGGCCGCTCGGGCGGACGTTCTCCATCACGCCGAGCAGCGACGCCACAGAGGCCTTGTTGTCGTTGGCGCCCAGGGTACAGGGGGAGACGCGCTCGTAGATGGCGCCCACGGCCAGAAGCATCGCCGGCAGGGACGCGACGATGCCCAGCAGCCAGAGCACGAGTCGGGCGGGCGCGGGGACAAAGCCCATGAGCTGGACCAGCGCGCAGAGCGCCACGACGTAGCGGCAGTAGGTCGACGCCTTCACGACCATCGGGAGATAGGGCGCGACGGGCGTGGAGTAGAGGAAGTTCTCGCGAGGGGTGTCGTAGTGGGCCACGACGACGATGGGGCGGTTGCCCTTGGAGACGAGCGGGCCGGTGGCGCGGTGGACCGAGATGACGTTCTGGCTGCGCGCCGTGGGCCCGAAGGAGAGCTGCGGCGCGCGGCCAAAGAGCCTGAGCGCCACCAGCACCGTCGGGATGACGGCGAGCACGAAGCCGATCAGCGTCAGCGCGAGGACGCCCACGCCGGAGACGAGGACGCCGACGAACATGAGCACCGACAGGATCGCCGCGGAGAGGCCGGCGAGCGAGGACGCGTCAAACTCCTCGATCTGCGGCTCGACGTCATGATGGCTCATGAGCCTGGCGATGGTCTGAGCTGCCTGCAGCTCCTCCTGGCTGTTGGCGGGGGCGATTCCGACCCTCTGGTTGAGGTAGTCGAGATAGTCGTGAGTCATGGCCATACTGGTCGTCCTTTTGCAGAGTCTCGCGAGACGGTTCCAACGACGTGCATACAATTCAAAGAGTATACGTCTTATCCTTGGTGTTCGTTAAAAAAGACGCAGATGTACCCGGGTTCAACGCAAGCGGAACCCACGGACGGCAAAACGGGGAGGAAAGGAGGCGGCCTCGATGCGGCTCACAAAAGACGACGAGCGGGCGAGAAGGATCTGCTCGCTCGCGATAGAGTTCATGAACGCACGGGCCCCCATAGCCTCCTCCGCCCTCGCGGCCCGCTATTACCCGGAGCTCTCGGCCGACAGCTTCAGGCGCGCCTTCTCCCGCGACCGCGCGCTGCTCGCCGCCTGCGGCGTGCGCGTCGTCGAGCGCGGGCGGCAGGCCGGCGAGACCTCGTGGGGCGTGGACGAGCGCGGCTCGTTTGCCGGCGGCGCCGAGCTCGGGGCGCGCGAGGCCGCGACCCTCGAGCTGACGTGCCAGGGCGTGCTCGAGGACCCCACCTTCCCGCTCGCGGGGGACCTGCGCCTGGCCCTGGCCAAGCTGTCGCGCGCCTTCGCCGACGAGCCCGCCTTCGCCGCCGCGCGCCGGAACGAGGGGCGCGCGCTCGGCGAGCTGAGAAGGGCGCTCGTCGAGCATCTCTGCGTCGAGGCCAGCTACACCAACGCGCGCGGCTGGCAGGCGAGGCGCACCCTCGCGCCCTATGGCCTGTTCGCCCTCGGCGGCTCGACCTACCTCGTCGCGGCCCGCGTGACAGACGGCGCCGCCGATGGGCCCGCGCGCACCTATCGCGTGGACCGCTTCGACGAGGTCGTGGCGCTGGACGACGTCCCGTGCGAGGTGCCCGATGACTTCTCCGTCCTCGACTGGGTGAGGCTCCCCTTCCAGCTCGGCTCGAAGGCCCGTCCCGCCGCCTTCGCCGTCCCGGACGGGCGCGAGGGCGCGCTTGCCGACGCAGCGCGCGGGCAGGGCGAGCTCAGGCGCGAGGGAAAGGCCCTGGTCTGGGAGGTCGACGTCTGCGACCTCCCCGCCGCCGCGAGCTGGGCTGTGGCCCAGGGCATCCGGCCGCTGCGGCCGCAGGCACTCGTGGACGCCTGGCGAGAGGTACTCGAGGGGGCGCTTCCCCATGGCGCGTAGCGGTGGCAGGACAAACGCCGGCCGGCGGGGCGCGCTTGAGGAGGCGCGCGAGCTCGTGGCCCTCGTCTCGAGCCTGAGCGAGGCGGGAGACGCGCTCTCGGTCGAGGCCGTCTCCGCGCGGCTGGGCGTCTCGGGCGAGCGCGCCGAGAAGCTCGTGGGGCTCGTCGCCACCGCCTGCTCCGCAGACGGCACGGGTCTGCCGCTGGTAAACGAGGGCGACGGTCGGCTCACCTTGCTGCTCGACACCGGCCTGCGCGGCCGGCGCCTGCGGCTCGACCGCGCGGAGACCGCGGCGCTGCTCGCCGCCCTCGATCGCGTGGGCGTCCCGGCGCGCGACCCCCTGCGCGAGCGCCTCGAGGGCTCGCTCGCGGGCTCGGCCCCCAGCGAGGAGCTCGTCCGCAGGATGCTCGGGGAGCCCGGCCGTCCGGCGCCGGAGGCCCTCCCCGCCTGCGCGGGCGCCCTTCTCGCCCAGCGTGGGCTGCGCTTTTGCTACAAGAAGCCGGGCGGCGGCGCGCGAGAGGGCCGGCGTGTCCTCCCCGAGAGGCTTCGGTGCGAGGGGGACCTCTGGTATCTCGACGCCTACGACATCGACCGCGAGGGAGCGCGTACGTTCAGGCTCGACCGCATGGACGAGCTCGAGGAGCTGCCCGTACGAACCGACCGACCGGCAAAGGCCCTCGGCGACGAGCCGAGAAGGACCGTGCGCCTGCGCTTCTCCGACCCTCGCTATCTCGACCTTCTCCCCTGGCACGACCTCAGCGTGGTGCTTCGCGAAGAGGGTGGCGCCGTCGTGGCCGAGACGCCCTACTTCGGCGGCATGTGGCTGCCGCGCATGGTCGCGGCCTGCGCGGGCACCGTCACCTGCGACGACCCCGAGGTCGAGCGGCTCGCCGGGGAGTACGCGGCGCGCGAGCTCGAGAGCCCGTCCTGAGGCCCTCCGTCGCCGCTACTCGTGGCTCGCGCGCCAGAGGCTCAGGTACCGGCCGACGTTGGCGCTCTCGAGGCGCGTCACGCTGCGCGAGGGCAGGGACCCCACGAAGAGCCTCCCGTAGCCCTTGGTCACGAGGCGCGAGTCGGCGAGCACGAGCACCCCGGTGTCCGTGGCCGAGCGTATGAGGCGGCCGGCGGCCTGCTTCACCGATATCACGGCGTCGGGCAGCGAGTACTTCCACCAGGCGCGGTCCTCGCGCAGGTCGCGCTCACGGACGAGCGGGTCGTTGGGGCTCGCGAAGGGGAGCTTGGGGATGACCACGCAGCGCAGGGTGTCGCCCGTCGCGTCAAAGCCCTCCCAGAACGACCGCAGCGCCATGAGCGAGAGCGAGCGCTCCTCCATGAAGCGCTGCCTAAGGCGGCGTGGCGACGACCCGCGGCTCTGGCAGGCCACCTCGAGGCCCGCGGCGGCCAGGCGCGGCTGCAGGGCCTCGTAGGCGCGCTCCATGTCACGCCTGTTGGTGAACAGCGTGAGCACCGAGCCTCCCATGGAGACGTGCACGTCAAAGAGCAGGTCCTCGAGGGCCGGGAGATAGGCGCGGTCCCCTGGGGCGGGCAGGTCGCGGGCGAGGACGACGGACATGTTCGCGTCGAAGTCAAAGCTCGAGTCGAGCCGGACGTCGCGATGCGACCCTTCCCCCAGAAGGTCCAGGCCCACGGCGTGGTCGAAGTGGGAGAAGTCGTCTCCCACGGCGATGGTCGCGGAGGTGAAGATCACGCTCTGCATCTCGGGGAGCCAGCGCTCGGCGAGGTCCGCCCCCACGTCGAGCTTCTCGGCCACGAGCTTCTCGGAGGCGATCTTTCTCCTCGAGCGCGTGAGCTGCGCGGAATAGACGTAGGTCTGGTCCTCGCCGGAGCAGACGAGCTCGATGCCGTGGCAAAGCTCGCGCAGGAAGCGCGTGGACTCGGTCAGGTCCGCGGCGAGCGCCGGGGCCTCGCCGGCCATGGCCTCGGCGGCGCCGGCGAGCTGCCTCACGGCCTCGGCGAGGGCCTCCGCGGCGACGGCGCCCGCCTGCTCGACGGCGGCCCACTCGGGCGTGGAGCGGACCTCCTCGCCGAGCCACAGGGTCATCGTGTCGTACCCGCCGTCCCCCCGGGCCACCGAGCCGAGCTCGTGGACGCAGACAAAGAGGTCCGCCACGGCGACGGAGGCACGGGCGCAGGTCGCGGCCGCCTTGGCGAGAAGCCCCACCACCAGCGTGGATCCCTCGAGCGACATCGCGCGCACCATGAGGTTGTGGATGGTCCCCGTCGAGGTTCCCCCCAGAAGCTCGAAGGCCGCGCGGGCCTCGTCCCCGGAGACCTCGACCGCCCACTGGCGGCGCGCCTCCGCCTCGAGGCCGTGGGCCTCGTCGACGACCCAGTGCCTGACGGGCGGCAAGATCTTGCCCTCCGCGATCACGTTCCTGAGCAGGAGCGAGTGGTTCGTGACCACGACGTCGGCCCCCGCGGCGCGGCGGCGCGCGCCGTGGAGCGGGCACTCGTTGGGAAAGTAGGGACACCGCGCGCGCAGACACTCGCCCGGCGTGGTGGTGAGCATCGCCCGCGGGACGTAGCGCCAGCGGATGCCGAGTGCGTCGACGTCGCCGTCGGGCGACTGACACGCGAAGGCATAGGCCACCGCGAGGGCGGTGAGCATGTCGCAGGCCACGGCGTTGTCCGAGCGGCCGTCGTGCGGCACGGCGGCGAGCGGGAGGTCCTCCACGGCGGCGCGGTCGAGCCGGTGCAGGCACGGGTAGTGGTCGTAGCCCTTGAGGCTCACGAAGGTGAGCCCTACCGGCAGGGCCGCCGCGAGCGCCGGGAGCTCGTGGGAGACCAGCTGGTCGGTGAGGGCGTTGGTCTTGGTCGCCACGCCCACCGTGACGTTGTTGCGTCGGGCAAAGAGGACCTCGGGCAGCAGGTAGGCGACGGACTTCCCCACGCCCGTCCCGGCCTCGATCGCGCGGTGGGTAGAGCTCCCCAGGGCCTCGGCCACCTCGCGCGCCATCGCCACCTGCTCGGGACGGCGCTCCATGCGCTCGTACATCCGCGAGACGACGCCGCCCGAGCCAAACTCCCGCTCGACCTCCTCGGCCGTCGGGGCCGCAAGCGCCTCCAGCTCCGCCGCGTCGGGACGCGCGGGCGCCTGGGCGCGGCCCACCAGCCCGGCGCGGACCTCCTTGAGCGAGAAGGGCCGCGCGGGCGCGTCGCCGAGCGCGGCGAGGTGAGAGAAGATCAGCCTGAACGGCCACGTGACCTCCTCGTGCATGCCCGCCAGCAGGGCGAGAAGACCGGCGGGCAGGTCGGAGAGGGCGGCGAGCAGAACCCGCCACATGCCGCAGAGCGCCTCGACGTCGTCGCCTGCGCGGTGCGTCACGGAGGCGCAGCCGAATGCCTCCGCCATGTCGGCGAGGCGGTGCGTCGTGAGGCAGGGCAGGGCGATGCGGGAGAGCGAGAGGGTGTCGACCCAGGTGTCCGAGACCCCCGCGCCCCCGGGCACCGCCTCCACGAAGGTGCGATCGAAGGTCGCGTTGTGCGCGAGGACCGGCGAGCCCGCCACGAACTCGGCGAGCGCCGCGACGGCCTCGCGGGCGCTCGGCGCATCCGCGACGTCGGCGTTCGAGATGCCGGTGAGCCTCGTTATCTCGGGCGGGATGGGTCCTCCCGGGTGGACGAAGGTCTCGAAGCGGTCGACCACCTCGCGCCCGGAGAGGCGCGCGGCGGAGATCTCGATGAGGTCGCAGTCCTTGAAGGAGAGGCCCGTGGTCTCGGTGTCGAGGACGACGACGTCCTCCTCGAGCGGACCGAAGTCCCGCTGCGCGGCGCGGCTCGCCAGGGTGAGGTAGCGCTGCCTCACGTCATCGGGCGTTCCCGGGCAGATCAGCTCATCCAGCAGGGACGGCGCGGGCGGCGTCATGCGCCCCTCGCGGCGCGCCCCTCGAGCGCCAGCTCGACGAAGCGCGTGCAGAGCTCGGGGAACTCGATCCCGCCGTGGCGAGCGGAGTCGGGCAGCAGGCTCTCGGTCGTCATGCCGGGGATCGTGTTGGTCTCGAGGATGACCGGCTCGCCCTCGGGCGTGACGATGAAGTCGCTGCGCGAGCAGCCGCGACACCCGAGCGCGCGATGAGCGCGGACGGCGAGCTCCTGGGCCTTGGCGTACACGCCCGGCTCGAGGCGCGCGGGGATGACGTGGTGCATCGCCGAGGGCTCGTACTTCACCTTGAGGTCGTAGAACTCGGCGCCAGTGACGATCTCAACGATCGGCAGGGCCGTCGGGTCCTCGTTTCCGATCACCGGGACGGTGATCTCGGTGCCCGTGACGCACTCCTCCACGAGCACGCGCCCGCCCTGCGCGCCGGCGGCGCGGATGGCGTCGTTGAGCGCGTCGCGGTCGGTCACGCGCGAGATGCCGTAGGACGATCCGTTCGCCGCGGGCTTCACGAACAGCGGCAGGCCGATCTTGTCGACCACGCGGTCGATCTGCTCCTCGGTGAGCACCGTCTTTGCGTCGACGTCGAAGCCGCACGGGGCTCGCAGGCCGGCGGCGGCGTAGACCGCCTTGGCGACCTCCTTCTCGGTCGCCGCGGCAGAGGCCGCGACCCCCGAGAACGTGTAGGGCATGTGCAAGATCTCGAGCAGACCCTGGACGCAGCCGTCCTCGCCGTAGCGGCCGTGCATCGCCACGAAGGCGACGTCGTAGCCGCCCGCCATCAGGCGGCCGATGAAGTCGCGCTCGGCGAGGTCGAGCAGATCGACGTTCGCAAAGCCCGCCTCCAGGAGCGCCCGGCGGCACTCGCCGGCCGAGGACCTCGAAATCTCACGCTCGTCAGACCAGCCGCCGCAGATCACGACGACCCTCTTGCTCAGCAGTTCTTCTCTGTCCATCAAAGCTCCTCCGGCGGGCGGGCGCCCGTACGCTAGACTCAAGTGGTGAGTTTCACCATCAGAGGATACTCCAGACGTCTCACGCCAAACAGAGGGGCCAGAAATGCCGACAGGAAACGACCGAATCAACGCCGAGGGCGCAGGGGAGGGGCTGCGGGACCTTCACACCCTCACGCATGGCGAGCTCACCGAGCTTCTCGCCTCGCTCGGACAGCCCAAGTTTCGCGCCAAGCAGGTCGAGGAGTGGGTCTGGTCCAAGAACGCCCGCTCCTTCGATGACATGACCAACCTCCCGAAGTCTCTTCGAGAGGAGCTCGCCGCCCGGCTCACGCTCGGGGGCGTCGAGGAGGTCGCGCGCCAGGTCTCCGTCGACGGCTGCCGCAAGTATCTTCTGCGCTTCCCCGACGGGGTCAGCGTCGAGTGCGTGGGCATGCCCTCGAGAGGAAAGCTCGCCGTCTGCGTCTCGTCCCAGGCGGGGTGCCCCATGGGCTGCTCGTTTTGCGCGACGGGCGCGGCGGGCCTCACGCGCTCGCTTACCTCGTCCGAGATATACGAGCAGGTCATGCACGTGCGAGACGACTTCAACACCCGCGTGACCAGCGTCGTGTTCATGGGGCAGGGCGAGCCCTTCCTCAACTACGATGCCACGCTCGGCGCCCTGAGGCGCCTCAACGACCCCGAGGGTGCCGGCATCGGAGCGCGTCACCTCACGGTCTCGACCTGCGGCGTCCTCCCGCAGATCATGCGCTTTGCCAACGAGCCCGAGCAGTTCACCCTCGCCATCTCCCTGCACTCCGCCGTGCAGCGGACGAGAAACGCCCTCATGCCGGGCGTGCGCAAGTATTCCCTGGTCAACCTCTACAACGTCATGGGTGAGTACGTCAACAAGACCGGTCGGCGCCCCACCTATGAGTACGCGCTCATGGGGGGCGTCAACGACACGGACAGCGAGCTGCAGGCCCTCTGCGACTTCTGCGAGGGCACGCTCGCGCACGTCAACCTCATCCAGCTCAACGAGGTCGAGGGCTCAAAGCTGCGCCCCTCGACCGACCTGCGCGCCCAGGACTTCGTGCGCGCCCTCGCCGCCGTGGGCGTGGAGGCCACGGTGAGAAACTCCCGCGGTGCCGACATCGACGCGGCCTGCGGTCAGCTCAAGCAGCGACTCTCAAAGTAATCGATTATAAATATATTCTAATGATAAGGGGACGGAGCCTCTCTCCGTCCCCTTACCGTTCTCCGCAGAGCCTAGAAGCCAAGACGCTCCCACTGGGCGCCGATCTCTCGCCGGCGCTCGTCCATGTCCTCGGTGACCTCGGTGCCGTAGAGGTCGCTGATCTTCTCGGAGACCTGCCCGTATGTCTCGTGGACGCTGCGCGCCGCGTTCTTGAGGCTCGTTTTTGCCTCGTCACTCAAGCCAAAGCGGTAGAGCAGCGCGCAACCTCCCGCGAGCACGCCGAGAACGGTCGCGTATCGAGCAATCTTGTTCATCTATGACCACGTCCCCGGGCCGGCGAGAAGGTCGACGATGTGCGCCAGCTGCTCCTCGGAGGCAAATTCGATCTCGATCTTGTTCTTGCCCCGGACGTTCTTCACCCTGACGTTGGTGTCCAGGGCAAGACGCATCTGACGTGCGGCGCGTTTGAACGACTGCGGGGTCGACACGCGTCGCGCGGGCTTCGCGTCCTGACTGACAGAAAACGTCGAGGCAAGGGTTTCTGTCTGTCTGACGGACAGGCGCTCGTCGACAACCTTCCTGGCGAGCTCGCAGCGTCCCTCCTCGCTCGGCACGGCGAGGATGGCACGGGCATGCCCGGCGGTCAGGCGGCCGTCCTCGACGAGCTCCTGCACCTCATCGGGCAGGTCGAGAAGCCTGAGCGTGTTGGTGATCGTCGAGCGCGACTTCGAGAGGATCTTTGCCAGCCCCTCCTGGGTGAGGTCCTTGTCCTTGATGAGCTGACGATAGCCGCGCGCCTCCTCAAGCGGTGTCAGGTCAGAGCGCTGAAGGTTCTCGATGAGGGCGAGCTTGAAGACGTCCTCGTCTGAGATCTCCCTGATCACCACCGGAATCTCGGTCAAGCCGGCCTGTCGAGCTGCCTGGTAGCGGCGCTCGCCCGCGACGATCTCGTAGGTCGAGCCCTTCTTCCTCACGAGAAGCGGCTGGAGAACGCCGTTCTGGCGTATCGAGTCGGCGAGCTCCTCGAGCTCATCCGCCTTGAAGGTTCTTCTCGGCTGTCCCTTGTTTGGACGGATCTGGTCGATGGGAAGGGTCGAGTCGGGACGCATGCCCGCGGTCTCGGCGTCAGCCTCGCCGACAAGCAGGCCCAGTCCCTTGCCGAGCCCGGACTTCTTAGCCACGGGCAATCACCTCCCGAGCGAGCTTGGAGTAGGCCAGGGCTCCCTTGCTCACGCGCGCATACATGGAGACGGGCAGGCCGTGGCTCGGTGCCTCGGAGAGCTTCACGTTGCGCGGGATGATGCTCTTGAACATCTTCTTACCAAAGAACTCCTGGACCTCGTCGACCACCTGCTTCGAGAGGGTGGTGCGACTGTCGAACATCGTCATCACGACGCCAAAGATCTCGAGCTCGGGGTTCATGCGCCGCTTGACCATCTGCATGGTCTCGAGCAGCTTGGCGACTCCCTCGAGGGCGTAGTACTCGCACTGGATCGGAATGATGAGCGAGTTGGCCGCCACCAGGGCGTTAATGGTGAGAAGACCGAGCGACGGGGGGCAGTCAATGAAGACGTAGTCAAACTCGTCCTTGACCTTCTCGATGACGCCCTTGAGGATCGTCTCGCGCGCCATCTCCGAGACGAGCTCGATCTCGGCGGTCGCGAGCTGGATGGTCGCAGGAACGATGAACACGTTCTTGGTACACGTCTCCATGATGACGTTCTCGACCGGCACGTCGTGAAGGATCACGTCGTAGACGTCCTGCTCGATGCCGTCCTTCTCGATGCCAAAGCCGCTCGTTGTGTTGCCCTGAGGGTCAAAGTCAACGACAAGGACCTTCTTCTTGGTCTCGCCGAGACAGGCCGAGAGGTTGACGACCGTCGTTGACTTGCCGACGCCGCCCTTCTGGTTGATGACTGCGATGACCCTGCTGTCGCGTTGTGGTAGGCCTCGTTTAATGTCTCTGTAGTCCATTGAGCCTCCGTAGCGTCTCCGTCCGTTCCCTCTCTATATTAGTTGGTTTCACGCGAGGCCTCGGCAACGAGCCCCCGTTTCACGTGAAACCATCTTGTCCGCGGCGAGCCCTGTCCCGCGGCCTATCGGGCGGCGGGCGTCTCTTCCCCCAGAGGGTGACGCTTTGCCTCGCCGGCCTTTCTTGGGAGCTTCACGCGTGCCGTCTCGGTCCTCTGGTAGATGAGGATCTCTCGGTGTCCGAGCTTCCTGGGAAGCTCGAACGTTTCACGTGAAACCAACGAGAGCCCACAGAGACGAGCGGCCGCTTCGGCATGGGAGAGCTCCTCCTCGGTGAGACGACCCTTCTCGAGAATCAGACAGCCTCCGGTCTTGAGGAGCGGCGTCGCATATTCGATGAGCACGTTCGACTGGGCGACCGCGCGTGCAAAGACGTAGTCCTGTCTCTCGCCGCAGGTGGACACACACTCCTCAATGCGCGCATGCGTGGCATGCAGGGAGCTTGCACCAAGCTTCCTCACGAACTCGGAGACGGCCGCGACCTTCTTGTTCACCGAGTCGACGAGAAGCCCGTGGGCTCCCGTCATGATACCGAGCGGGATGCCCGGGAAGCCTGCTCCCGTGCCCATGTCGACGAACCAGGACGAGCGGGCGAGCCTCACGGCGTCACAGGCGAGCGGCAGCAAGGAATCAACGACGTGCAGCGTGACGGCGTCGACGGGATCGGTGATTCTCGTGAGGTTCACGACCTTGTTCTTCTCGATGACCAGAAGCAGGTGCTTGACGAGCGCGGCGGCCTGCTCCGCGGTGCACGCAATGCCAAAGGAGGAGAGCTCCTCCCTAACCTGGGTCTCAAGTGCCGTTGTGTCGAGCGCGTCCATCTCTCAGCCTTCCTGACAAAAAGTAGTGATACGAGAAGTTTTGTCACAGAAAAAGGGAGGGCGCCGGACGCCCTCCCTCGAAGATACCATGTGCGGCGCACCTACACGGCGGTGATCACCACGTGACGCTCGGGGTCGACGCCCTCGGAGTGCGTGACCACGCCCTCGTCATCGACGAGCGCGAGGTGCACCAGACGGCGCTCGTACGCGTTCATCGGGGCGAGCGAGACCTTGCCGTGACGCTTCTTGGCGCGTGCTGCAGAGGAGCGCGCGAGGTCCTGAATCTTCTTCTTGCGGCGGTTCTTATACCCCTCGATGTCCACGACGACGGGGTAGAAGAACTTGATGCGGCTGCTGAGCAGGGAGGTTAGGACCATCTGCAGCGCGTCGAGCGTACGGCCGTGACGCCCGATGAGCACGGCGAGGTCGCCACCGTTGACGTCGAGGATGAGCTCTCCGTCCTGGCCGTCATACTCGTCGATGGAGGAGCTCGTCTCGCCAAAGAGCGCGAGGATCTCCTTCAGATAGCCCACCGCGAGGTCGGCGATGAGGTCCATCTCCTCGTCGGTCAGGTCAACGCCGGCCTCGTAGTGCTCGCGGATGGAGGAGAACTCGTCCTGAGGGGCATCCTCGCTCGGGAGTCCCTCCGAGTTCTCAAGAAGCTCTTCCTCCATGCCTACCTCCCAATGGTTTATCTGGAAAATTAGAAATTTAATTAGTTCTTCTTGTGCGGGCGCGCCTTCTTCTCCTTGCGCACCACGTCGACCTCGATGGGACGGTTGACCGCCTCGGCCTCGGCCTCGGCCTTCGCCTTGTCCATGACTCGCTTGGTGATGACGCGCTGCTGGATGACCTGCCAGATCGAGGAGGTCACGTAGTAGAGCAGGACGGCGGCGGGGACGCCCCAGCCAAACCACAGCATCATGAGGGCCATGACGCCGCCCATGATCATCGTCTGGCTCTTCTGGGCCTCGGACTGGGTGCTCACGTTCATGATCATCGGGATGAAGGTGAGGACGCCAAAGAGGACGTCAAAGAGGATGTAGGGCGCTGCGGCCATGATTCCGCTCGTGTCGAGCACGGTCTGAGCGGACTGTGCGATCGAGGGAAGGATGTTGTAGAAGCTCGCGTCGGCCGGAACCTGGCGGGCGACGGTGAACAGGCCAAAGAAGACCGGCATCTGCAGGAAGATGGGAAGGCAGCCACCGAGCGGGTTGAACTTCATGTCTGCGTAGACCTTGCGCAGCTCCTCGGCCTGTCGCTCGGGGTCGTCCGCGTAGCGCTCCTGGATCTCCTGCAGCTTGGGCTGCATGACCTGCATGCGAGCCGTCGACTTGGTCGAGTGCGCCATGAGGGGCGTGAGCAGGAGGCGGATGATAACCGTCAGGATGATGACGGCCAGGCCCCAGTCGCCCACCACGCCCTGAATGCCGGCGAGCACCCAGGTCAGAAAGTTAATGAACCATTCCCACATGCTTCCTCCGCTCCGTCACGGGACGGGATCATATCCACCAGCGTGAAGGGGGTGACACCTGAGTATCCTACGAAGGGCGAGCCAGCAGCCGCGAACGGCTCCGTAGCGCCTGACGGCCTGGGCGGCGTACTCGGAACAGGTGGGGGTGTAGATGCACCGCGCCCCAAACAGAGGCGATATGCGCCTCTGATAGAAGCGAAGGGCCGCGAGCGCCGCTCGGGCGCCTGCGGCCACCTAGACCCCCGCCCTGTCGAGGAGCCTCCCCAGCGCCGCGGCGACCTGCTCGGGCGAGCTGTCGTGCGTCCGCGACGTGGAGAAGAGAATGACGTCGAAGCCGTCTCTCGGAAGGGCACAGGAGCGGGCGGCCTCTCTGAGGACGCGCTTGCACCTGTTCCTGAAGACGGCGTTCCCAAGCCGCTTAGCAGCGACGAAGGCGACCCTGCCCGGGACGCCCTCGTCGTTGTTGGCAACTCGTATTCGCAGGAGCGCGTCGTTGTAACGCCTCCCACGCGAGAAGACCCTCTCAAAATCTCTCTTGGACTTGATGGTCTTCATGAGTCCTTGCTAGACGGTGAGACGCTTGCGACCCTTGGCGCGGCGACGGGCCAGGACGGCGCGGCCGCCCTTGGTGGCCATGCGGGCACGGAACCCGTGGGTGGTGGCGCGCTTGCGCTTGTTGGGCTGATAGGTGCGCTTCATAGCTATTCCTCCCGGTTTCTGGGTATGGGCATCCTCTGAATAAGCCCAGAGATTGTAAGGGTCTTGGCCCTGACCTGTCAATTTTTCCGCAAAAGAATCTTTTTGGGAGGGCCCGGAGAGGCCCGATCGGGGCCCCTCGGCCTCACATCCAGATGGATTCATCCTTACATATGCGTGAAAGATTGCGTGCTCGTGGTATTCTTTTCAAACGCATTTCACTAGGAATCCGCAGTTTTCTACAGGTTTTTATCGGCTGTTGAAAACTTTCACGAACATCGGATTCTCAGTGAAAAGTTATCTACACGAGTCGAACAAATGTCGAAAGGGAGGTGCGGGACGATGGCGCGGGACTTCTACCCCTTTGTGGAGGGCACGGGGGAGGAGGGGCGCGAGGCGCTCGAGGTCACCCATCCCGCCCGCATCGCCGTCTACGACGACACCGCCGCCGCGCCGCGCGTGGTGGTGGTCGAGCCCCGCGACGTCCGCGGCTACCTCGAGGAGATCACCTCCGAGGTGAGCCGCCTCTCGAGGGAGCAGGGCGGCTCCATCCCGTTCATGGTCATCAGGGAGATCGTCGAGAACTTCGTCCACGCCTACTTCGAGGCCCCCACGATCACGATCTTGGACGGCGGCAACACCATCCGCTTCTCCGACCAGGGGCCCGGCATCAAGGAGAAGGCGCGCGCCCTCGAGTACGGGACCACCTCCGCCACCGAGGAGATGCGCCACTACATTCGAGGGGTTGGGTCGGGACTGCCCTACGCCCAGCAGTACATGCAGGACAAGGGCGGCAGCCTCGAGATCGAGGACAACATCTCCGGCGGCACCGTCGTGACCATATCCACGCACCCCGCCGCCGACGCCCGCGCCGTCACCGGGGCCGAGGACCAGGGCGCCGAGGGCACGCAGGCGGTCCCCGCGCAGACGGGCGTGCCCTGGCAGCAGTCCCCATGGGGCTGGCAGCCGGGCGCCCCGGGCACCGGCTGGGCGCAGCAAGCATACCCGCCGCAGCCGTCGTATGCCCCCCAGCCCGCCTACCAGCCGCGTCCCCTCTACCAACAGCCCTCCTACCAGCAGCCCTCCTACCAGCAGCCACCCGCGGCGCTCTGGCAGGGGGCGCCCGCCGAGCCCGCCGTCCGCCTCGACGAGCGGTCGCGGCAGGTGCTCCGGCTGCTCGCCGAGCGGGGCTCCGCGGGCCCCACGGACCTCGTGCAGGCCTTTGGGTCGTCGGCGGCCACCTGGTCTCGCACCCTCTCGGCGCTCGCCGCGCAGGGTGCCGTGCTCAAGCGCGGACAGAAGTACCAGCTCACCGAGTTCGGCCACACGCTCGCCGTGTGAGACGGGGCCGCACCCCGCCGCGCCACGCCGACCGCCCACCGCAAAATACGTCGGCCCGGCCGAGTCAGGACCCAGACTTATCAACAATCGCTATACTGATTGGGCTCATTTTTCAACATTCGAGAAATGCGGGACCCATGGAACTCTCCCTTGAATCCGACGCCGAGGCCCTCTGGCAGGACGCGCTCGATCTTCTCGCCGCCCAGCAGCGGCTCCCCGAGTCAGTGCTCGCGATGCTGCGCAACTGCACGCCCGTGAGCATGGAGGGCGGCACCCTGCGCCTCACGACGCCGATGCGCCTCGTGCTCAAGACCGTCTCAAAGAACGCCGCGACGGTCGAGGAGTGCCTCACCCAGGCCGCGTTCGAGCCCATGAGGCTCGACATCTCCTTCGCGCCCGCGCAGTCCGCGCCGCCCGCCCCCGCCGCGAGCTCGAGCATGTCCCGCGAGGAGGCGGCCGCGTGGCTCGCGGAGACGGAGCCGGCGGCGGCCCCCCGCACGCCCAGGAGCATCGCCGAGGACACCTGGGACGAGAGGCGCTCGGAGGAGGCCCGAGCCGAGGAGGCCCGCCGGCGCAGGGAGAGAAACCCGCTGGTCGAGGACATCTCCGAGGCCACGTCCAAGCTCACCTTCGGGCGCTTCGTCCGCGGTGACGAGAACGACATCGCCTACCAGGCGGCCCTGCAGGTCGCCAACGGCATGAACAGCACCTACAACCCGCTCTTCATCTACGGCAAGAGCGGCCTGGGCAAGACGCACCTCCTGCGCGCGATCCAGAACTACGTGGCGCGCAACGACCCGTCGAGGCTGTGCGTCTACCGCGACGCCTCGAGCTTCATCACCGACTACACCGAGGCGATGCGCCACTCCGAGCGCTCGGCCGCCTCGGTGCTGCGCCAGAACTACGCCGACATCGACGTCCTCATCATCGACGACATCCAGAAGATGGCGGGCAAGGCGGGCACCGTCGGCTTCTTCTTTGACACCTTCAACGAGCTCATAGGCAACGGCAAGCAGATCGTGCTCGCGGCCGACCGCACGCCCGCGCAGCTGGGCATGGGAAAGGACGGCTTCGACGAGCGCGTGACGAGCCGCCTGGGCTCGGGGTTCACGACCCCCATCCAGGTCCCGAGCTACGAGCTCAAGCTGCGCCTCATCGAGACCTTCTGCGAGCGCATGCGCGAGGACGCCGAGCGCGAGAACGTGCCCGCCCTCTCGGGGACGGTCCCGGAGGGGGCCATGAGCTACATGGCCGAGCTCGCGGGCACCAACATCCGCGTCATCGAGGGCTTCTGCCAGCGATGTCTGTTCGCCGCGACGGCGGCGGAGGGCCGCGGAGGCGAGATCGCGCACGAGGAGATCGAGGCCATCGCCAAGGAGTGCTGGCCCTCGTCCATGCGGACGGTCTCGATCGAGGACGTCCAGCGGGCGGTCGAGAAGTACTATGACATCGACCACACGAGTCTCGTGGGCAACAAGCGTCACAAGGGCCTCATGGAGGCGCGCCACGTCGCCATCTGGCTCTCGCGCGAGCTCTGCGACCGGACCCTCGCCGACATCGGCGCGCACTTCGGGGGCAGGAGCCACGCCACGATCATGCACAGCATCGGCGTGGTCGACGAGGCCAAGCGCAGCGACAAGGCCTTCTACGACCGACTCATGACGATTCGCGAGTCGATCACGGGGAACCTCTAGCCATGTCTAAGACCCTGTCGACAACGTGTCGAGGCGCGCGGAAAAGGGCGCGGGCGGTGTCGAAGAAGTTTTCGACACGCGCCGGCCTGTCGAGGCGAGAAGAAGGCGCGCAGTCTTTTTGGGTGTTCTTCTCGCGTCCATGAGCTGCGAGTTCTTGAGGTTTTGAGCTTTTCGACAGTCCCTATTACTACTACTGTTCTTAAGTATGTATTTAGATAGAAGAGAGAAGAGAAAGGGTCTAGCATGAAGTTCACCGTTAGCCAGTCCTCACTCATGAAGGCCCTCGCCGTGGTCTCCAAGGGCATGGGAGCCAACTCGACGCTGCCCATCCTCGCCGGCATCTATGTCCGCGCGGCCGAGGGCACCCTCGAGTTCCAGACGAACAACCTCACCATCTCGATCCGCCACCTCATCCCCGCCAACGTGGAGGAGCCGGGCGAGGCCGTGGTCTCGGGCAAGGTCCTCACGAGCATCGTGAAGACCCTCTCCGACGCGGCGGTCACCTTCGAGGGGTCGGACCGCACGCTCGTCATCTCCTGCGAGAAGTCGACCTTCCGCCTGAACACCCTGAACCCGGCCGACTGGGCGGGCTTCCCCGAGGTCCAGGCGGACCGCACGATCGAGCTGCCGAGCGAGCTGCTCTCCCGCATGGTGGAAAAGGTCTATCGCGTCACCTCCAAGGAGAACTCCCGCCCGATCCTGCAGGGCATCCTGCTCACCGTCGAGGACAACACGATCAGGCTCGTGGCGACCGACTCCTTCCGCCTCGCGGTGTGCGACTCCTCCGTCGAGGCCGCGGCGGGCGAGGCGTTCCGAGCCATCGTCCCGGGCGCGGTCTTCCACGACGTCCTGGCGATGCCCTCCATGACCGACGTCGTCTCCATCGGCACCACCGAGAGCCAGATCGTGTTCACCTTTGGCAACACGACCTTCGTGTCCCGCCGCATCGAGGGCAACTTCCCCGACTACAAGCAGCTCCTCCCGCCGACCTGCTCGACGGCCGTGGGCATCGACGTCGCCGCCTTCTCCGCGGCGCTCAAGCGCGTCTCGGTCATCGCGCTGCAGAACGCCTCGGTTCGCTTTGACGTGGACGCCGACGGGGGCCTCATGAGGCTCTCCGCGCGCTCCCCCGAGCAGGGTGAGTCCGCCGAGACCGTCCCGTGCGACGTCGAGGGCCAGAGCCTCTCGATCGCCCTCAACTACCACTATGTCTTCGACTGCGTGAACGCCGTCTCGGAGAGCTCCGAGGCGCGCCTCGAGCTCCAGAGCGCGGTCCAGCCGGCGATCTTCAAGTGCAACGGCAAGGTCAACTACCTCTACCTGCTCATGCCGGTGCGCCTCTAGGGGATGGGACTTCTCGTCACAGAGCTCTCGCTCGCGGACTTTCGCAGCTTCGAGCGACTTGAGGTGACCCTCTCGCCCGAGGTGACGGTCTTCGTGGGGCCCAACGCCGCCGGTAAGACCAACACCGTCGAGGCGCTCCAGCTGCTCACCTCGGGACAGTCGTTCAGGCGGCCCGCGCCCGCGCAGCTCGTGCGCGAGGGCGCCGCCTCCGCCCGCGCCGCGGCCCGGCTCGAGGGGGACGGGCGGGTGCTCGACGCCCGGCTTGACGTGGTCTCCGGGAGGCGCCAGTTCTTCCGCAACGGCAAGCGCTGCCAGGCGGCCGACATGCCCGAGGCCCTGATGTCGGTGCTCTTCACGCCGGACGACCTGGCCCTGGTCAAGAGCGGTGCCTCGGCGCGCCGCGGCGAGCTCGACGACTTTGGGCGGCAGGCCAACCGGGGCTACGCCAACGTGCTTCTCGCCTACCAGCGCTCCGTCGAGCAGAGAAACCGCCTGCTCAAGGAGGAGGTTCCAGACGAGGGCCTGCTGGCGGCCTGGGACGCGTCGGTCGCGCTGGGCGGGGCGACGCTGCTCCACGCGCGCCTGCGCCTGTTCTCGCGGCTCGCCCGGCGCGTCTCCGAGGTCTACGCGCGCGTGGCGGGCGGCGAGCGCCTCGAGTGCTCCTACTCGTGCACCCTCGGCGAGGGCGTCGAGGACCTCACCCGCGACGAGCTGCGCGACGTCTTCCTGGACGCCCTCGAGAGGGGACGGGCGGAGGACCTCGCGCGGCGCCAGACCTGCGTGGGCCCGCACCGCGACGACGTGGTCTTTGAGATCGAGGGCCGCGACGCCCGCCACTTTGGGTCGCAGGGACAGCAGCGCACGGTGGCGCTCGCGCTCAAGATGGCCGAGGTCGACCTCGCCGGCGAGATCTTGGGCTCGCGGCCGCTCCTGCTGCTCGACGACGTGATGAGCGAGCTCGACGCCGCCCGGCGCGACGCCGTCATGGGGTATGTCCGCGAGGGCATCCAGACCGTGGTCACGACCACCAACCTCGGGTACTTCTCGCCCGAGCTGCTCGAGCGGGCGGAGGTGGTCCGCTTTGGCGAGTGACGCCACCCCGCGCTTCGCGAGAAGCGAGCTCGAGCGGCACCTGCTCGCCCGCGAGCAGGCCCCCTCCGCCGTCTCGGACGTCTTCTCGTCGGTGCTCGACGACATGGACGGCGCGCGGGCGGCACGTTCCACGTGGAGCGTCGGCCGGGCGTGGTACGCCGTGAACGGGGACATCGAGCGGGCGCACACCACCGGGGTCTTCGTGCGCGAGCCAAAGGGCCGCGAGCAGTTCCCGGCGCTGATCGTCTACGTGGACTCGCGCGCCCGCGCGACCGACTTCAACGCCAACCGCGAGGTCTACCAGGCCCGCCTCGAGCGCGTGGGCCTGCGCTTCTCGGAGCTCGTGTTCCGTGAGTCCAAGCGCACCGCTGCGCGCCCCGAGCCCGCCCGCGGCCGGGGGTCCTTCTCGCCCGCGGAGAGAGGCCCGCTCCCCGACGACGAGGCGGCCGAGATAGAGAGGCTCAGCTCCCAGGTCCCGGAGGGACTCAGGGACAGCGTCTCTCGGGCCATGAGAGCATCGTGGGAACGATAGACGCCACAAGTAGCTGAATTCGTGAAGCCCGCCTTAGAGGGCCTCTCAGCGTCTCACAAAAGCTATCATCGTGAAGACTGGGCCGATTTAGCTCTCGGCCCATGTGAGAAAGCCATGTTGGGAGACAGCGACGCCGCTGTCCCCGAGGGAGGAAGAGCGCGTGGCAAAGAAGAAGGAAAACGAGTACGGCGCCGGAGAGATCAAGATCCTCGAGGGCCTCGAGGCCGTGCGCAAGCGCCCGGGCATGTACATCGGCACGACGAGCGCCTCGGGCCTGCACCACCTGGTGTGGGAGATCGTGGACAACTCCGTCGACGAGGCCATGGCGGGCTTTTGCACCAAGATCAAGGTGACGGTGCACCCGGACAACTCGATCACCGTCGAGGACAACGGCCGTGGCATCCCCGTCGAGCGCCACCCGGTCAAGAAGATCCCGACCCTCGAGGTCGTCCTCACCATCCTGCACGCCGGCGGCAAGTTCGACAACAACGCCTACAAGGTCTCCGGCGGCCTGCACGGCGTGGGCGTCTCCGTCGTCAACGCCCTCTCCAAGAAGCTCGTGGCGCAGGTCAAGCGCGACGGCAAGATCTACGAGATGGCCTTCGAGCGCGGCAAGACCGTGCAGAAGATGAAGGAGGTCGGCACCTCCAAGGCCACGGGCACCACGATCACCTTCTGGCCCGACGAGGAGATCTTCGAGACCACGGTCTACGACTTCGACACCCTCTACAACCACCTCCAGGAGACCGCCTTCCTCAACAAGAACCTCAAGATCGTCCTGGTTGACGAGCGCGAGCTGATGCCGCGCACCGAGGAGTTCTGCTACGCCGGCGGCATCATCGACTTCGTCAAGTTCCTGAACGAGGAGAAGGACATCCTTCCCGGCCTCTCCCGCCCGATCTACATCGAGGGCCGCTCCGCCGCGGACGCGCCCGAGAGCCAGATGGGCGAGGTCGAGGTGGCCATGCAGTGGAACACCGGCTACTCGGAGCGCACGCTCTCCTTCGCCAACGACATCTATACCGAAGAGGGCGGAATGCACCTCGAGGGCTTCCGCACGGCCCTCACCAACGCGATCAACAACTACGGTCGCAGCCACAACATCATCAAGGAGAAGGACCCCAAGCTCGAGGGCGGCGACATCCGCGAGGGCCTCACGGCGGTCATCTCCGTGAAGCTTCCCGACCCACAGTTCGAGGGCCAGACCAAGGCCAAGCTCGGCAGCTCCTACATGCGCACGCTCACCAACCGCGTGGTGGCGCAGGGCATGGCCGAGTACCTCGAGGAACACCCCAACCAGGCCAAGGAGATCCTGAAGAAGGCCTCCCAGGCCGCCAAGGGGCGCCTCGCCGCCCAGAAGGCACGCCAGGCAACGCGGCGCAAGAGCCTGCTCGAGAGCGCGGCGCTGCCCGGCAAGCTCGCGGACTGCTCGGTGCGCGACGCCGAGATGACCGAGCTCTTCATCGTGGAGGGCGACTCGGCAGGCGGCTCGGCCAAGGACGGCCGCAGGCGCGACATCCAGGCCATCCTGCCCCTGCGCGGCAAGATCTTGAACGTCGAGCGCGTGGGCGACCACCGCGCCTTCTCGAGCGACACCATCCAGGCGCTGATCACCGCCATCGGCACCGGCGTCACCACCGGCGCGGGCGACGGCGGCGACTTCGACCTCTCCAAGGCCCGCTACCACAAGATCATCATCATGACCGACGCCGACGTCGACGGCGCGCACATCCGCATCCTGCTGATGACGTTCTTCTACAAGTACATGCGCCCGCTCATCGACGCCGGCTACGTCTACATCGCCACGCCGCCGATCTTTGGCGTCAAGGTGCGCAACAAGATCCACTACGTCTACCCCGACGGCAAGACGCCCGAGGACGAGCTGCTGCGCCAGACCATCCGCGGTCTTGGCCTCGACCCCGACGAGGAGGACGAGACCGACAAGTCCCAGGCCGCCATCAAGGGCTCCGGCCGCAAGCGCAAGGGCTACTCCGTCCAGCGCTACAAGGGCCTCGGCGAGATGGACCCCAAGCAGCTGGCGAGCACCACGATGGACCCCAAGACGCGCATCCTGCAGCGCGTCTCGATCGAGGACGCCGCCATGGCGGACCGCGCGGTGCGCGAGCTCATGGGCAACCAGGTCGAGTACCGCCGCGACTACATCGAGAAGCACGCGCACGACGCCCGCTTCCTCGACGCTTAAATCTGGCCTTCCCTGGTACCGAGTGAGATACCAGCTGCCGTAAGAAGGAGAACTACGTGGCAGACGAGAACAACAACACCGAGGGCATGCCCGACGACCTCAGGCGCCTTCTCGAGCGCGCCGAGGAGGGCGACGTCTACGTCGAGGACGACTCCGAGGACGAGGAGGACGTCGACGACGAGGAGCTCGAGGAGAGCTTCGGCGATAACAACCGCGGCGCCGACGCCGGCGAGACCGACATCAACGGCGGCGCCCTGCAGATCTCCGAGTTTGGCCAGGAGATGAAGCAGAGCTTCATCGAGTACTCGATGTCGGTCATCACGGCGCGCGCCCTGCCGGACGTCCGTGACGGCCTGAAGCCCGTCCACCGCCGCATCCTCTACGCGATGAACGAGTCCGGCATCTTCCCCAACCGCCCGCACAAGAAGTCGGCCTGGACGGTCGGCGAGGTCATCGGCAAGTACCACCCGCACGGTGACGCTGCCGTCTACGACACCATGGTTCGTCTCGCCCAGTGGTTCTCGATGCGCACCCCGCTGATCGACGGCCACGGCAACTTTGGCAACATCGACGGCGACGGCGCCGCGGCCATGCGTTACACCGAGAGCCGCCTGGCCAAGCCCGCGATGGAGCTGCTGCGCGACCTGCAGAAGGACACCGTCGACTGGCAGCCCAACTACGACGAGTCCCTCGCCGAGCCGCAGGTCCTGCCCGCGCGCTTCCCCAACCTGCTGGTCAACGGCTCCTCCGGCATCGCGGTGGGCATGGCGACCAACATCCCGCCGCACAACCTCGCCGAGACCGTCGAGGCCACCTGCGCCTTCATCGACAACCCCGACATCACGGTCGACGAGCTCATGCAGGTCATGCCCGGCCCCGACTTCCCCACGGGCGCGCTCATCATGGGCACCGACGGCATCCGCCAGGCCTACGAGACCGGCCGCGGCTCGATCACCATCCGCGCCAAGGCGCACGTCGAGTCCACCAAGACCGGCCGCAGCCGCCTCGTCTTCACCGAGATTCCCTATCAGGTGAACAAGGGCACGCTGCAGGAGAAGATCGCCCAGCTCGTCAACGAGAAGCGCATCGAGGGCATCTCCGACATGCGCGACGAGTCCACGAGCAAGGGCATCCGCCTGGTCATCGAGCTCAAGAAGGGCGTGGTGCCCGAGGTCGTCCTCAACAACCTCTACAAGTTCACCTCGCTGCAGACCACCTTTGGCGTGAACAACCTCGCGCTCGTCGACGGCGTGCCCAAGTGCCTGTCGCTGCGCGAGATCCTGCGCCACTACGTTGACCACCAGGTTGACGTCGTCACTCGACGCACGCGCTACGACCTCAAGAAGGCCCAGGCCCGCGCGCACATCCTCGAGGGCTACCTGCTGGCGCTCGACAACATCGACGAGGTCATCCACATCATCCGCTCCTCGCAGACCGACACCGAGGCCTCCCAGCGCCTCATCGAGCGCTTTGGCTTCTCGCCCGAGCAGACCCAGGCGATCCTCGAGATGCGCCTGCGCCGCCTCACCGGCCTCGAGCGCGACAAGATCGAGGAGGAGCTCGCGGGCCTGCGTCGCGCGATCGCCTACTACGAGGACCTTCTCGCCCACGAGGAGAAGATCCTCGGCGTGATCAAGGAGGAGATGCGCGAGATCGCGGGCAAGTTCGGCGACAAGCGCCGCACCGAGATCAGCCACGCCGCGCGCGACCTCGACGTCGAGGACCTCATCGCCGACGAGGACATGGTCGTGACCATCACCCACACCGGCTACATCAAGCGCATCCCGGTGGCCACCTACCGCTCCCAGAAGCGCGGCGGCAAGGGCGTCCAGGGCCTGTCGCTCAAGGACAACGACTTCGTCGAGGACCTCTTCGTAGCGAGCACCCACGACTACGTGATGTTCTTCACCAACCTCGGCAAGGTGTACCGCCTCAAGGTCCACGAGCTGCCCATCGGCAGCCGCCAGGCCCGCGGCTCGGCGATCGTGAACGTGCTCGCGCTCGCCGAGGGCGAGCACCCCACGGCGGTCATCACCTGCCGCGAGTTCCACGAGGACGAGTTCCTCATGTTCGCGACCTCCTCGGGCATGGTCAAGAAGACGGCCATGAGCGAGTACGATCGCACGCGACGCGACGGCATCATCGCCATCAACCTGCGCGACGGCGACGAGCTGGTCAACGTTCGTCGCGTCCGCCCCGGCGACAAGGTCATCCTCGTCTCCACCGACGGCAAGGCGATCCTGTTTGACGAGTCCGAGGTCCGCGCCATGGGCCGCAACACCTCCGGCGTTCGCGGCATCACCCTCAAGGGCTCGGCGCGCATGCTCGGCATGGAGATCACCAACGGCAACGGCGACCTGTTCGTCGTCACCGAGAACGGCTACGGCAAGCGCACGCCCGTCTCCGAGTACCCGGAGCACAAGCGCGGCGGCCAGGGCGTCTACACGATCGCGATGACCGCCAAGAAGGGTAACCTCGTGGCCTGCCGCGTCGTGGGCCCGCAGCACGAGCTCATGCTCGTCTCCGAGGAGGGCGTGGTCATCCGCGTCAAGTCTGGCGACGTGAGCAGGCTCGGCCGCTCCACGCAGGGCGTGAAGGTCATGAACATGGTCGAGGGTGACCACGTGAGCGCCGTCGCTCGCATGGTGGCGCGCAAGAAGAAGGCGCCGCGCCATGACGAGGCGCAGGGCATGCTCGACCTCGCGTCTGCCGGCGCCAAGGACGCCGACGAACCCGAATCCGTGGACATCGGCGGCGACGAGGAGCTCTCCGACGACCTCATCGACGAAGAGGAGTAGCGCGCCGGCGCGCGCCGCGCAAACGCAGACGGCCTGCGGGGACTTCCCGCAGGCCGTCTTTTTTTTTTACGCATTCGTTTGTCCGAGGCATCCGAGGCGTCCGAGGCGTCCGAGGCGCGGCTACTCGGGGTCCTTGTCCCCCGGGACGACGTTGAAGTCCTCGGGCGAGAGGCTCTCGACGAAGTTGTGGAACTCCTCGAGCTCGTGGGCCTCCTCGTCCTTCTCCACGCCCCTGAAGTCGGGCAGCGCGGCGGTCTCGAGGACGTCGTCGGCGGCGTAGATGGGCAGTCCCTCGCGCACGGCGAGGGCCAGGGCGTCGGAGGGGCGCGCGTCGACGAAGACCTGCTCGCCACCCTCGCGTACGAGCTCGAGCTGGGCAAAGAAGGTGGTGCCCTGCACGGCCATGATCCGCACGCTCGCGCAGCGTCCGCCGAGCGCCGAGATGGTCGACGCGAGGAGGTCGTGCGTCATGGGGCGCGATCCCTGGCGCGGGTTCACGCCCATCGAGATGGCCGTGGCCTCCACCGAGCCGATGCGGATGGGGAGCTGCAGCGCTGCGGGCCCATCGTGCGTCCTCAGCACGATGAGCGAGGCGACCGGGCCCCCGCCCACGACGATGCTCTCTATGTCCATCTCTCTCAGCGGCACGTTCCCTCCTGTTCTCTGAACGGATATCCTACCCAAATGAGCCCCTCGGGCAACGCTCTTCACATCATTCGGAAAGAATCGAAAAAAGATGTTGACGCCCCCGAGCGAGCCGTGTAAAGTATCTCCTTGCGTTGGGCCTGTAGCTCAGTTGGTCAGAGCGTCCGGCTGATAACCGGGAGGTCACAAGTTCGAACCTTGTCAGGCCCACCACTTCCTGACAATAGTCGCCCCAGCGTTTGCCGAGTCGCCGCTGGGGCGATTATTATTTTTCAGGTTCGGGGACGTAGCTCAGCTGGGAGAGCGCGGGCTTTGCAAGCCTGAGGCCGTGGGTTCGAGCCCCATCGTCTCCACCATGACATTCAAGTCGAGGGCCTTGCGGCCCTCGACTTTTTTCACAGCCGACTGCAAAATCGGGCTCCAATCCATATCCGGTGCCGGGCGAAAACAAAACCCGCCTTCGATCCATGGATTTTTGCGCCCTGAGCGTCCTTTCCTCGGCGCCGTGATGACGTTTGCCCATATGGCGAGTCTCGGAGCTCGTGCTCGGAAGAGAAAAGAGGGCAAATTGTCATGGATTGAAGGCGGGTTTTGTTTTCCCTGCCGCGGGAATATGGACTGAAGACCACTTTTGCACGCGTGAGGTCACGGACAAGCCTTGCGGTATCATCGCTGCAGGAATATAGACACGGGAGGTCTTGGATATGGCAGGGGACGACATGCGCCGCGACGGGGTCTCGCCCGAGACCGACGAGCTGGCGAGCACGTTGATGGGCGACGCCTTTGACCTGCTCGCCTCGGGTGAGGACTTTGAGGTCCTGCTTGTCGTCCAGGACGAGGCAGGGACGGTCTCGAGCTACGAGTTTGAGGACGACGACCCGGAGGCCTGCCTCGAGGGCGCCCGCGATCGCGTCCGCGAGCTTGCCGGCGCACTGCGCTACGCCATCGCCTATGAAGGAGCCGTCGCCGACGAGGACGGCTCCTACGCAGACGCCCTGCTCCTAGAGTTTGGCGAGCGCGGGTACCGTGCCTACTCCGCCTACTCCCTCATCGGCGGCAAGGGCGCCGGCGACCGCTTCACGTGGACCGACCCCGCGCCAGCCGGCGAGCTCGAGCCGCTTCTGTGAATTGGGGACGTGTTTTTTCGTGCAGACCGTTTGGGACAGGTTTATGAATAACCTGTCCCAAACGGTCTGCACGAAAAAACACGTCCCCAATTCACAGAAGCCTCCTGTAGATGCAGTGAGCTGCGCAAAGTTCCCCTCTTAAGGCCGTCTGCGCTGTATAATGCACCGGTCGCCGAATTGTTCGGTACCGAGAGAGCGAGAGGGACCAATGCGCCAGGAGAACATCAGGAACATCGCGATCATCGCCCACGTCGACCACGGCAAGACCACCTTGGTCGACCAAATGCTCAGGGCGACGGACGCCTTCCGTGAGAACCAGCAGGTCCAGGAGCGTGTGCTCGACTCCAACGACCAGGAGCGCGAGCGCGGCATCACCATCCTGGCCAAGAACATCTCCATCGAATACAAGGGCGTGAAGATCAACGTCATCGACACCCCCGGTCACGCCGACTTTGGCGGCGAGGTCGAGCGCGTCCTGCGCATGGCCGACGGCGCGCTCCTTTTGGTCGATGCTGCCGAGGGCCCCATGCCCCAGACGCGCTTCGTCCTTCGTCACGCCATCGACGCGGGCCTCGCGGTCATGATCGTGGTCAACAAGATCGACAAGCCCGCCGCGGACCCCGAGAAGGCCGTCAACACCTCGCTCGACCTCATGGCCGACCTCGGTGCCTCCGACGACCAGCTCGAGTTTGCCATGGAGCACGTGGTCTACGCCTCGGCCGTCAACGGCTTCGCGCGCCTCGACCCTGAGGACGGCAACCAGGACATGTTCCCCATGCTCGACATGATCGTCGATGAGCTCCCCGCGCCCGAGGTCGACCTCGAGGGCCCGCTGGCCATGCAGTGCGTGACCATCGACCATTCCGAGTACGTGGGCCGCATCGGCATCGGCCGCATCTACTCCGGTACCATCCACGACGGCGACAAGATCCTCGTGGTCAAAAACGACGGCAGCCGCGCCATGAGCCAGGTCAAGCAGCTCTTCACCTTCGACTACCTTGGCCGCAAGGAGTGTTCCGAGGCCCAGGCCGGTGACATCGCCGCCGTCGTGGGCATCGACTCCACCGACATCGGCGACGTCTACACCGACCCCGAAAACCCCGTCGAGCTGGAGCCCATCGAGATCGACCCGCCGACGCTCTCCGTCGTCTTCGAGCCCTCGACCTCCCCGCTCGTGGGCCGCGAGGGCGACATCGTGGGCGGCCGCCAGCTCAAGGAGCGCCTCATGCAGGAGCGTGAGAACAACGTGACCATGCGCATCGAGGAGCTTCCCGACAAGACCGGCGTCGAGGTCGCCGGCCGCGGCATCCTGCACCTCTCCGTCCTCATGGAGACCATGCGCCGCGAGGGCTTCGAGTTCCAGGTGGGCCGCCCGCGCGTCCTGTTCAAGAAGGACGCCAACGGCCAGATGACCGAGCCCGTCGAGCAGGCCGTGGTGGAGTGCCCCGGCGAGTACTCCGGCAAGGTCATCGAGGTCTTTGGCAACGCCGGCGGCACCATGACCACGATGGACGCGGGCGCCACCCAGACCCACCTCGAGTTCAAGATCCCCACCCGCGGCATCATGGGCCTCAAGAACCGCATCCTAAACGTCACCCACGGCGAGGCCGTGTTCTACCACACCTTCCTCGAGTACGGTCCCTACGCCGGCGAGATCGGCGTCCGTCAGAACGGCGCCATGATCTCCATGAGCACCGAGAAGGCCGTGGCCTACGCGCTCGGCACGCTCCAGGAGCGCGGCGCCCTGTTCGTGGGCCCGGGCGACGAGTGTTACGAGGGTATGCTCGTGGGCGAGCGCTCCAAGCCCGGCGACATGGTCGTCAACATCGCCCGCACCAAGAGCCTGGGCAACCAGCGCTCCTCGACGGCGGACATCGCCGTGCAGCTCACGCCCCCGCGCACCTTCACGCTGGAGGAGGCGCTCGAGTACATCATGGACGACGAGCTCGTCGAGGTGACGCCCAAGTCCATCCGCATGCGCAAGCGCCTGCTCTCCGAGATCGAGCGCCGCAAGTGGGCCGTCCGCAACGGCAAGGTCAAGAAGTAGCCGCCCGTGCCGTAACATGCACAGTTCCGTTAAGTTTCATATATCCGCAGGTCGGAAAATGAAGCTTCCGGAACTGTGCATGTTATGAGGGGCGGAGCGTCCTACTTCTTGCCCGCGCGCCAGCGGGTCACGCGGACGTGACGGGCGGCGCGGCGCACCGGGGCGACCACGCGCGGTCCCAGGTCGACGTCGGCCGGGGTCTGCACGTTGTAGCGCAAAGACCAGCGCCGCAGCCCGATGGTCACGGCCAGGCACAGCACAGACCCCCACAGCTTGTTGATCGAGCAGCACACGACCGCGAGGTAGTACACCGTGCCGCCCGCGAGCGCGCACACGGCGTAGAGGTTAGACTTCTGGAAGATGCGTGGCACCTCGCCGAGAAAGACGTCGCGCAGCATCCCGCCGCCCACGCCGGTCATGATGCCCATGAGCACGCACGATGCCGGGTAGAAGCCGTGCACGATGGCCTTGTCGGTGCCCACGAGCGCAAACAGCGCCACGGCCATGATGTCGAGCCACTCGAGCAGGTTGCTCGCGCGGTCGAGCGGCTGCGGGAAGAGAAACGCGATGAGACCCGTGGCCACGCTCACCGGGATGGCAAACGGCGAGGTCAGCATGTAGATGCGCCCCACCTGCATCATCACGTCTCGGATGAGGCCGCCGCCCAGGCCGCACAGCAGCGCGAGCCCGACAAAGCCCACGGCGTCGAGGTGCCGCGAGCGCGCCACCATGACCCCACCGGCAGATCCCACGACCACCGACGCCAGGTCGACCCACGTGGGAAGCGAGACCGCGGCGACCTCGGGGCTGTAGGTGGCAAAGATGTCCAGCACGGCGACTCCTCGTACTTCTCGGCGACGCCGTCCATTGTTGCGCATGACATGGAAAAGCGACAGCCTCTTTTCCATTGGAAAAAGTCTTTCCCATGGGCGGCGAATACGCTATACTGACCGCTGCACCAAAACACGGAGAGTTGTCCGAGTGGCCGAAGGAGCACGATTGGAAATCGTGTAGGCGCCTAAAGCGTCTCCAGGGTTCAAATCCCTGACTCTCCGCCAGAACCTTCCGTGGCCCCGCAAGGGGCCACGTCACCCTTACGGAGGGGTGGCAGAGTGGTTGAATGCGGCGGTCTCGAAAACCGTTTACCCCTTCGGGGGTACGAGGGTTCGAATCCCTCCTCCTCCGCCATCGCACCCAAAGACCGGTCCCCGCGGGCCGGTTTTTTCATATCCGTTGACGATATGCATCAGAGATGACAGGGTATACCTCAACCTATGCGTCATCTTGCCCACCGAACGCCCATCGGCGTCACCACCATCTCAAGGAGGCCCCATGGTTTCCGACCCCGAGCTCGACGGCTTTCGTCGTGACCACTACTTCTCCCGCTCCTGGGCCCTGCTCACGCGCGACCGCGGCTGGATCAAGCCCGTGCTCGTGATGACCGTTGCGCTGCTCGTCCCCATCGTGGGCGTCCTCGGCGTCCTGGGGTACGCGCTCGAGTGGGCCCGTCTCACGGCGTGGAACGTCAACGCGGCCCCCAAGCAGCGCGGTGTCGACGTGGGCGGCTGCATCAAGAGCGGCTGGCGCGGCTTTCTCGTGATGCTCGTGTGGGGCATCCTCAGCGCCATCGTGGTGGGCGTGGCAACGGTGCTGCCGATTGTGGGCGCGCTGGTCTCGCTCGTGTGGTTCTTCGTCTCGTTCTTCTTTGCCGTGGTGGTGATGGTGGCGGCCCTGCGCGCGACCATCTACCAGCGCTTTGGCGCGGGCATGCGAGCGTCCACCATCTGGCAGATGGTCTCCCACGACCCGGGCGGCCTGCTGCGCGTGGTGGGGATCAACGTCATCGGCGGCGCGCTCGCGGGCGTGGTCACGATGTTCGTCGTCATGGTCGGGCTCGCCGGAGCGGTGCCCCACCTCGTCTGGTACCTGACCTACCTCTATGACTTTGGCACCGTGATGTCGGACTCCGCCGGCGCGATGCTCGCCCTGCAGCTCCTGGCCTCCGTGCTCGCCTCGCTGGGCCCCGCCCTCGTGGTCGTCTTGCTGGTCGACGGGCTCGTCGGCACGATCTTGCTGATGGTCTCCTACACGGCCGTCGCGCTGTGGATGCGCCAGTTCGACGTCCCCAACTGGGGCCGCGACGAGGACCCCCTGCCTCCCTTTGTGACGGACCCGCGCGATGACGCTCCCGTCCCAGGGTCCGGGGCCCCCGGCCAGGCCGCGCCGCAGGAGGAGCCGGTTGAGCATCCCCAGCTCATGGCGGTGCCCGGGGAGCCCCGTGAGCCCCGTCCCGAGGATGTCGCGGGAGAGGTGCCCGTCGCCGAGAAGGACGACCCCGTCGTGCCGGAGGACCCCGTCTCCGCTGAGAAGGGCGATTCTGCCGCAGATGACGAGGGCCCGGTGACGGAGGAGCGCCACTAGCCCCAAGACCTCCCAAAAGATGGAGATGTGATGTGGAACGCGCGGGCGTCCATGGGTGCCGAGAAGGGCCCGGGCGCCCGCGCGTCTATGCCTACCTCGCGCTTCTCACCTGCGCAAGGAGGTTCTTCTCGCCCGCGGGAGCTCCTGGGAAGCAGCGCGTCAGCTCCCGGGAAGCCCCGGACGCTACGCTCATGTTGTGGGCGCTGGAAGATTTTCGCAGGTAGCAGCGATTCTGTGGTATGATGCTTCGCCGAACCTTTCCTGCCCCGGGCGCAAACCTTCACGACCCGGGGCCACTAGCCCAGAGGAGGTGACCACATGAAGGCCTATGAACTGCTGTACTTTGTCGACCCCACCTGCACCGAGGAGACTCGTGCCGCCGTCATGAAGCGCATCGAAGTCGCGCTTGGCGAGACCGGTAAGGTCGACAGCGTCGAGGACTGGGGCAAGCGCAAGCTCGCCTTTGAGATCGACGACCTCACGGAGGGCGACTACACCCTCATCAACTTCCATGCAGATCCCACCACGATCGCCGAGCTCGACCGAGTTCTGCGCATCAACGACGCCGTCAAGCGCCACATGGTCGTGCGCCGCGTCGACAAGGACTAGTCATGGACGCGCGGGCCGTACGGCCCGCCGAGGAGAGGGAGTGAGGCTATGAGCATCAACAGGGTCAACATCTCGGGCAACCTCACGAGGGACCCCGAGCTCAGGGTCACGGGCAGCGGAACGCAGATTCTCTCGTTTGGCGTGGCCGTGAACGACCGCCGTCGCAACCCGCAGACGGGCGAGTGGGAGGACTACCCCAACTTCGTCGACTGCGTGGTGTTTGGCGCGCGCGCCGAACCTCTGTCCCGCTTCCTCTCCAAGGGAACGAAGGTTGCCGTCGAGGGCAAGCTTCGCTACAGCTCCTGGGAGAGCAAGGACGGCTCGAAGCGCAGCAAGCTCGAGGTCGTCGTCGACGAGGTCGAGTTCCTCAGCTCGAGGGGCCAGCAGGGCGGCTACCAGCAGGATGCCGGTGGCTTCCAGCAGGCCGGAGGGGCCCAGTTCCAGCAGGCTCCCTCCTACTCGGCACCCGTCGCCGCCGCGCCCGCGCAGTTTGCGCAGCAGGGTGGGTTCGCGAATCCCGCGCCCGCTCCCGTCCAGGCCCCGCCGTCGACCGACGTCTACGACGAGGACATCCCGTTCTAATCATCCGGCGGCCTCGCGCCGCCCACAGAAAGGCAACAAGACATGGCTCAGCAGAAGCAGGATTTTCAGCGCCAGCCGCGTCGCAAGTACTGCCAGTTCTGCAAGGAGGAGACCGAGTACATCGACTACAAGGATGTGCAGCTCCTCCGCAAGTACATGACCGACCGCGGCAAGATCAAGCCGCGCCGCGTCACTGGCGCCTGCACGCAGCACCAGCACGACATCGCGCTTGCCATCAAGCGCGCTCGTGAGATGGCGCTTCTGCCCTACACCGTTCCCGTGGTCTCCAGCCGCGGCGGCCGCAACCGCGGCTAAGGGCACCGAGCACGTGAGAAGAGCGCGCGCATGATGGGTGCATGGTCCAACAACGGTCGTCCCGCGGCTCCCACGGGAGCTTCGGACGCTCGTCGCGCGGGCCAGATCGTACGGGGCGGCAACGCCTCCGAGGGCGGCGACAAGGGCCCGCTGGCCCGGGCGCTTCCCAAGGCATTCGTCCTCTGCGCGATCGGCGGCGCGCTCAGCGCGACGTCGACGTCGTTTCTCGCCCCAGCGCTCGTCGCATACGGGATCGTCCTGTCGGCGATGTGCGCCGGGGTCCGCGGAATGGCACCGGGCGCGGTCCTCGCGGCCGCGGCGGCCGCGGCGGTGAGCCTCCCTCTGGGGGTCTCGTCGCTCGCCGGTTCCGTCATCACGAGCCTCGCCGGCGTCGTGGTGGCGGCCGCCTTCTGGGCGGGACGCCTGACGCCCGGCGGAAGCGTCGCCTGCGTGGCGGTCATCGTGGCCGCGCACCTCGGCGCCGACGCCGTCATCTCCGCGACGCGCGGCATGACGCTCAACGAGACCATGGTGTCGCTGATCGAGACCTATCGTCAGTCGCTCACCGAGGCCTCCCCGACCGTCTCCGCGCAGATCGAGTCCGCGGCCTCCCTCATGAGGTTCTTCTGGCCCGTGGCGTATGTGGCCATCGGCTTTGCCGAGGGCATGTTCGCCCACGTGGGCGTGAGGCTTCTGAGGGCGCCCCTTTCGGGGCAGGGCCGGCAGGTGCCGTCGCTCGACGCCTACGACGTCCCCCTGTGGGTCGTCGCGGTGCTCGTCGCGACGGCGGGAGCGCTCGCCGTGGCGCTCACCGTCCCGAGCGCACCGGACGCGATGCTTATGGCCTCGGCCAACCTGGCCATGGCCCTGAGGTTCGCGTTCGCGGTGCAGGGAGCCGCGGTTCTCGCGTGGTTCATGCGGGAAAAGGGCGTCGGGAGCCTCTCCCGGGTCCTTCTCGGGGCGCTCGCGCTCTATCTCGAAGTGCAGTTCGTCGTTTTGACCGTCGTGGGAGTCGTTGACGTCTGGGCGGACTTCCGCCACCTCAGAAGGGGCGGGGACGCCGGCGGGGACGACGCCGCGAATCAGGACAAGGAGCCGGCCCAGGCCGGCTGACCGAAGGAGTATCCCATGAAAGTCATCCTCTTGGGTGAGCTTCGGGGCAAGGGCGGCGAGGGCGACATCGTCGACGTCGCTCAGGGCTTTGCGGAGAACTACCTGTTCCCCAACAAGATCGCCCAGCCTGCCACCCCGGGCAACATCAAGCAGCTCGAGGAGCGTCGCCACAACATCGAGAAGCGCGAGGCCGATCGCATCGCCGCCGCCGAGGCCACCAAGGCCGCTCTCGATGGCAAGTCGGTGACCGTTGACGCCAAGATCGGCGAGGAGGGCCAGCTCTTTGGCTCCGTCACCCCCGCCCAGATCGCCGACGCCATCAAGGCGCAGCTCGGCATCGAGGTCGACCGCAAGCGCGTCGGCCGCGGCAACAACCTCAAGACCTCCGGCAAGCACGCCGTCGAGGTCAACCTCTACCGTGAGATCACCGCCGTGGTCAACGTCCTCGTGGGCGTGACCGAGGAGGAGACCGTCGAGGAGGTCGTCGAGGTCGAGGAGGCCGTCGAGGCCGAGGCCGAGACCACCGAGGCCGCGGAGTAGGGTCGAGCACTTTTCGACCACACCTGATTTACCTGCGCATTTCTACAAGAAGCGCAGGTCAGGATAAGGTAAGGGAGACCCAGGGTAGCTGAAGGCACCCTGGGCCTCCTTTTTGCGTTGCGCCCAAAACAGGGGCGACTACCTGCGGTTTCTCTGCAAACTAACACGTCAGCCAGCCGTAAAAAACGTTATTCGTACGGCTGTTTGGGCCCACGTGAGCGGCTCAGAATTGTTGAAAACTCTTCGTTGATACCCGCGAAAAAAATGATGAAAACGTCGAAAAGGAAGAAAGACCCGGTCAGACGGAGTCTCTTCTCGACATGCCGTGGTTGAGAGTTGCTTGAGAGAAATTGCCTCTTGACAGGGACTCGGAACGTGCTGCCACAATTGAGTCCCAAGACCCGAGCCAACGTCTTTTCGCCCGCCCCCGGGAGAGCCGCAGGCTCGCTGCCTATCACCCGTAGGAATACGTCCCGTCGAGGAGCGACCATGGCGCAGAGCGGCTATGACGTGAACCCCACCCGCATGACCGCCAACGAGAACGCCGTCATGCCGCAGGACCCGGAGGCCGAGGCCTCGGTCCTCTCCGCGATGATGGTCTCGGCGGAGGCGCTTCAGGAGTGCCTCATCGACCTCGAGCCGGACGACTTCTACTACCCCTCCAACCGCACCGTCTTTGTTGCGATGCGCGAGATGTTCGACAAGAACATGCCCATTGACACCATCTCGCTGGCGGACTACCTCAAGAGCGCCGGCGAGCTCGAGCGCGTGGGCGGCCGGAGCTTCCTTCTGGGGTTGGGCAACAACTCGCTCGCGCTGGTGGGCTGGCGGCGCCACATCGAGATGCTGCACCGCGACACCACCCTGCGCAAGATGATCAGCGCCTCCGCCCAGATCACCGCCCTCGCCTACGACGCGCCGGAGGACACCAAGGAGGTCGTGGACCGCGCCGAGCGCATGCTGCTCGACGTCACCAACCGCGACGTCCACGCGAGCGAGCAGTCCCTCGAGGAGATCATGGCCGACCTCTACGAGGAGCTCGGCGCCAACGCTGCCAACCACGACGGCCCGCTCGGCGTCCTCACCGGCTTCCCCAAGATCGACGACTGCCTGCTCGGCCTGCGTCCCGGCCAGATGGTCGTCATCGGCGCGCGCCCGGGCGTGGGCAAGACCTCGTTCGCGCTCAACCTCATGACCAACGCCGCCTTTGCCGGGGCCAGCGTGGCGATGTTCTCTCTCGAGATGTCCAAGGTCGAAATCGCGCAGCGCCTGCTTGCCGCAAACGCGCGCGTGGGCCTGCAGGAGATCCGCTCCGCGCGCATCAGAAACGAGCAGTGGCCGCAGATCCTCCAGGCCACCAACGACCTCTCGCAGCTCGACATCATGATCGACGACACCCCCGGCACCACGGTGACCGAGATCCGCGCCAAGGCCCGCCGCATCCTGCACGGCAAGAAGCTCGGCCTGGTGATCATCGACTACCTGCAGCTCATCTCCCCGCCCGCCGGCCAGCGCCGCGCGGACAGCCGCGCGACCGAGGTCTCTGAGATGAGCCGCGGCATCAAGATCATGGCAAAGGACCTGGGCGTGCCTGTCGTGGCGCTCTCGCAGCTCAACCGTACCGTAGAGAACCGCACCGGCAAGCGCCCGCAGCTCTCCGACCTGCGCGAGTCCGGCTCCATCGAGCAGGACGCCGACATCGTCGCCCTGCTCGACCGCTCGATGAACGAGGACGAGGCGGCGCGCGAGGACCGCCCGGCCATGAACGAGACCACCTTCATCATCGCCAAGAACCGCTCGGGCGCCCTCGCGGACATCCCGCTGACCTTCCTGCCCGGCTCCACCAAGTTCGTCGAGGTCGACTCCTTCCACGACTAGCGCGCCCCGGCGTCCCGCCTCCGGCGCGCCGCGCCTGCCGTATAATGAGCCCGTATGTGAAACGCGACGAAAGGGCGCACATGTCCGCATCAGTGCTCGTGGGTACTCAGTGGGGCGACGAGGGCAAGGGCAAGGTCACCGACCTCATCTCCGGCGACTTCGACGTGGTCTGCCGCTACGCAGGCGGCGCCAACGCCGGCCACACGGTCATCGCCAACGGAAAGAAGCTGGCGCTTCACCAGGTCCCCTCCGGCGTCATGTACGAGGGCACCTACCCCGTGATCGGCAACGGCTGCATCGTGGACCCCGAGATCCTGCTCCAGGAGATCGACATGCTCGCCGAGCAGGGCATCTCCGCCGAGCGCCTCAAGATCTCCGGCAACGCGCACATCGTCATGCCCTACCACAAGGACCTCGACGGCGCCCATGAGAAGAAGCTCGGCAAGAACCTCATCGGCACCACCAAGCGCGGCGTGGGCCCCTGCTACATGGACAAGATGAACCGCACGGGCCTGCGCATCCAGGACATGCTCGACGAGAAGATCTTCCGCGAGAAGCTCGAGAGCGCGCTGGCCTACACCAACCCCATCCTGAGCAAGGTCTACGAGCTGCCCACCTACACCGTCGAGCAGATCTGCGAGACCTACCTGCCCTACGCAGAGCGCATCCGCCCCTACATCGTCGAGAGCAGCCTCTTCCTGAACGAGCAGCTCGAGGGCGGCAAGAGCGTGCTCTTTGAGGGCGCCCAGGCCACGATGCTCGACATCGACCACGGCACCTACCCCTTCGTGACCAGCTCCAACTGCACCGCCGGCGGCGCCGTCACCGGATCGGGCGTGGGCCCCACCAACATCGACCGCGTCCTGGGCGTCGCCAAGGCCTACCTCACCCGCGTGGGCTCCGGCCCCTTCCCCACCGAGCTCTTCGACGAGATCGGCGAGAAGCTCGGCGAGGTCGGTCACGAGTACGGCGTGACCACCGGGCGCAAGCGTCGCTGCGGCTGGTATGACGCCGTGGTCGTGAACTACGCCGCCCGCGTCAACGGCCTCACGGACCTCGCCATCACCAAGCTCGACGTCCTGGGCTGCCTGGACGAGATCAAGGTCTGCGTGGCCTACGAGTGCGACGGCGTGGAGTATCACACCGTCCCCGAGCACCAGAGCGTCTTCTATCATGCCAAGCCGGTCTACGAGACCCTGCCCGGCTGGAAGTGCGACATCTCCGGCGTCCGCAACTTCTACCAGCTCCCGCGCGAGGCCAAGGACTACATCGACTTCCTCGAGCAGCTCGCCGGCGTGCGCGTCTCCATCATCACGGTGGGCCCGGACCGCGAGCAGACCATCGACCGCTACTGGCACTAGGCGGATCTGCCACGTGCTCGAGCGAAACTTCACAATCGTGTGCGACCGGGGGTGCGACCTGCCCCCGGTCTACCTTGAGCGGGCCCAGGCCACGGTCCTCGAGGACGTCCCGCATGACGCGCTGGGCCACGTCGACGAGGTCGCGCTGACGCAGGCCCTCGTGCGCACCTACCGCGCACTCGCCGCCCAGGGGCACGACAAGATCGTCTCGGTGCACTCCTGCGCGTCCTTCTCGCCCGTGGTCACGTGCGCCCGCGAGGCCGCCGCGGCCTGCGAGGGCGTGGCGGACGTGCGCGTGATCGACGCCGGCTCGGCCTCCGCGGCCACGGGCATGGTGATCTTTCGGCTGATGTGCCACTGGGCCGACGGCGCGACCCTCGACGAGGCCGTAGAGCAGGCGCAGCGCCTCGCCGGCAGCGTCCGGCTGCTCGTCATCCCCACGGTCGCCGCGCGCTTTGCCCGCAGGCGCTCCCGCAAGCCCCGGGCGGGCCTGCTCGGGCGCGCCACGTCGAGCCTGCGCATCAGGATCTCCGGCGAGCGAGGCCTCTACCTCGTCTCGCGCGGGGAGGTGACGCAGCTCGCGCGCTCCAGCGAGCTCTCTGACCTCACGGGGCGCCTCGCGCACGCCATGAGCGCCGTGGCCGCCAGCGAGGGCGAGCTCGTCTACGCCACCATCGAGACTGGCGACGCCCGCGCACTCCGCGCGCTCGAGAAGCCGCTCGACACCAACGAGTTCGAGGCGCGGCGCCTGGGCTCGGTGAGCGCATCGTCGCAGGTCGAGAAGGTCGTGGGCCAGGGGGCGGTGGCGGTGGCCTTTGCCCCCGCAGACGTCTACTGGCGCGCTGCCGGAACGGTCGGCGAGGACGAGGCCACAGCACCCGACGACGACCCGCGCGTCGGGAGGGATTCATAAGAGCGCGGCCGCTCGGGCCGCCCGTTCTAGGAGGAAAGACATGAGCAACGCGAAGGTGGACATCCTGCTTCTTGGCTCCGGCGGGCGCGAGCACGCGCTTCTCGTCAAGCTCGCCGAGTCTTCCCGCGCCGGGAAGCTCTACGTGGCCCCGGGCAACGGCGGCATGGACGCCATGGCCCAGAAGGTCGAGCTCGACGCCGAGTCCCCGGTCGCCGTGGCCACCTGGGCCCGCGAGCACAACGTCGGGCTCGTGGTCATTGGCCCCGAGGCGCCGCTCGTGGCCGGCGTGGCGGACGCCGTGCGCTCCGCGGGCATTCCGTGCTTTGGCCCCAACGGCGACGCCGCCCAGATGGAGGGCTCCAAGAAGTTCGCCAAGCAGGTCATGGCCCGCGCGGGCGTGCCCACCGCCGCCTACCGCAGCTTCACCGAGCAGCAGGCCTGCGAGGCCTACGTGCGCCAGGTCGGCGCCCCCATCGTGATCAAGGCCGACGGCCTGGCCGCCGGCAAGGGCGTCATCGTGGCCAAGACGCTGGACGAGGCCCTCGAGGGCGTCCGCGAGTGCTTCTCGGGCGCGTTTGGCGAGGCGGGCGCCACCGTCGTGGTCGAGGAGACGCTGGAGGGCCCTGAGTGCTCGCTGCTGGCCCTCACGGACGGCAAGACCGTGGTGCCGCTTGCCACCGCGCAGGACCACAAGCGCGCCCTGGACGGCGACAAGGGCCCCAACACGGGCGGCATGGGCGTCTACTCCCCGGTTCCGGAGCACCTGGTCAGCGCCGAGGACCTGGCCACGATGGTCGAGGTCGAGCAGCGCGTGGTCGCGGAGCTCGCCTCCGAGGGCATCACCTACTCCGGCTGCCTCTACGGCGGCTTCATGCTTACGCCCGAGGGGCCCAAGGTGCTGGAGTTCAACGCCCGCTTTGGCGACCCCGAGACCCAAGTGGTCCTGCCGCGCATGAAGGCCGACCTCGTGGACGTCTTCTTGGCCTGCGACGACGGCACGCTCACGCCGGACATGGTCTCCTGGGACAACGACTGGGCGGTCTCGGTGGTCCTGACCTCCGCCGGCTACCCCGGCTCCTACGAGAAGGGCAAGGTCATCACGGGCATCGAGAAGGCCGAGGAGCTCGAGGGCGTGACGGTCTACCACGCCGGCACCGCCGTCTCCGAGGACGGCTCGATCGTCACCTCCGGCGGCCGCGTGCTCGACGTCACGGCCGTGGCCCCCACCTTCGAGGAGGCGCGCGCCCGCGCCTACGAGGCCTGCGAGCTCATTGACTTCGAGGGCAAGACGTTCCGCACCGACATCGGCCTGCGCGCGGTGAAGTAGCCTGAGGCCCTGAGAGGCCGTCTGAGACGCCGTTTGCGCGTTGCTGGATACGAGGTCGAGCAGCCTTGCTTTTGGGCGTCTCCGGACGTTCTGTGAGGTCAAATCGTCCGGGCGCGCCCAAGACTGATGGCAATCCGTTTGGTCTTGGGTGTTCCCGGACGCTTTGCAATTCCGGACCGTCCGGAATCGCCCCATACCAACAAGTGAGCCCCCGGGGCCGCTCCATAAAGTGGCGGCCCCGCGGGCGTTGTTTGGTGCATGCTTATTTTGCTCGATGGTCGACCATCGAATAGTACCAGTTAAATACCGATAAAAACGAACCTACTCTGAACCAGCGCACAAGAGCTTGGTCGCAAACACACTGCGCTTCCACCACGGCAGGGCGGACATCGCCTGCTGACGCTCGGCGATGCCGGCCACGCGGTCGGCGAGGCGCGCGGCACGGTCGTTGGCTGCAGCGAGCTGGTCCCTCAGCTCTCCCAGTTCGCGCTCACGTGACGCGCGCAGCTCCGCAAGCTCGGAGACAAGGCGGTCGTTCTGCTCCTTGAGGTCAGCGATGCGTCCGTTAAGAGCGGAGATCACGGAGTCGCGCGTATCGGGCGTGATTGCGGGCACGGCCTCCTCGGGCACCGGGCCAGGGGTGGTGCGAAGCGGGATGTTCTTGCCCAGGGCGTCGGCCAGGGCTGAGACGGCAAAGTCATCGAGCACGTCCGTCTTCCCGACGCGCTTCACGTGTTCGGGGGCGAGCCCCAGCCTGTCGATGTAGTTCACGACCGTCTGCTTGGCCACGCCAAGCTGATCTGCGACTTCCCTCTTTGTTACTGCCATGGATGCTCCAGACGTGTTTGGTACCGCAGGTGATGCATGTTCGATTGCTCAAACGCAATTATACGTAGTTACGTCGGAATATTCGAGTGTCAACACCTATGTTCATCTTCTGGTGTGCAATGTGGTCGAAGATATGGTTGATACCGACAAGGACCAATCATCTGGGCATTCAGACAACCCTCAAGTTCAACTCAAATGTCTGTGAGCAGAGAAGAACTGAGGCAATCTGTTCAGCCTTAGCAGCACTTTGTCGGTCAGAGATGCGTTGCCGCAAAAGCCCTCTTGTTCGACAACATTGCATAGAGCATCACCCATCCTCGCAAAAGAGGAGTCGATGACACGACGGATCCCAGCCCCTCTAGTATGAGCAAAGAAGCTACGTGACGGAATGTCTCTCTCTGAGGATCCGATAACCAACATCCCGCACTGCAGACACTCGAGCTGACCCACAGATGAGAAGACGTGGTATTCAATGATGAGGGACCGTAACCGTACTCACACGTATACGACCAACAACTGCTAAAACAGCTGGTAGATGTGACTATTCGTCGATACATTCCTGAGTTTGTTCGACTAAGAGACGGTGTGGTTGGTCGATACGGGGAGCTTTTGGAGAGACTGAGATAGGTCAACGGCTTCGCCTTGGGCTAGAGTAGTCCCACGGCGCCGCCGGTGCCCAGTCAAGAATCAGGAGGACCACATGTCCGACGAAAACGACAAGATCACCGCCCATGACGTAACAGAGCCTACGCGCGCGGACCTCGACTACGCCGTGGATGACATCCGCGACTCCGTAGCAGCCTTTACCTATGACGGAGACCGTGCCAGACAAGACCATCTCTCTGGAGCTCCTGAGGAACGTGAACTCGTTCTTGGCGATGACGACCCGCGTGATGCGGCGCTCGCGGAGCGCCCTCTCACTGAGGATGTCGCCTGGACTGGTCGCATATTCAACGTTGACCGACTACGTGTTCAGTTGCCCGATGGTCGCAATGCCATCCGCGACGTCGTGCGTCACCCCGGCGCCGTGGCAGTGGTCGCCCTCACGGACGAGGGTCGCATCTGTCTCGTCCGTCAGTACCGCACAGCGCTTGGTCGCGTGACGGTGGAGATTCCTGCGGGAAAGCTCTCTCCTGGCGAGGAGCCGCTCGAGTGCGCCAGTCGCGAGCTCCTCGAGGAGACCGGCATGGAGGCTGAGAAGATCGCCTACCTGACCACCATCGCCAGCTCCGCGGGCTTCTGCGATGAGCTCATCCACATCTACATGGCCACGGGCCTCAGCTTCTCCAAGTCCAGCCCCGATGCGGACGAGTTCATCAACGTGGACCTCGTCGAGGTTGGCGAGCTCGTGGACGCGGTTCTGGACGGGCGCATCGAGGATGCCAAGACCGTCGTGGGTGCCCTTCTCTGTGACGCCATCTCTCGTCGTCTCATGGATTCTGCTGAGGATCCCGAGGTCGAGACAGAGTAGCCAAGGCATACACCAACGTTGTTTGAATTGGGCGGTCGACTAACAATCGACCGCCCAATTTGTAGTGACGTATTCGAATTTGGGAGATGCCTACGTGATCGAAAACCAAGAGCGATACATTGGTAAACACCAACGAATTTGCAGGTAGATGGTGCCTAGATTAAAACAAGAACGTAACTCGAAGCGAGAACAAGGCAACAGACGCTTTGTGCGACCGTTGACGATATAGTCGACTCTGTAGCTGTAAGATTCAGCAAGATTGGTCGGCAATGGGGTGGCACCTGTTCGGATCAGAGTGGCAGGACAACCTGGAAACCCATCTTATATATGAGAGCGCGAGCCAGAGGATCCATTGGCCAAGCTTTCGAGAAGAACGACTGTGCAGTGGCTCGTCACGAGCGAATTCAAAGATATGTCGATATGATGGAGACGAGCCGTTGTGTGTCTAAAGGTGTCGGTGTATACGCTGATTGAGCCACCCCTGAAGACTTGGTCGATATCAGAGGGCTATGTATAAGTTTTCCGATTAGATATCGATTCCGACCGAAGAAATTCCCATGTGAATGGCATGACCGATTTCAGTCTTCTTCCAGAAGGTTCGAATCGAACAAGATGAGCCCCCCGCGAACATAACGCCTATCTTTGATATGTGGGGGGGGGTATAATACTGGTGTTTACCAGCAGAACGTTCCTTCAGCTTCGTTTCTTATTGCTGAAAAGTTACAGAAAGTCCCCGGAGAATGGTCTAGACTGTCACGCATCTAGCTGTATATGGGACCGTCATGCCGCGCGCGGGTAGCCCAGAGAGCCAGGAGGTCTGTATGACGCATCTGAAAAACACCACAGGGGGGTGCCTCTCCCGGACTAACCTGAGGCGCCAGTCCTCTCACAAACTGCGGCTAACCGTGTTTGTAGCGGCGCTCATGACGGCGGCAGTCGGTTTCTTTGCGGGGACCTCTATTGCCCAGGCTGCGATTAGCGGTAGGTATACGGTTCAGGGTGTTACCCCTAGCGGAACGACCATTAATCTATTTGATTACTGGGTGACCGAACAGGATGATCCTGACAACAGTACGATTGGCCTCTCTAGGCCGCCAGAAGGTACTGATGCATATAAGAAATGGCAGGCTTGGATTAATGGCGGCATTAACAACAACAAAACACTAAAGTTTGGCGCCGGGATGGGGGAGGCTGTTCCTGTCGGAGGAGTCAATCAGGACAACGTGAACTTTTGGACAAAAAGCGCTAAACCACGGGAAGGAATTGTTTCAGCGAGGTTGGGGGAAGATGGATATCCCGTACTAAGCAGCGCGCTAATAAGAAGCCAGTCCCTCTCGTATCTTTTCGATACGACGTCGTTTAACGGTAAGGCAGCCTACTCGGATGTCTCAAATCTACTCAGGGTAGACTCACAGGGCTACTATTACTACGACTGCAAAGAAAACTTTGCTGAGTTCGTTCCTGATGGCGAAGGAAGCGGCAGCTTTGTTCTTTACAACATGGGTGGGGTCGATGCGGGAGGCTCCTCGCCTGATGGTCAGTTCTTCCCGTTCAACACGGGCGAGGAAGTCTTTGAGGAGCGTTTGGGATTCCTCCAACCTGAACAGGTTGATGGAAGGAATATTAAATCAACCGATGAAGTTATAAATCACTACTTTGGCATGACCATGTCAACGCGCTTTGCTCAGCGATATGGCGGCCATACAGATGCAAACAGAAACGTTGCGGTGACCTATAACTTCTCAGGAGATGATGACGTCTGGATTTATATCGATGACGTTCTTGTTGGTGACCTCGGAGGAATTCATAACGCCACATCGATAGAAATTAACTTTGAGACCGGCGGAGTCGTTATTTACGATGACAGCTCTCTGAGCGAGCAGGATCCGGGATATAGGAACAACAAGTATGACAATGAAGAAACGGTATATCAGAGGACCACGCTCCGTAACCTCTTTAATGCCGAAAACAACGATCCTCGTTTCGTTGGGGGCACATTTGCGGATGATACCTACCACACCCTCGATTTCTTCTATCTCGAGCGTGGTAACACTGACTCAAACATGTCGCTCAAGTACAACCTCGTGACTATCCCAGAGACCGATATCCAAAAGGTTGACCAGGTGGGAGACCCTATCTCCAACGTAATCTTTGATGTTAAGAGCGGCAACAATACCATTTGTCAGGCAACGACTGACGGTAGCGGAAACGTTGTTCTCACCGATAAAAAAGACTTCCCAATTACTCTCGAGGATCTCTACAAAGAGGGTTACAGTGAGTTGACTCTTGAGGAGGTCAATACTCCGAGCGGGTATCGGTCCTATGGTCCGTTCCACATGCGACTCGTCGAACAGGATGGATCAGTACTGCTCCTCTCGGGCTCCCAGTCCGATCCGTCCGAGTATTGGGAAACAGGAGCCTATGCACTCTCGAAGGTGACCACGAGGATGTCTGTCGATCCTCTAGTTGGTGGGGTAAAGCTCACAGATAACCAAATGCAGAATGGCACCATGTTTGTCGTTGTCGAGAAGTACTTTGGAGAGAACGACTGGCGCCCGGTCTATGGTGATCCAGTAGACGGATGGACCGTTCTCGAGAATGACAGCAAGAAGAACATTCTTGAGGCGGCGCGTGAAACGGGTGCCGTGTTCGTATTGGCCTACTCGGGCTCGTATCAGGCTGAGGTGGACGGGCTTCCTGGGGATGTACTCGACTATGTGTTCTTCGACGGTAACGACGGAGATAGAGACGGAGAACTCTATCGAGGCGTGTATTACTATGTCAGCTCCAGCAGCCTGGACGAGGCTCTCGAAACAGGAACCGAGCCTCAGGAAATTCAGAACTCGGGCGAGTTCAAGCGTCAGTTTTCTGCGCGACTTTACGTTCCAAATATTCTGAATCGCTTCATCGTCCAAAAGCTCGACGATGCGGGAAACCCTGTCAACGGAGCGAATATTAGCCTCTACAATAACGAGTCCGTTGACGTAGGCCCGAACGGCGCAGCCACTCTGCAGCCCAACGCAATCGCACTGAAAACCGAAACTACACGCCAGCTCACAAAGGGAACAGACTCCATTGACCTCAACGGCGCAGTCGTGTTCTCCGGTCTTAAAAGCGGTACGTATTGGGTTTGCGAGACATCGGCTCCCGCTGGATATGCCCTCAACGCAACTCTTGCCAAGGTGATTGTTGACAACACTGGCGTGTATGCTGACGCAGGCGTGGCGAATGACGGAATAACCGTGACACGCGGCGTGGGTCGCCTAGTCCGTTCAATGATTCAGTTCGCTGTCGATGATGATATCGATGCGACGCTGCACGATATTATTGCGACTCCGATGCTCGGCACAAAGAATAGCTGGAAAAAAGCCGCTGATGAAAATGCTCTTCACCTCAGTTACGCTGGCGAGAAGGGCGCGGTTCTCGACTATTCTGTGAGTGATGCTGACGGGCAGACCACGTTTACTGTGGATGAAGGAATTCCCTCGCTCAAGATCGAGCAATGTGCTACGCACGAAACCGACCCGCGTCAGGATCTGTCGGGAAAAGATTTGACCAACCTCTTTACGGGTACCACCATCGTACACATTGAAAACGAGCGAAAAGTGGCGTTGGAGGTGACCAAGCAACTCAAGAACGCAGATGCACTTGGAGCTCCAAGCAAGGAAGAAACTTACAGGATTGCGTTCACCTTTGTGTTCCCGGGGGGCACGACCCAAGAGGACCTATCTCTGATAAAAGCTCAGACGATGTCGGGTGAGAACACGCCGACTAGTAGTGAGTTCGGTCTGGACCTCAGCCAAACCGAGGGGGAGAGCCTCACTTACACCTACAAGCAAGATATAAAGGCAGGAGAGACAATAAAGTGGTTCGGCCTCCCCGAAGGCACCCAGTACACGGTGACCGAGGAAACAACGGTAGAGGGCGATTCCTCGACAAGCATTCTGCCTAATGGTGTAAAGCTGATAAGCATTACCGATGCTGATGGTACAGTGGATGCAGACGAGAATCCTTCAGCCAGCGGAACGCTGAGCTATAACGGAAACAAAGTCGACCACGTTATCGTGACCAACGAATTCGTTTTGACTCCCGTTGCATGC